>JBNJEA010000253.1:0-2686 GCA_051745395.1 Thermodesulfobacteriota bacterium | reverse complement strand
ACAAGCGTGTTTGAAATTTCCATAAACCCGGTTGCTGCCATTATTCTAATCGCCCTGTTTGCCGATCTTGTGCTGCATACCGCGGCCGATATTTTAAACCTGCGGCAGATGAGCACCCGTGTGCCCGAACCCTTTGCGGGATATTACGATGCCGACAAATACCGGAGCTCCCAGCAGTACCTGAAAACCAACACCCGCTTCGGGTGGGTGGTCTCCGGCGTCCAGACCGCGGTTTTTCTCGTGTTCTGGTTTGGCCACGGCTTTGCCATGCTCGATGAATGGGTTCGTTCGATTGTCGAAATGCCGGTCTTGCGGGGCCTGATTTACGTGGGGGTGCTGTTTGGATTAAAGGCGCTGATATCGCTGCCGTTTTCCGTATACAACACCTTTGTCATCGAGGAAAAATTCGGCTTTAACCGGTCCACGGTGGGCGTCTTTGTTTCGGATACCGTGAAAAAGCTGCTGCTTGGCATTGTCGTGGGCGGCGTGCTGCTTTTGGCGGTGCTGCTGTTTTTCCGGTACGCCGGGGCAAATGCCTGGTGGTACTGCTGGATTGCCGTAAGCGTTTTCATCATTGTCATGCAGTATATCGTGCCGACCTGGATTATGCCGTGGTTTAACAAGTTCGAGCCGCTTTCGCCCGGGGAATTGAAATCCGCCATCATGCAATACGCGAAAAAGATCAATTTTTCCCTGCAAAACATCTATGTCATGGACGGATCGAAGCGGTCGAGCAAGTCCAACGCCTTTTTTACAGGTTTTGGCAAACACCGGCGGATCGTTTTGTTCGACACGTTGATCGAAAACCACACCGTGCGCGAACTGCTGGCGGTGCTGGCCCACGAGATGGGGCATTTCAAGAAAAAACACATCGTCTGGATGCTGGCCGCCGGCATTGTCCAGACCGGTATCCTGCTGTATCTGCTGTCCCTGTTTATCTCTTCGCCCATGCTGTTTGACGCGTTTTTCATGGACCATGTCTCGGTCTATGCCGGATTGGTCTTTTTCGGCATCCTCTATGCGCCGATCGATTTTTTCATGAGTATTGTCTTTCAGATGGTGTCGCGGAAAAACGAATACGCCGCCGACCGGTTCGCCGTCGAAACCACCGGCGACAAAGAAGCGCTGGCAACGGCGCTGAAAAAACTGGCCACCCACAACCTGTCCAACCTGACCCCGCACTGGCTCTACGTGGTGTTAAACTATTCCCATCCGCCCATACTGCATCGGCTGGCGGCTATTGAAAATACGTCTGCTTATCCGGATGATGCCGGTGATTGAGGCGCCATCGAATTCTTTTCAATTTTCGCGCCAAGCCGCCAAGATCGCCAAGAAGACTTTAAAACTTTGCGCCTTTGCGTCTTTGCGCGAAAATACAAACCGGGAAAAGAAAAAGCCGTTTATATAGGGAGCTTTCCTCACTCCATTTCCCCACCCAATATCCCCACCCGGTGAAACCCGGCAGGAAAACACGTTTACAATAAAGGGGGAATCAAGGCTTTTGACCCGTTCAAGCGGGCTCTGGCCAGGCCGAAAAGCGAGGCGGCCGGGTTCATGCCGGCAAGCTGAAACGGCGAGACCTGCATGTGCCGGAACAGGGCGTGCACGGTTTCGGAGAGGTTGTTGCAGCCGTGGGAGAAGGTAACGTTTTTTTTCCCGAAACGGCGGGTCAACTGGGGGCCGTAATCCGATATGGCACAACTGCCGGCGATATGGACCGGCGCATTAATGTCGGCCACGGCGTCCGGATCGATGTCTTTTCCCATCAGGATGGTGAAATCGCCTTTGCCGCCGTGGTCGTTGTAGAAAATCTCCACCACGGTTTCGGTGTTGCGCCGGCAACCTTCCGGGCAGCACCGGGTTGTACCGCGCAGAATGGTCAAATCCGGCGGAAATCGATCCAGCAGCTCATGGGTCAGTGCCTGTCGGCGGTTTTGAAAAATGTCTTCGTTGACGATGCGGATCGCATCCGGCCGGCTTTGTCCGATGCCGGTTTGGGCGGCCCGTTCCAGGTGATAGACGGCCTTACGTTCGTAGCCGAGAAATTTTGCCGCAACGGTGTCGACCGCAAGTGCATCCGCGCCGGCGATTAAGCAGTCCATCGGGACCACGCATTGCTCCACATGCTTTTGTGCGATGTAGTGGCCGTGATTGGTGGCGATCAAACCGTCGACGACCACGAAATCCGGTTGCAGCAAACGGTAGATGTCGGCGAATTTCTGGTGCAGGCGGAAGTTGTGATCGGCGATCCGGCTGGACTGGTGCACCAGCCCGAACTGGTTCTTGATGGAAAGCGTGACCTGGGACATGGAATGCGTTTTGAGCTTGGGCAGCGAGATATATAAGTTTTGATCCGCCTGTTCCATGAGCCGTTCGTAAACAAAGGCGGAGATCTCGATAAAGGACTGCAAGCCTTCCAGGTAAACCGGCACCGCTTCGGTTTCATCGAGATAGACGGCAATCGCCCCGGTCTGCCGGCAGACCCGGTCGAGTCCCGTGACTTTGAACACCAGGCGCGTGATATTGCCCTGGGTGCAGTTTTCGATTACGTAGATGTTGCGCGCCCCGCCGCTTTTGAAATAATCGATGACCGCCCGCAGCACCTCGGGGTCCGTGTAGGCGTATGGCTTGTGATCCACGGCGTTGACTTTCAAATACACGTCGCCGCTTGGCTTCAACAAGGCCC
>JBNJEA010000252.1:0-2699 GCA_051745395.1 Thermodesulfobacteriota bacterium | reverse complement strand
GTAATCATTGTCAAGCTGTTCGCATTCGGGCGGGATTCGGACAAAATCGGCTCCCGGATCGAGGAGGCCGCCGGTCGGGTTCACGAGGCTTTGGGCCGCTGGATATTTTCTGACAACGGGGAAGCCCTGGAAACGGTGGTCGCACGGCTCCTCACGGGAAAAGGCCTTACCGTGGCCGTTGCCGAAAGCTGCACCGGTGGGCTGATTTCTGATCATCTGACCAATGTGTCCGGCAGTTCCGATTATTTCCTCCTGTCGGCGGTCACCTATGCAAACGAGGCAAAAACTGCTATACTAGGTGTTTCACCGGATACCATTGAAGCGTACGGCGCGGTATCCGAGCAGGCGGCCGGCGAGATGGCCGCGGGCATCCGCCGTATATCCGGTGCGGACTATGGTGTTGCCACCTCCGGGATTGCCGGGCCGACCGGCGGGACGGACGACAAACCCGTGGGGACCCTCTGCGTTGCCATTGCCGGGCCCCAAGGGGTGATCTCCAAACGCCGCTTGCTTCCGTTCCGGGACAGGGCGGCCAACAAGGAGATTTTCGCGTACGTGGCCCTGGACATGCTCCGGCGCGAACTGATCGCATAGCACAGTCCATACAGGCGCGGCAAGCCGTGCCCTGATAACCATTACCATACAGGAAGCAATATACTATGGGATACAAAGGGAAAGTTCTGGGCGGCGGCATCGGTTTTGTTTTCGGCGGCCCGTGGGGCGCCGTTGCCGGTGCGACCGTGGGGCACCTCTATGACAACGACGACACCAAACCTCCGCGTATCAAAGCGCCAAACGCCAGATATTACGAAGTGCTCGGCTGCAAGCCCGCCGATGAAAACGAAACCCTCAGGAAACAATACCGGAAACTGGTCAAGGAATACCACCCCGACGCGATTTCGGCCAGGGACCTGCCGGAAACGCTCGCCGCCGATGCCGGCAGGCGATTCCACGAGATCCAGGCCGCCTGGGAAGTGATCCGCAAAGAACGGAAGATGTAGCCGCTGCCGGGTCCTGAAAGCGGCAAAGACAAAGCGCAACAACAAGGAGTAGCCATTGCTGCATATAACTGTTGAAGATCTTGGACAATGTAACACCGGCTTTTTGGCAATCCCCGTATGCGAGGATGCGGATTTGTCACGCAACCCGGTTGTTGTAAAGCTGATCGGCCGGGCCATGTCATACCCCGAATTCAAAGGGGGTGCCGGCGATGAACTGATGCTCTACGACCCCGAAGGCGTTTCGGCCTCCCGGGTGCTTTTTATCGGCGTCGGCAAAAAGGAAAAGGCCGATCCCGAGTCTTTCCGCACAGCCGCCGGAAAAGCGGTAAAACGGGCCATCCAGTCCAGGCAAATGGACATCGTTTTTTGCGGCTGCGGAAAAAAAGCGTTCGTGCATGCCATAATGGAAGGGGCATTGCTCGGCAACCACCGGTTCGACTTTTACAAGCAGGACCGGAAAAAAAAGCCCTTGTCAACAATCACCGTTCACGTTGAGCCGTCGCGGCAGGACGCCTTTGAACAAGCCGTCCCCGGTATCGAGGCTGTCTGCAGGGGTACGATCATGGCCCGGGACTGGGTGAGCGCGCCGCCCAACGACAAGCGGCCGGATATGTTTGCCCGCTCCATCGTCAAGGCGGCGGACATGGAGAACCTCACCATCGTTGATATCGACGAGAGAAATATCCGGAAAAACAAACTGCACGCCCTGCTGGCCGTGGGCGCCGGCAGCGACACCCGGCCCCGTATGGTGGTGATCGACTATCGCCCCGACAAGTACGACAAGACCATCGCGCTCGTGGGAAAAGGGGTCACCTTTGATTCCGGCGGGCTCAATCTCAAAACGGGCAGCGGGATCACGGACATGAAGCAGGATATGGCCGGCGCCGCCGCCGTTGCCGCAACCCTGATTACGGCGGCCCGAATGGCGATCGGCCACCGGATCATCGGTATCCTTCCCCTGGTGGAAAACATGCCTTCGGGCAATGCCTACCGCCCCGGGGATATCATCCGGACCGCCTCCGGCAAGACCGTCGAGATCGCCAATACGGACGCCGAGGGGCGGATGATCCTGGCCGATGCGATTTTTTATGCCGTCAAGCAGTACAACCCGGACACCCTCATCGACGTGGCCACCCTGACCGGGGCCTGCAAAATGGCCTTGGGGAATAAATTCGCAGGGGTTTTCTCCTTTGATGCCCGGCTGGCCGCCCGGCTCGTATCATCGGGGGAAAAAACCCATGAGCGCTGCTGGGCCATGCCCATGCCGGAGGACTACCGGGACATGCTCAAAAGCGACATCGCGGACATCCGGAATGTCGGCAAATCCCGGTGGGGCGGGGCCATTGCCGCGGCGCTGTTCCTCTCCGAATTCGTGCAGGACGTCAACTGGGCGCACATCGACATCGCGGGGCCCGCTTTTTCGGACAAGGCCAATGCCTACTGTCCTTCGGGCGGCACCGGTTTCGGCGTCCGGCTGCTCATCGACTGGCTGGGTGGATTGTAGGCAAACATCGACGCAAATACGGCGAAAATATTTTCCCGACAGCCTTCACGGGGAGGGCATGGAGATGTCGCCGGGAGAATTTACAAGCCTGAACCCGTATGAACGCCAAGCCATCTCAAAAAAAAAAGATTAAGTGGGGTAGACAATGCGGGGAGGGTGGTTTTCACCACAGAGGACACAGAGGAGACACAGAC
>JBNJEA010000251.1:0-2701 GCA_051745395.1 Thermodesulfobacteriota bacterium | reverse complement strand
ATCGACCAGGGAAAACGAGCCGGCCAGCATGACCACGGGCACAATCGACAGCCCGAGCGCCAGCTCATAGGAAATCATCTGGGCCGCCCCCCGGATGGCCCCGAGCAGGGCGAACTTGGAATTCGACGCCCAGCCGCCCAGGGCGATGCCGTAGACGCTCAAAGACGACAACGCCAGCACGTAGAGCAGCCCGACGTTGATGTCCGTGATCACCATGGGTACCGGTTTGCCAAACAATGTGACTTCGGTGCCGAACGGCACCACGGCAAAAATCAGCAGGGCTGTTGCCGCCACGATAAACGGGGCGATCAAAAAAAGAAAACGTTCGGCGCCCTCGGGCATGGTATCTTCCTTGACCAGCAGCTTGATGCCGTCTGCAATCGGCTGCAGCACCCCGAAGATACCGGCGCGGTTCGGCCCTATGCGTGCCTGGAAACGGCCGAGCAGCTTGCGCTCCAGCAGCACCGAATAGGCCGCCACGATCATCACCACGGTGAGGATGATGGTGATTTTGCCGATTAGAATGAGGTAGCCGAGCAGCCAGAGGCCCATGGGATTACTCGAGGTTTAAGGTTTAAGGTTTATGGTATAGGGTTCAAGCTTCAGGGTTTATGGTTTAGAGCCGCTGTTTTAAAAACTGGTCTCCAAGGCAAAACCCGAAAGACCCTGAAAAGAGCTCTATTTATCCGTAAAACTTTAGTGACGACCTTAGTGAATGAATTAGCTAACAAGAAAATGCACTTCTCCCCGGCCGTCATACCTGCGAAGGCAGGTATCCAGTTTTCCAGAAGGCAAAAAGTTACTGGATGCCTGTCTCCCGAAAGGGTCCGGTACAGGTCCGCAGGCATGACAGGCGAAGCAATGTTTTTTTTATTATGGTTCTGCATTCCCGCAATGCTCCGTCAACAAAAATTAAAATTTGGAATTTTCCGGATAACCCAATTCTGTTTTATCAATATAAAAACGTCCGCCGTCGGCAAACTGCTGCCAGAAGAGGTCCGGCTGTCGGTATATCACCAGCACGCCGGGGGCGACTTTGTCTGAAATCCGGGCCGTTAATGCCGCCGCCGATTGGGCAAACGGCAATTCCAAGGTATCGCCTTCGGCGATACTCAGGCTTTCGGCATCGGACACGCTGATCCAGGCCTCGGCCGGTTTGGCAAAGGTTTGGAAGGTTTGGAGGCACTCCGAATGCCGAGACAGGCTTTCATCGCCGAAGGTGGCGCCAGCGGGCAGTATTTCCAGCGCGCCGTCCGGTATGTGCCCTGCTCTTCTCCCCGTTTCCGGCTGCCGGTTTTGCGGCAAAAGCAGCCGAATCCCCTCGTCTGTCATGTGCTGCAGGGGCGCCAGCACCGGGTAACTTTCCATCATCCATTCCAGCATCTGTTCCTTCGAGGCGATCGGCTCCCGGCCGGCCAGCCGCCATGCCGCCTGCCAGGCGGACTCGATGTCGGCGCCGGGGATTTCGGGGCCGAAAGTCCGCGGCGGATGGTCGCCGCCGCCGGTGATTTCAATGGGCAGCCCGCCGGGAAAAACGGATACGGCCTGCTGGGCCCGGCCTTCCTGGTTGACGTAAACGCCGCCGGCTTCAAACAGGGTCTGGGTCGGAATGACGATATCGGCGCGGCGCACCATTTCGGTGTCCACAAAGTCGGCGGCCACCAGCAGATCAAGTTTTTTCAGGGCTTTTTCCAGCCGCGGGCGATCGGGAAATTGCTCCCATAAATCGCTTTCCACCACCACCAGTGCCGAAACCGTGCCGTTTTCGATTTTCTGCACCATGTCACCGGCGGTGTCGCCGTTTGAATCGAGCAACGCCGCCCCGAAACTGTTGGCCTGCGGCAAAATGTAAAACAGGCCGGCCGGTTTGTCATTTTCCTGCAAAACCCGCGTCAGCTCGGCGGCCTTTGCAACGGCTGCCGGATCGGTTATCTCGGTGCCGCAGACCACCACCGGCCATTCGGCTTTCTGCAATGCCGCAATAACAGCGGCGGTTCTGCTTTCCGTCGCCGTCGGGGACGGATCGGGCCGGGATATTTTCGAAATGATTTGATCCAGCATTTCCGCCATTTCGCCCGGCCGGCAGGTCAGTTGGTCAAAGGAAAAGGGCCAGTCCAGGGGCCGGCAGTCTATGGCTGCGACCTGCGCGCCCTCCCGCCAGGCCTGGCGCATGGCCAAAGTCAGCATGGGGGCTTCGTTTACCGGGTCGGCGCCCACGGTCAGGATAAAATCGGCCATGTGGATCTGCCGCATGGAAACAGCGGTTTCCGGGGTCAGGCTGGACACGGCGACTTTGGCATTATCGGCCAACAGTTTTCGGTCCCAGAAAACCGGGGACTGCCAGCCCTCCTGCCGGCAGAGTTGGCCCAGGGCGGCCTGTGTCTGGAGGCTGCTGCGGGCCGATCCCACCACGCCCACGGCGGCTGCCCCTTTTTTGCCGGAAATCGCCGCAAGTCTTTCCGCCGCTGTTTCCGCGGCTTGCAAAGGGGCAACGGTTTTTCCGTCTATGACACCTTTACGGGGCCGGTCGGAGCGATTGGCATAATAAAACCCGTAACGCCCGCGGTCGCAGATAAAGGGGCCGTTGACATCATCCGAGTGTCGGCCTTCCATCCGGACGATCTGCCGGTATCGCTCGGATACCGTGGTATGGCAGCCCAGACTGCAGTGAATGCAAATGCCCGGGCTGCGCCGGTAGTCC
>JBNJEA010000250.1:0-2731 GCA_051745395.1 Thermodesulfobacteriota bacterium | reverse complement strand
AGGTTGTATGCGGTGGAAATGTTTTCTTTATTGACAAGGCTCGCCGAATAAAGTATTCGTTATTTGCGATTCGCGAATTACGAATACAGAAGGGGGGGCGATCATGCTCAAATCGCAAGATATATTGGTGCTATTAAAGATTGTTGCGATCCGGGAGAAGCCGTGGACATATAATCAATTAGCGGTGGAACTCTTTATGAGTCCGTCAGAAGTGCATGCCGCAGTCAAGCGCGCCATCTCCGCCCATTTGGTAAATATTATTCAAAATGGTATTCATGTTAACCGGAGCACGCTGGAAGAGTTTATTGTTCATGGCATACGGTATGTTTTTTTTCCGGAAAGAGGGGAAATCACCCGGGGTATACCCACCATTTATACTGTGGCGCCTTTGGATTCAATGCCTTCTTCGGATGAATTGCTCCCTGTATGGCCGGATTCAATGGGCAACACGCGTGGCGCATCATTTTCGCCATTGTACCGGTCAGCCCCTAAGGCGGCAATGAAAGACCATGCTTTATATGAACTTCTGGCACTGGTCGATGCAATTCGAGGAGGCCGTTCAAGGGAACGGGCAATGGCCGTTGATGAGATCCGGCAAAGGTTTACTCATTAAAGGCCGATATGGAAACGGCTGGTTTCGGTTAGCGCCGCCTTTTTGGCATCAAAAAGAAGGGCTTACATAATCCCGGGCAGTTTGATTTTCTTATATGGCTTCTGACGGAAATGCCTTCCTTGTCGAATATTATTTGTTTTCCGTTTCAAAAGTCAGGCCGGCGTTGGCGCTCAGGCGGTCAATCAGTTTCTGCCCCATGGCGGTGGCCGGCGTCCAGAATCCGCCGTTTAGATCCTTTTTTCCGATTTCGGTCAGCAGGCACATAGCGGTTTCCCCCAGCATTTTGGAGGTTGATCCGTAGCCGGGGTCCCGGTCGCCTTTTACGGTGACGCGCATCTCGTTTCCTTCGGCGTCCTTGCCGACCAGGTAGAGTTTGTAAAACCCGGACTCGCGTGCTTCGGGGGATGGCCCTTCACCGGGTTTCGGCAGCAGCGTCTTTTTCATTAAAAAGCGCGTGGGGGTAAAATACCCGCCCAGCATGAATGCGCCTATGCCTCCGGCAAAAGCCGCGGCGCGGAGGCGGCCGGTCAGGCCGTCGCCCATCATCATGGCTTCGTCATATTTAAACGCCTTGCCCCAGGCATAATCCATCAGCGCGTTGGACCGGTGCACCACCCGGGTATTGACGGCGGCCATGACAAAAGGGGCGACCCAGTTGCCAACATCCTTATCATATTCAAGCGTGGACACGTTGGGCTGGCGAACGCCGCTGCGCATCCCCTCCGGGGCCAGAGCATAGGGGTTTTTGGCGATTTTCGCCACCTCCGGATCTTTGCGGATTTCTTCAATAACATTTAACATGCTGGCCACGGTTCCGCCGCTGGCTCCGCCGCGAAGGGCTTTGACCCGCAATTTCACGTCCGTCATGGGACGGCCGAAGCGTTTTTGCGCCAGGGTCTGCAAAAACAGCACCCCCAGGTCCGAGGGAATGGAATCAAACCCGCAGGAATGGACGATGCGGGCGCCGGAGGCTTCGGCTTCTTTCTGGTGGGCAGTAATCATGCGGTGCATCCACGGGGTTTCACCAGACAGGTCGCAGTAATCCGTGCCATTGGCGGCACAGGCCGCCACCAGCGTTGAGCCGTATTTGGCATAGGGGCCGACGGTGGACACAATGAGCCGGGCTTTTTTTGTCAGCGCATCTATAAACGTTTCATCAAGCGCATCACCGACAATCAGCGGCAGTCTGTCGTCCGCCTTCAGCTCCTTGTGAACCGCTTCCAGCTCGGATTTGTTGCGTCCGCCCAGTGCAAGCCGAACGTCTCCCGAGGCCCCGTATTTCGGCCACAGCCAGGCCGCCAGCAGCCGGCCGACAAAACCGGCGGCCCCCCACAAAACAATATCCACTTCCGGGATATCAGCGTGTTTTTGTTTGTTCATGGCATGGTCCTTTTACGCAAAAGTATGGTTTTAAACATACGATATCTGTCGATGCGTGTTGTGGGTGCTTCAGAAAATGAATCGCGCTGATGCCGGCCATGAGTGCCTGGTGTTTGGGCTTTCATGACAGGTGGATGTGCTGGAATTGGCGGTGCGGATGATGTCATGACCCAGCGACCCGGCATCAGCGGCAGGTTGGGCCTGTATATTAAAATGCAAAAAGCTTCTGCAGTATTGAGATAACGTCTAATTGGGCTTTTGGATCTATCGTACCAAGCTTTTTGACAAGTCTTGCTTTATCTATTGTTCGTAACTGGTCTAATACAATTTGCCCCTTTTTCTTGTGAAAAGTGCAGGAGACCCGGGTTGGATATGCCTTTTGGGCAGAGATCATCGGGGCGATAATCACTGTGCGTATATTGAGATTCATTTCATCCGGAGAGATCACCAAACAAGGCCTGGTCTTTTGAATTTCCGATCCGATCGTAGGATCAAGATTGGCCAAAAAAACATCAAATCGCTTAATTACCACTGCCATTCTTCTTCATCCCATGAAGCTGAAATATTTTCATCAATGATCAGTTCGTCATCACCATTTTCGCGCATCTTTTTGAAAGCGGACGCCCAGCCATCACGAACATTTTTAACCGGTCGAATGATAATCTGATTTTTTTCAACCTCAATTTCAACTTCATCCAAGATACCCGTTTGATCAAGGATTGGCTTTGGGATACGCAG
>JBNJEA010000249.1:0-2732 GCA_051745395.1 Thermodesulfobacteriota bacterium | reverse complement strand
ATCGGCAAGCCCCGGTGCAAAACCGCGGATGAACACGGCGGCATCCACTTTTACGGGCACGAAACCAAGGGCGCTGAAATGGCCCGGGAAATCAACCGGCGCATGCGCTTTTCCAATGCGGAAAACGAATACGTGGCCTTTCTGGTCAAAAATCATCTCCGGCCGCTTTTTCTGTATCTTCTCCATCAGCAGGCAAAGCTCCGGCCCGAGACCGTCAGCCGGTTTTTCATGAAAACCGCGCCCTGGACACCGGACCTGCTCCTGCTGGCATCAGCGGACATGGCAGGCAAAAAGGAATCGGAAGTCTCCGGTTTTACGCAATTTGCCCGCATGCTTCTTGCCGGATATGCAAACGAGCACCTGCCGGCTGCCGCGCGCCCTCCCCTGATTACCGGCCGCGACCTCATCGAAGAATTCGGCCTTACACCCTCGCCGCGTTTTGCCCGGATACTGCGCCAGGTGGAGGAAAAACGGCTGGCCGGAAGTCTGGAAAACCGGGAACAGGCACTGGCGTTTGTTAGAAAAATTCTCGAAAAATCAGGCAAGTGAACAACACGGAAAATCCGTGCCCGACTTGCCGTATCCGACTTTTTTGTATACCGGTTCAAACTGCGCTTGACAGGAAACCTCCTTTTTAGTATTGAAATGCATTTTGCAAATGATACCCGTAAAACGGTTTTCGGCATTGATGTAAACCTCTGGCAAAAGGAGTAAGCGGCTATGAACATTTTGTTTTTCGGGCCCAACGGAAGCGGCAAGGGCACGCAGGGAGCAATTCTCAAGGATAAATTCAACACTCCGCATATTGAATCCGGTGCCATTTTCCGGGAAAACATCAAGGGCGGGACCGAAATGGGCAAGCAGGCCAAGTCCTACATTGACAAGGGCGAGCTCGTGCCCGACGACATCACCATCCCGATGATCCTCAATCGGCTCAAAGAAGACGATTGCAAAAACGGATGGCTCCTGGACGGCTTTCCCAGAAACAAGAACCAGGCCATCAAGCTCCACGAGGCGCTGAAAAACGAGGGGATGAACCTGGACATCGTCGTGGAAATCGAACTTGACCGGGAAATCGCCAAAAACCGGATCATGGGCCGCCGGCTCTGCGTCAACGACAACAACCATCCCAACAACATTTTCATTGACGCCATCAAGCCGGACGGGGACAAGTGCCGGGTATGCGGCGGCGAACTGCAGACCCGCTCAGATGACCAGGACGAGGCTGCCATCGACAAACGCCATGGCATTTACTATGATACGCAAAGCGGCACCCTGGCCGCGGCGTACTACTTCCGGGGTGTGGCCGAAAAAGACCCGAACATGCACTATATTACCCTTGACGGCAAAAACAGCGTCAAGGAAGTTGCAGATGAGCTGGTCTCCAAGCTTCCCGCATAGTTTTGTTTCCGGCAGACGTCCGGAGCTGAAGGGTTTCGATGGTTTGACATTTCTGCACAACATCTTAAGATACAAGGTAACCAAATCTTTTTGTAAAGGGGGTTGAAATATTTGAAGGAAATCGCGGTCAAAGTAGAAGACAACGATCTTGAAAAGGCCATGCGCGTCCTGAAGAAGAAAATTCAGAATGACGGCATGTTCAAGCGGTTGCGGTTGAAGAAAAACTACGAAAAGCCCAGCGAATACAGACGTCGCAAAAAACGCGAAGCCCTGCGCCGCCAACGGATCGCCGAGGCCAAGAAGCGCATGCGATCACGCAGGTCCTGATGCCTGCAGCACCGATGCAGCAGCAAAGCATCATATTCACTGAAAAACCCGGCCGGCTGCCATTGCCGCCGGGTTTTTTACGCTGTATTTTCCCGGAAAGCAGATTCCATGACGCAAATGACCTATGACCAGTGCCTGGCGGAAATGTTTGCCCTGCGCAGATTCGGCATCAAGCTGGGCCTGGATATCATTGATGCCATGCTAACGGGCCTGGGAAGGCCGGAAAAAAACTTTTCCGTTATTCACGTGGCCGGCACCAACGGCAAGGGCTCCATTGCCTCGGCACTTGCTGCCATCCTGCATGCGGCCGGCTACCGGGCAGGACTCTACACCTCCCCGCACCTGGTGCGGTTTAACGAACGCATATGCATCAACGGGCAGCAGATAACGGATTCCGGAGTTGTCGAGGCATACCGGGCGGTAAAGGCGGTTGCCCCGGCCGAGCGGGAGCCCACGTTTTTCGAATATTCCACTGCCATGGCCTTATACGCCTTTGCCAAAGCAGAGGTGGACTGGGCGGTAATTGAAACCGGCATGGGCGGGCGGCTGGATGCCACCAACATTCTGGCGCCCGCCTTGTGCGTCATTTCCAATATTTCACTGGAACACAAATCCTACCTGGGAAACACCATTGCACAGATCGCAGCGGAAAAAGGCGGGATCATCAAGCCGGAAACCCCGGCTGTAACCGGGGTCCACCAGAAATCGGCCGCAGGCGTGCTGGAAGGTATCGCAGCGGAAAAAAACGCACCGCTTTTCCGGCGCGGCAGGGATTTCCGGATCCGGAGAAAGCAGACAAAAGGCGGGGAACCGGGATTTACCTACCTCGGCATAGACCACAGGTGGACAGACATGCGTTCTTCCCTGCGCGGGATTCACCAGCTTGATAACGCCGCACTCGTGCTTGCGTCATGCGAAATACTCATGCGGCAGAATGTCTCGCTGACACTGGATGACATAAAAAACGGCATGGAAAACCACCGATGGCCGGGACGCCTGGAAAT
>JBNJEA010000248.1:0-2755 GCA_051745395.1 Thermodesulfobacteriota bacterium | reverse complement strand
AGTCATCGGGGTCATCAACATGGGATACGGCGACCCGCCCACGGACCGCCGGAGCCTGGAAAAACTGGCCCGCCGCTACGGCATCGAAGTCGAGACCCTTTACGAAACCGCCTCTGCCTATCGCTCCCGGCCGCAGTTTATCATCGATATTGCCAAGCGGCGTCTGGCCAGTGCCGCGGCCTTGATCGGTGAAATCGTGGAAAGGAAACACAAGGAATCCCAAATCCGCCGCCTCAACCGCGTCTATGCCATGCTGAGCAATATCAACCAGGCCATTGTCCGCATCCGGGAGCCGGAGAAACTGTTTCAAACAGGCTGCCGCATTGCCATGGAAGACGGCGGCTTTGGCCTGGCCTGGCTGGGCATGATCCGGCCGGAAACCGGCCATGTGCACATCGAGGCCTTTGCGGACCGAAACGGCCGAAGCCGGCAGAGCCTTTCCGATTTTATCGCCGGATACGAACTCAACGAAGGCGGGCTTGCCGATACCGTGATCCGGCAGGGCTGGCACGGGGTGGTCAACCGCATCGAATCCGGCAGCCGGCCGCAGCCGTGGCAACAAAAAGTTACAGAAATGGGCCACCAATCCGCCGCCGCCTTTCCGATCACCGTGGGCGGCCAGACCCGGGGCGTGTTCTGCCTTTATGCCGACACCGCCGATTTTTTCGACACAGATGAAATCCATCTGCTCGATGAACTGGCAATGGACCTGGCCCTGGCCGTGGAGCTCATGGAACAAGAACAAAAGCGGGCAGCGGCCGAGCATAAGTTGCAGCAAAGCCGGGCCCGTTACCGGGACCTGTTTGACAACGCCCCGATCGGCATTTTCCAGAGCAATGCCAGCGGCGGGGTCAACTACATCAACCCGCACATGGCGGCCCTGGTGGGCAGCGATGTGCCGGAAGCCGCCGTCGCCCATTACACGGATCTGGGCCGACAGCTTTATGCTGAGCCCGCCCGGCGGCAGACCTTTGTTGAAAGAATCCGGCAGCACGGCGAAGTCCACAGGTTTGAATTTGAAGCCGTCCGAATCGACGGGGTGCATCGCTGGTTTTCCATGAATGCCCGGCTCAGCAAAAAACACGGCGACCGGGATTTCTCCATTGACGGATTTACCACCGACATCACCGAGTTTAAAGCCATGGAAACCGCGTTACACGAAAGCGAGAAACTGTTCCGGGGTGCATTTGAAAACGCTTCCATCGGCCGGGCCCTGGTATTTCCCGACGGACGCTTCCACCGCGTCAACCCGGCATTGTGCGAGATGCTCGGCCACGATGCCGACACCCTGCTGAAAAAGCGCTTTCAGGACATAACCCACCCCGAAGACATCGATCCCAGCCGGCATGCAATGGAAGAGCTTTTGGCGAACAAGGGCCGCTGCCGGCGGCTGGAAAAACGCTATATCCGCGCCGACGGCAGCGCCCTGTGGGTCGATGTCAGCTTCACCCTGCTGCGCGATGCAGCCGGTTGCCCCCTGCATTTTATCGGCGACATCTACGATATCTCGGAGCGCAAGCAAGTGGAGGAAAATCTGCGCAAAAACGAGCGGATCCTGCAGGAAACCCAGCGGATTTCCAAGGTCGGCGGCTGGGAATACCATGTCGATTCCGGCCGCATCTTCTGGACCGACGAAGTCTACCGCATCTACGAAGTGTCGGGCCAAGACCACGACCCGGACGACATTCAACAAGACACGGCCTTTTATGCCCCGGAAGATCAAAAAACCATTGAAACGGCCTTTTTCCGTGCCGCCCACCACGGCGAGCCCTATGATCTGGAACTGCGGCTGATCACTTCCAGCGGTGCCACCACCTGGATCCGCACCACCGGAAAACCCGAGATTGTCGATGGCCGGGTGGTCCGCGTGTATGGCAACATCATGGACATAACCGAAGCCAAACAGGCCGAACAGAAAAGAAGCGAACTGGAAAGCCAGCTTCACCAGGCCCAGAAAATGGAAGCCGTCGGGCGGCTGGCAGGGGGCGTGGCCCATGATTTCAACAACCTGCTCTCCATCATTATCGGCTATTCCGAGATGGTCCTCGAAGACCTGGAAAGCGATCACCCCGGCCACGGGGGGGTAAAACAAATCCATGACGCCGGTGTCCGGGCCCGGGCCCTTACCCGGCAACTGCTGGCATTCAGCCGAAAGCAGGTGCTTGAAATCCAGACCGTTGATATCAACCAGGTCATCGGCGGGCTTGAAAAACTGCTGCACCGGGTGATCGGCGAAGACATCGAACTCCGGATCCATCCGGCAGCCGAGCCGACATATATAGACGCCGACATTGCCCAGCTTGAACAGGTGATGATGAACCTGGTGATCAACGCCCGGGACGCCATGCCCGACGGCGGCAAGCTGACCATCGAATCCGCGGCCGTGGAACTCGACGAGGTCTATGCCGCGGAAAGACAGGAGGTGGTCCCCGGCCCCCATGCCATGATATCGGTCAGCGACAACGGCTTCGGCATGGATTCGCAAACCCGGCTGAAAATCTTTGAACCCTTTTATACCACCAAGGACAAGGACAAGGGCACCGGACTGGGCCTGGCCACCTGTTTCGGCATTGTCAAGCAGCATGGCGGCCATATCTGGGTTTACAGCGAACCGGGCCAGGGCACAACCTTTAAAATCTATCTCCCCCATGCCCCGTCCCGGGCCCGCCGGCAGCCGGAAAAAACCGAGGCCGAAAGCGCGCCGGTCACCGGCTCGGCCACCGTACTCGTGGCAGAAGATGAGGCGCCGGTGCGC
>JBNJEA010000017.1:0-33330 GCA_051745395.1 Thermodesulfobacteriota bacterium | reverse complement strand
TTTCGGTGCCACTTACAAGCAAACTGGAGGCGGTTTAAAACTTTGCGGGCCGCGGAAATCGCCTGGTATATCAATACCCCCGAACCCTATGACAAAGCCGGCGGCTATGCCATACAAGGCACAGGCGCTTTCATGGTCAAGCAGATCAACGGTTCGTATACCAACGTGGTGGGCCTGCCCCTCTGCGAAGTCATCGATCATTTAACGGCGGCACAAGTCGTGGACCGGCAAATCCATCATTGGCCACAGCAAATCGACGATGCAACAGGTGCCGGGTAATCCCATGACCGCAATCCGACATAACATCGAAACGGTCCGCCGGCGCATCCGCGCCGCGGCCGCGCGCGCGGGGAGATCCCCGGATGCCATCGGCCTGGTCGCCGTGAGCAAAACCGTGCCCGTCGAAAAGGTGGGCGAAGCCATTGACGCCGGCGTTGATTGCCTGGGGGAAAATTATATCCAGGAGGCCCGGGAAAAAATCGACGCCCTTGGAAGCCGCCGGGTCGCCTGGCATTTTATCGGCCACCTGCAGTCCAACAAGGCCAAGTTCGCCGTTTCATATTTCGACCTGATCCACTCGGTCGACCGGGTCAATCTCGCCCGGGAAATCGACAAGCAGGCAGCCCGGATCGGCAAAATCCAGCCGGTTTTAATCCAGGTCAATATCAGCGAAGAGGCGACCAAATCGGGCATTGCAGCGGCAGACACCGTTGAACTGGTCCGGAGGATCAGAACGTTTGCCCACGTCTCCATCCGGGGCTTGATGACCATGCCGCCCTTTTTCGACGATCCCGAAGGGGCCCGGCCCTTTTTCCGGGCCCTTTCCCACCTGAAAGACCGTATTGAAGCCGAAAACATCGGCGGCGTGGCCATGGACGAGCTTTCCATGGGCATGACCGGCGATTTTGAAACCGCCATCGAAGAAGGTGCCACCCGGGTCCGGGTGGGTTCGGCGATTTTTGGAAAACGGCAATGAAAATTCTTCTCCATATCTGCTGCGCCCCGTGTGCCATTTATCCGGTAAAAACCCTTGCCGAGGAAAATTTCATGGTCATGGGTTTCTTCTACCGCCACAACATCCATCCCTATACCGAGTGCATGCAGCGCGAAAACACAGTCAAATCCTATGCCGAAAAGACCGGGCTAAAAATGATATACCAGCAGGAATACGACCTGGAAGGGTTTTTACGAAAAATGGCGTTTCGGGAGCAAAACCGGTGCCGGATCTGCTATTATGACCGGCTCTATTCCACGGCAAAGCTGGCAAAAAGCGGAAAATTCCAATACTTCACCTCCACGCTGCTGTACAGCAAATTCCAGAATCATTCATTAGTCGCTGAAATCGGCGAATCGGTGGGAAAGGAAGTGGGCGTGCCGTTTTACTACGTCGATTTCCGGACCGGGTGGAAAACCGGCATCGAAAAATCCAAGCAGATGGGCATGTATCGCCAGCAATACTGCGGCTGCATCTACAGCGAAAAGGCGCGCTTTTACCCCTCATCAAACCAGACGGCCGGATAGAAACCAATGTTTGGCAATTTTCTATATTTCATTGTCGCCCTTCTGATCTATACCACCTACCAGCCCACGGCAGCACCCCGGCTGCCGATTTTTCAGGCGTTTTTTTTCTTTCTCGGCATAGCCGCTTTGTTTGTCGGGATGACCTGGCTGCTGTTTAATCGCCTGAAAGACCGGATCGAACGAGACGATTATCAGCGCATCGACCGGGAATACAACACCATCGTCACCCGCCAGTCGATCATGGCCATCGTCATATTCGCCATTGATGTCTACGGGCTCGATCTGGGCGGTTACTTCAACGACGTCTATATTTTCAACCTGATGCCCACCCTGGAAGCGCTGCTGTTTCTGAGCCTTTTTGTCCTTTATCTCTCCGCGGTCTGGGCCTGTTCGTACACGATCCAGGAAAAGCTCTACCGAACGGGCATTTCCCGGTGGCGCTATGTGTTTTCCAACATTTCGTTTTCCGTGCCGGTGTTGCTGCCCTGGTTCTGCCTGTCCCTTCTCGCCGATCTGATCACCGCCCTGCCCTATGAGGCCCCGGCGGCCTTTCTCATGTCCACCGAGGGACAGATCCTTTACTTCCTGTTTTTCCTGATGATCATCGCCGTTGTCGGGCCGGCCCTGATCCAGCGGTTCTGGGGCTGCCGGCCGCTGCAGGAAGGCTACGACCGGATTCGGATTGAAAATATCTGCAAAAAAGCCGGTCTGGACTATAAAGAGATCATGCTCTGGCCGCTTTTCGGGGGCAAGATGATGACCGCCGGCGTGATGGGGCTGGTCCGGCGCTTCCGCTATATCCTGGTGACCCCCGCTCTGCTGCGTTACCTCGACCCCGTTGAAATCGATGCGGTCATCGCCCATGAAATCGGCCATGTCAAGCAAAAGCACCTGGTATTTTATCTTTTCTTTTTTGTGGGCTACCTGGTAATCGCCTTTTCCATGCTGGATGTCATCATTTACGGCCTTTTATACAGCGAAGCGGCATTCGGCTGGATCGGCGGCGGCGGACCGGGACAGTCTTCCACTGTCTCCGTGGTATTCAGCCTGGCGATGATTGCGATGTTTTTCGTTTATTTCCGATATATTTTCGGGTACTTCATGCGCAATTTCGAACGGCAGGCCGACATCTATGTCTACAGCCTGCTCGATTCCGCCCGGCCGCTGATATCGACTTTGAAAAAAATCGCAGATACCAGCGGTCAATCCCCGGACAAACCGAACTGGCACCATTTCAGCATCAGCCAGCGGGTGGACTATCTCAACCGATGCGAATCCAACCCGGAATGGATTGCCCGGCATCACCGGAAAATCCGCTACAGCATCGCCGTGTACTTACTGGCCATCGGCATCATCGCGTGGGGCGGCTATAACCTCCACTTCGGCACGGCCGGCCAGACCCTTTCCACGGGGGTGTTTGCCAAACTGGTCAAGCAGCAGATCGAGCAGGAACCGGACAACCCGGAACTTTATTTGATGCTCGGCGACCTGTATCAAAGCAGCCGCAAACACGCCGATGCCATCTCGGCCTACCAGTCCGCGCTTTCCTTGAATCCACAAAGCCCACGGGCCTTAAACAACCTGGCCTGGCTGTTTGCCACCGCCGAGGAAAAACCGTTTTACCGGCCGGAAAAGGCCCTGGCCCTTGCCCAAAAAGCCGCGGAAATTTCCCGCCAATCCCATATCTTAGACACCCTGGCCGAAAGCTACTATGTCAACGGCCGCTACGAAAAAGCTGTTTCCGTCGCCAAAAAAGCCCTGGCCGGGGCTACGGACAAACACGCCTACTACCGCGACCAGCTGGAAAAATTCAAAAAGGCCGCCCGGCAGGACCCACCGAAGCCGTAACGGAAAATGCGATGTGATGGCGCCGCTGCGATATTATTACGGCAACAATCTTGTTTTGCTTTTACGGCTGAGCGGCGGCGCGAAAAAGTGGCTGTTACTGGAGTAAATCGGATAATCAGAAAATGTTTTGAAACGCTTCAGGATAAAACGGGTTTCATTCTCTCTGGTTTTCTCCGTTTCCGGGAAGCGAAGCCATCACCGACCGGACCATGTTTTTCATGCTCACGTTGCCGAAGCACATCCACTTGATCAGCCGCTGCTCCTGTAACTGCAGCTGCCGCATGATCTGTTTTTCATTCTTGCCTGCCTGCGCCAATTCCGCCACCCGGCCGAAAAAATCCTCCAGATACTGCAGCTTCATCCGAAGATAATGCTTGCCATTGGCCGACCGGGGGCGATGCCCGCAAAACAGGGCATCAAAGTCAAGGGTCAAAACCTTTTTCAGGGAGTCAATCTGCTCATCAATATGCTCGTCGACCCGAAAATATTTGATCTGGTGAGACAAATACAGGTCTCCCGAAAACAACCACCCGTAATTGGGCTCCAGATACACCAGATGATCCCTGCTGTGGCCCGGGGTGGGCACGGCCTCAAACCGAAATTTCCCCACTTGCCGGATGCCGGGAAAAATCTCGATATGTACCGGATCGGCAG
This sequence comes from Thermodesulfobacteriota bacterium, assembly GCA_051745395.1. Lineage (GTDB taxonomy): Bacteria > Desulfobacterota > Desulfobacteria > Desulfobacterales > Desulfosalsimonadaceae > JBNJEA01. The sequence continues at coordinate 29,307 of JBNJEA010000017.1, read as the reverse complement.
CGCCCCACATCAGGTGCTGATAGGGAAAAATTTTAAGGGGCCGGCGCAATTTTTGCGCCGTCTGCTCGCCACCGTAGACCGCAAGACCGAGTTCGGAGGCGATCGCGCCGGCATTGCCGCTGTGATCTTCGTGATGATGAGTCAAAAAGACGGATTCCACACCGCTTTCGGCTGCTATATCCATGACGGCCGACCGCATATGCCGCATGCCCGTATCGATCAACACCGGCCCCACCCGGTAACAAAAGCAGGTCATCAGGGGGCGGCCCACCGGAGACCATCCGAGTTCATAACCGGTGACGGCCTCGAAATGCCGTGTTTTAAAAATCCGCATGATGTTTCCTTTACTGCAAGCCTTATCTGCCGATTGCGTTTGCCCGGTTTCCGTGATATTGTTTTTAAATCGCCGATTTGTCAATACATTCATGAAGCAAGATTTCGGACAACGCCATGAAATCCACCGCAAACCCGCCAATCTTTGGATTTAACACTGAAACCCCCGCACCCGGAAAGATCAAAATCTCCTTTTCCGGACAATTGGTCATCCACACGGCCGCCGAATGCATCAAATCACTGACGGCGACCTTTAAAGCCCACCCGGTGGAGGAGGCGGAAGTCGACATCGGAGAGGTGACCCGGATGGATGAATACGGCGCCATGGTGCTTTCGGAGCTCAAGGCCGTGCTCGGCCTCAACGACACGACCTTCCGGGTGGTCAATGCATGCGCCCATCACCAGAAAATGCTGGTCCTGATGGATTTTGACCGCGACACCCTGTGCGATATCGCCCCCCGGCCCGCCGAAAACCTTGTCGTCCATGCCGGCGAGGCCACACTGAGCATATTAAACGGCATCGGGTTTTTTATCGCCTTTATCGGATCGATCACCCTGTCCTGTCTCCGCATCGTCGGCCACCCCCGATCATTTCGGGCCAACGACACCATTTCCCATATGAAATCCACCGGCGTTGACGCCCTGCCCGTGGTCGGCTTGATCAGTCTTTTGCTGGGCCTGATCCTGGCGTTTATGTCCTCGCTGCAACTCGAACAATACGGGGCCACCATGTATGTCGCCTCGCTGGTGACCATGGCGATGGTCTCTGAACTCGGTCCCATTATGACGGCCATTGTTGTGGCCGGTCGGTCCGGCTCGGCTTATGCCGCTGAAATCAGCACCATGAAGATTTCAGAAGAAATCGACGGCCTTTATGTCATGGGATTTGACCCGAACCAGTTTTTGGTGATTCCGCGGCTGATAGCCGCCCTTATCGTCATCCCGCTGCTTACGGTATTTTCCATCCTTTTTTCCACGGCAGGAGGCATGATGATCGGGATTTTCAAACTCAATATAACCCCCGACACCTATATCAATCAGTCGATTGCCGCCATTACCCTTTTTGAATTAAACTGGGGGCTTTTCAAGTCTGCAGTCTTTGCCGTGTTGATCGCCGTTACCGGCTGCCTGCGGGGCTTTCAGGCCCGCGGGGGTGCTGCCGCGGTCGGAAATGCTGCCACTTCCGCCGTGGTGACCAGTATTTTCCTAATTATTCTGTTTGACTCGCTTTTCGCCATCATTCGCAGTTACTGGGGATAGACATGACCGACAAGCCAAGCGTGCAGGTAAATGAGCTCGTCGTTCGATACGGAACAGACCTGATTTTAAACAACATCAACTTTTCGGTCCATTCCGGCGAAATCTTCGTTATCCTCGGCGGCAGCGGATCGGGCAAAACCACCCTGATGCGCCACATGATCGGACTGGACCACCCGGCCGCCGGCCATGTGCGGATCGAAGGCACAGATATCGCCACGGCCGATGAAACCAGCTTTTTTCAAACCCTGCAAAACATCGGCGTTTTGTTCCAAAACAGCGCCCTGATCGGTTCGATGACCATCGGTGAAAACGTGGCGCTTCCGATTCGCGAATATACGACCCTTCCCAAGCGCCTCATTCCGATCATTGTCCGGATGAAACTTTTGTTGGTGGATCTGGCATGTTACGAAAACCATCTGCCCTCCGAAGTCAGCGGGGGTATGAAAAAACGGGCCGGCCTGGCCCGGGCCCTGGCCTTGAATCCGGATATTTTGTTTCTCGATGAACCGTCAGCGGGGCTGGATCCGGTCACGGCCGGAGAAATCGATAACCTGATCCTGCATATCAACCAGACCCTCGGCACCACCATTATCATTGTCACCCACGATCTCGACAGCATTTTTGCCGTGGCCCAGCGGGCCATCATGCTAGACAAACACACCAAAAGCATCATCGCCGAAGGCAGCCCCCGCCATCTGCAAAATCAGCATGACAATCCGGCGGTCCGCGACTTTTTCAAACGGGCCACTTACCATCCATGACGTCTTTTACGCCGTTGGAAGGAACCGCTGCGGCTTTTATATTTCCGACCACTTGAAATCATTTGGCATTTGGGTTATGATTGTTACTTAATTGCAAGAATAAAATGAGAGGCAAATGGCGTCTGTCCGTACAAAATTTTCCGTGGGCTTGTTCGTGATTATCGGCCTGTTTATGGTGGTCATCATCGTGCTCTGGCTGGGCATGGCCCAATATTTTCAGGAGGGGCGCAAATATGCGGCCTTTTTTGAAGAATCGGTCCAGGGCCTGAGCCAGGATTCGACCGTGAAATACCGTGGTGTCGACGTGGGCCGGGTCGATAAAATCGGGGTGGCACCCGACGGCCGTCTCGTACAAATTGTGTTTACGTTAAACAAAAAACTGGAAAATCCTCGCAACCTGGTGGCGCAGATCAAGGCCGTGGGCATTACCGGCATCATGTTCGTCGAACTCGAACGGTCCCCCAAGGGAAGGGCCGTCAAAGGCCCGCGGCTTGACTTTGAACCGGACTATCCCGTCATCGCCACCAAACCCTCCGAAATGCGGCAGTTTCTGACCGATCTCTATGACATTTTGTCCCGGATCAAACAGATCGACATCAAGGCCATATCCGACCGGATTGAATCCGTGCTCAAAAACGTCGACCAAACCATAGCCGATGCCGAGGTGAAAAAAATTTCCACCGGGCTCCGGCAAGTCATTGAAAACAGCAACGCCATTTTAAACGCGGAAAAATGGAATAAAATGCAGCAATCCATGCAGCAGGCCGCAGAGAATGTAAACCGGCTCGTTGACAACGCCGATCAAACCGTTGCCCGCATGGACAGGGCGGTGGAAAGCAACGAGGTCCATCTGAAACAGTCGCTGCTAAATATTGACAAGGCCGCAAACAACGCTGCCGAACTTTTTGATCAGGGCGCCGATATGGTCCAGGCCTCCAACCAGCGGATCAATGCCTACGACCGGCAAATGACGGCCATCATGGAAAATCTCCAAAAATCGACCGCCAACTTCAACCGGCTGCTCGACCAGATCAGCACCCAGCCTTCCCAGATTATTTTCAGTCAACCGCGGCCGGGAAAACCCATAGAGACGGAAAAATGACAATCAATTGCCGATTTTTTTCCCGACTCGCCGGCGTAAGCCTTGTCACGGGCGTAATCATTTTGGTGGGCGTTGCCTGCGGAGTCAGCCACCCGCCCCGATCGGTACAGTACTATACCCTGCACTACCCGCCTCCCGAAACCGTCACCCAAACGCCTCTGTCCGTTGCCATTCATGTGAAAAAAATTGCGGCGCCATCCCCCTATGATACCCACCATATCGTGTATGCAGACAATGCCTATCGCCGCAACACCTACAACTATCACCAATGGATAAGCGATCCGGATGAAATGCTGACCGCATACCTGGTCCGCGATCTTCGGGCGGCCAATATCGCAAAAACCGTGATGACGTCATCCCCGCCGTCCGAGACCACCCACATTATCGAATGGGAGATCAATTCCTTTTATGAAGACGATTCCCGCAAGCAGTGGCAGGCCGTGCTCGAACTTACGTTGACCCTGGCCTCTGCCGGAAAAACCCCGCGCCGGGCCGCGGAAGTTATTTTCCAGAAAACGTATCGGGTCACACGCCCGCTTTCCCGCAACAACCCGCTCAGCCTGGCCCGGTCCATGAGCGCGGCCATGCAAAAGATCTCCGGAGAAATTGCCGGCGATGTCTACACCCGTTTAAAAACCCAATAAAAAACGGGGCATGCGCATTGTTTCACATACCCCGTCTTCTGTTTTCCGGTTTTAGAAAAAAAATGAAAAAGTCAGCTGGTCCGTTATCGGTCAGTAAATTTTTTCCGGCCGGAAATCCCTGGTTTCATCCTTTACCCGCAGGCGTTTCCACCACGTAACGGATTTGTTCACCAGTTTTTCCCGCAGACCGGCATTCCCGGCACTTTTGACGTAGCCGCCGCCGGCCGGGTAAAGAAAATACATGCTGCCGAAATCCATGGGCAGCGGATCCATACAGGAACGTCCGGACCGTTTTAAGCTCATTATATATTTGATCATCGTTTCCCTCCTTGTTTACACAATAATAACCATCTTTCCCGGTCAATCAAGCCTGCCATGCAAAATGATACCATTATGAAAAGCAATCAATGTGCCACAAACAGGAAGGGGAACGAAAAAAGCCGATTCGCGGTGTGTTGCAAAACAAAGCACAGAAAACCGCCTGGAAAAGGCAGCTCGGAGAAAAGCCTATATTGGGGCGAAAACGCCCCGATAGACAAATATTTTTAACAAGATTTTGATTTATTTTATAATATTGTATAGGGTCAGAAAAGCCCCATAATGGGGCCGATACCGATGCGGCTAGATCAGGGAATGCTTTTTCATTTTCCGGAACAGGGTTTTGCGATTGACCCCCAGCACAGCAGCGGTCCGGCCCTTATGCCAGCGCTGCTGCTCCAGGGTTTTGACGATCAAACCTTTTTCATGCCGATCCAGGGCTTGGCCAAGGCCGTCGGGACAATCGGGGCCATCCTCGCCCCAACCTGCCGGGGATGCAGTGCTTTCCGTATGCCCCGGCCCCATAAAATCCAGGGTGTTTAGCGTAACATATCGTTGCAAAACATTTTGCAACTCCCGTACATTGCCGGGCCAATCATAATTGTAAAGGGCCTCCAGCACGTTTCCCGGAATCATGGCCCCTTTGTCGTCTCCAGCGTATTGGGCCATGAAATGGTCAATCAGCAGCGGCAGGTCATCCTTTCTGGAGCGCAGGGGCGGCAGCGTGATGGGGATGATATGGATGCGGTAAAAAAAATCTTCACGCATGCCGCCTTCTCGAAGCTCGGCTTTAAGATCGCGGTTGGTGGCACCGATGATGCGCACATCGGCCGGCTTGATTTCCTGCCCGCCCACCGGGGTATAGCCGCTGCCCTCTATGACCCGCAGCAGCTTGACCTGGGTATTGGCATCGATTTCCCCGAGTTCATCCAAAAACAGGGTACCGCCGTTGGCCCGGTCGAAAAATCCGGGTTTGTCCGCCACCGCCCCGGTAAAGGCGCCTTTTCGGTAACCGAAAAACTCGCTTTCAAAAAGCCCTTCCGGAATGGCGCTGCAATTGACCGGCACAAAAGCGGCATCGCTGCGGCGGCTCGACAAATGAATCGCCCGTGCCACCAACTCCTTGCCGGTTCCGGATTCACCGTAGATCATCACGTTGGCATCCGATCCGCCCGCCCGGGAAATGCGCTCGTAGACGCCCTGCATGGCCTGATTTTTTCCGATAATGTCGCCAAACCGGAACCGTTCCTGGATGGAGGATTTCAGGCGCAGGTTTTCCTGCCGCAACTGCTGCTCTTCCCGCTTATGCTCGGTAATATCGGATACAAACCCCTCGATGGCTTCAATGCGCCCGTCGGAGCCGATCACCCCCACGCCTTCATCCCAAACCCATTTCACCTGTCCATCGGCACTTTTGATCCGGTATTCCATCTGGAAGGCGCCGTCGGTGCCTATCATCTCCCGGATGGTTTGACGGACCCGCCGGCGATCATCGACAACGACAATCGAGTTGAAGGCAAAATCGTCATTGTTGACCAGTTCATCGGGACCGTATCCCGTCAAGCCGGTAGAGCCGTCACTGGCAAAAATCAAGCGGCGCCGGTCATCGTTTTTACTCCGATAGGCCATGCCCGGCAGGTGGCTCATCAGCTTGGAAAGCTTGCGCTCGCTTTCCTTCAGCGCGGCCTCGGCCTGCTTGAAAGCCGTTACATCCATGAAAGACGCCACGCTCGACATCGTGCCCTCGATCATGTCGATGCGCACGTGCATGTGCACGACATCGCCAAACCGATTCCGCACCCGGCACTCGTATTCTTTCGGAGCCGCGCTGCTGTCCTGTCGGCGCTTGGCATGGTAGGCCTTCATGCGATCTATGTCGTCGGGTACGACAAAATCGGTCCAGCTCATCCGGTGTTCAATTTCTTTTCGGCTGTAGCCCGAGATTTTTACAAACTGGGCGTTGACCATGGAAATCGACATGTCGTGCTCGATGATGATCGTCGCCGTGCCGGTATTTTCAAACACGCTGCGATACCGGTTTTCACTCTCATAAAAAGCCTGCTGTGCGTCCCTGCGGGCCGTTTCAACGGCTTCCAGCTCGGCCACCCGGCGGCGCAGCCGCGCAAGCTCTTTTTTCAATTCGGTTTTCGATTCCAGGGACTGCTCGGTCATGGGTCAAGGCGATCGCAAAGATAACAAGTCAGAAGAAAAACGATTTTGCAGGGTTAAAAGGTGTTGTCATGGGCAAATTCCGAAACATCTCTTCGCTTGGGCGCATTGGGCACCTTGGCCGGATAGCCCATGGGAATCAGCGAAACCAGGTCGTATCCTTCGGGCACTTTCAGTGCCTCGGCGGCCTTGTCGTGGTCGAACAGACCGGCAATCACGGTGCCAAGGCCGGCGGCATGGGCGGCAAGGCAAATGCTCTGGGCGGCAATGCCGAGGTCGAACATGAACCAGTCGCCGAATTTGGTGGTCACGCTTTCCTTGTAGTAGCCGGAGGTATTGCGCCGGGCACAAAGGGCCAGCACCACCGGCGCGTTGACCATGGACTTGTGCGCCGGATTGGCCTTGGGCACCGCTTCCTGGACCTGGGCCTTGACCGCAGAATCGGTGATCACGACAACTTCCCAGCACTGGGTATTGGCCCAGGACGGGCTCCACTGAACCGATTCGAGAATTGTCCGGATAAGATCATCGGAAACGGGTTTGTCTTCAAAATTGCGAACACTGCGTCTTTGCTTGATTGCTTCCATGATCTGGTCTTTCATTTCGCCCTCCGTCTCAATGGTTTTTGCTATGGTGGTTTCAAAAATTTGCGGTTTTAAAAAGTGCTGAAATGCGCATGCAATTCAATACCCTGATACCATAACCTGAAAAGTTTGTAAAAATATCAGGCCCCGGCATTGATTTTTATCAGGGCCCGGGCAAGGGCGATATCCGAAGGCGTGGTGATTTTGATATTTCCGGCACTGCCGGCAATCATTTCCACCCGGTGGCCGAGATGCTCCACCAGTTCGGCATCATCGGTGACAAAACGGCGGGTTTTGATGGCATTCTCATAGGCCCGCCGGATTAAATCCAGGCAAAACGCCTGCGGCGTCTGCGCCAGCCAGACGTTTTGCCGGGGAATGGTTTCGGCAATCCCCCCGTCGCCATCGACCCGTTTCAAGGTATCGGTTGCCGGGACCCCGGGCACACAGGCACCCGTGGTTTCCGCCCCGGCAATACAGGCGGAAATCATTTCCGGCGTGACAAACGGCCGCACCCCGTCGTGGATCAGCACGACGTCATCGCCGCCGTCCACAGCGGCAAGCCCCCGGTATACCGAATCGAAGCGCTCGGCACCGCCGGCGATTGCCTCGATGATATATTGCCGGTCGGCTGCCGGCACGATCCGGTCCCGGCAAAACGCAACATCATCGGCGGCCACCACGATAACGATTCGGGAAATGGCGGGATGGGCATCAAAAACGAGCAGGGTGTGCGTCAATATGGGCAGCCCAGCCAGTTGAATATACTGTTTGGGTATCGGGGCGTTCATTCGCCGGCCGCTGCCGGCGGCCACTATGATTGCGGATGCCATGGGAATGTGTGCATTGTGGATGCAAGGAAAAAATCAGCGCAGGTACTGAAGACTTTTGGGCAAAGGGATGCCCTTGCCCATGCGGTCTTCCCCGTAATTTACGCCGGCCAGGACTTCGATGTCGTGCAGGGCCCGGATATCGCCTTCAAAAGTGACCTCTTCGATGTTTTCCTTCTGGATTTTCCCGCCCGCCCACTGAATATCGAGGACGCTGCTGGCATCAAACCGGTCCCCGTTGACCACCAGTTCCACCTGCCCGCCGTAGTTCTGTACCACCTTGGCCACTAAAAGACTGGGCCGGCAGTGAAACCCCAGGTCCTTGGGAATGGGCACATGAATGGTACTGTGCTCGATGTTTTCCTTCAATATCTCCTGGGCCACTGCCCGGCCGGAGGCAAAATAATGGTTGACGTGATAAAGCCCGTAATTGATCGTACAATCCAGCAAAACATCCGGCTCCACCAACTCGCAAAGTTTTTGCCGGACCACACGGTAAATGTTTTTGTACCCCACGTCGATCAGGTGCCGTTCATAGAAATGCAGCAAGCGGCCCATGATCTGGAGCAGGTGAAAAATGATGGAAAAATAGGACCGGAACTGCTTTAAACGACGGTTGCCGAACCGGAAACCGCCGTGGATCACATAGGTGTCAAACGACGACTGCAGGTTGTGGACCAGCATCTCGAAACGCCGGATGGAGACTTCGTTGACTTTTTCCGGCACCAGGTCTTTCAAGGCGTCCCGGTCATAAAAATCGAAGAATTCGTAGGTATCGAAATCATCGGCAATGGAGAGAAACTCGTTGGCCACCCGGACGATGTTGTCCTGCTGCTGGTCCTTGTTTTCATCATCGATATCGTATTCCAGCATCTCCCCGCTGGCCACACCGGGAAAATTGTTGTCCGCATAGGGCTCCATGGGCTCATAGACCTCCAGGCGCCGGGCTTCTTCGAGAATCGCCGGCGCCAGGTTTATCAATGAGGCCGTAATAAATGAAAGCACGGTTTCCCCCTGCTTTCGGAAATCCTCCTTGGCGTCGATATCATAGAAAACGAGGCGGTTGGCGACATGCTTCTGGGTATAGCCGGCCAGGCTCAAATGCCGGATCGAAGCGGCAAGCTCGCGGTAATAATACCAATTGGAGTTGTTTTTGGCCCCGTGGAAATCGAGAAAATCCTCCAGGAGATGGGAACTGGTGATTAATTTCGAAAACAGGCTCTTGGTAAAAATGTTTTCCGGTCTTTCGTCGGTCTCTCTCACGTACAGCAGGCATCGAAGATAGTTGTACGAATAAAAGCGCACCCGCTGGATAAAAGAAAGATCACAAACTCCCTGCTCACTGTTTTCCGTGTTCATGGCAATGGCCTACATGGCATCCTTTTGTGTCTCTGTGACCACCCGGTCGATCTCTTCGGCCAGACCGGGGGGCAGCCCTTCGATATCGACGTTTAAAAATCCGCGCACAATTACTGAAACGGCGGTTTCTTCGTCCATTCCCCGGGCCATCAGGTATTCGATTTCGCGTTGATCGATTTTGCCCACCGCGGCTTCATGCGACATCTCGATACCGGGCACTGTTCCGGTCAACTCCGGAATGGCGCGCATTACGCCCTCTTTGAGGATCAGGCCCTTGCATTCCAAATGCCCCCGGACCCCGTCGGTTTCCCCCACCATTTCACCGCGCGCAATCACGGTGCCGCCGGTGGTAATGGCCCGGGAGATAATTTCCGCCCGGGCGCCGGGGTGCCGCAGCACCACCTTGGAGCCGACATCGAGTTCGCTGCCCGGCGCGGCGACTAAAATGCTGTTAAACCGGGCCACCGCGTTTTCTCCGTCGAGATAGGTAACCGGATACATCTGCAGCGACCCCACCGGCCGCAAAGAGATGTAATTCGACACCACGGTGGCGCCTTCTTCCACGTGAATGACGGTTCGGGGCCGCACCTGGATGTCTTCGCCCCAGTGATGGACCATGGTAAAATGCAGCGTGGCTCCCTTTTTCACGTAAAACTCGGAAATGCCCACGTGCAGACCGGTCCGGAGATTGGGGGCGGTGGCGCAGCCGGTGATGATATGCATTTCGGAATTTTCTTCGGCGATCACCATGTTGTGCACGTGCTGGGACAGGCCCTCCTCGGAAATATAGAGACAGGACTGGACCGGTTCTTTTACCGTAACCCCGGGCAGCGACCGGATAAAATAGCCTTCGTGCGGCTTTTCGTGGGCCCGTTTCGTATATTCGTCTTTTTCCGGGGAAACCAGGTGCCAGAGGTAATCGTTGACCCAGTCGTAGGTTTCTAAGGCCTGGGATATGCCCATGATCTCCACATCCTGACACGTGCCGCCGGAATGAATGACGGAGCAGTCCTTCTGAATAAAAGTACCGGATCGGTTCGACTCGGAAATATCAATGCCGACGTTTAACCATCTTTTGGCCTCCTCCGGGTCCGCATTTTCCAGTTTATCGATATATTGGTGGGCCTCGGCCTCATCGCGCCAGGATGGGGCATGGCTTTGATCGGCTGTATCGTTTTGCTGGTCTTTATCTAGCTTGCGCATCGAAAGCACTCCTCATAACCGTATTCTCGAATCCATTGCAGAATTTCCCGGGCGTTTCTGTCACAGCACAGCACGCCGTTATACAGCACATGGCCCTTTTCCGCGGTGATATAGTCCAGGATATGGCCGGTGTGGGTGATCACCAGCGCGGACTTGGTCCCATTGCGGCGATGGTGGCTGGCGTCGGCGTGCTTGGGGTGCCGGACCCCTCGCTCCAAGAGTTCGTTGATGATATCGCCGAGCAGAACCACGTTTTCCAGGTCCACCCCGGATTCGGGTTCATCGAGCAGCACCAGGTCCGGGGCCTGGGCCATTAACTGCAGCATTTCGGAGCGCTTCATTTCACCGCCGGAAAAATTCAGGTTCAAATCCCGGTCCATGAAAGCAGTTAAATTGGCCTGGCTGGCAAGCGCCTCCACATCCATGGACTTGTCGCCGGCGCACAAAGACACCACATCCCGGGTCTTTAAGCCGTTGATCGCCGGCGGCCGCTGGAAAGCAACGCCCACCCCGAGCCGGGCCCGTTCATAGATGGGCATGTGGGTAATATCATGGCCCTTGAAATAAATCCGGCCATTGGTGACCTTGTATCCGGAAAACCCCATGATGGTCATCATCAAAGAGGACTTGCCCGATCCGTTCGGGCCGAACAGAATATGGGTTTCCCCCTGGGGAATTTCCAGGTTGATCTGATTTAAAATAGGACTGCCGTTGACTTCGACCACAAGATCTTCGATTTTTAACATGGATATCGTCTCACACTGTTGATGTTTACAAACCGGTTTGCCTCTATGGGTATTGCGGCCGGCACCCCCCGTAAGCCGAATTCTGTTCCCGCCCGCGGGTTGCCCCGTCGGCAGGCAACGATCATTCCTCTGGGATACCGGTTGCCCGGTAGCTCTAGCGACCTACCCGGGAGCTTCAGGCGGGCCGCCCTCCAACGCTCCCCTATTCGGTCTTGCACCGGGTGGGGTTTACCAAGCATCCCCGGTCGCCCGGGGAACTGGTGCGCTCTTACCGCACCTTTTCACCCTTACCCCCGCAACCGAACCCGAGTCGGGCGCTGGTTGCGGCGGCGGTATATTTTCTGCGGCACTTTCCTTCACGTTGCCGTGACTCCAGGTTATGGAGCACCCTGCCCTGTGGTGTTCGGACTTTCCTCCGGCGCCTTTTTGCGGCACCGGCGATCGTTTGGGAAGCGCCGACCGCAGTCACATATTCATTTACCCCATATCGCACGGAATGAAAATCCTTCCGCTTTATTTTTATTCAATTATAATACATAAATAATCCTGTGACAATGCGGGCAAAACCGCAATTCGTCGCCTTTGTGCAGGTCATTATACATCTGGGGCGGAATATTTAAATAACATCCCCGACAGACCGCGTCATGGATGGCTACGACGGCCACGCCGCCGGAACGCGCTTTAATATCATAATAGAGTCGAACCAGTTTCGCCTCAAGCTGATCGGTAATTTTTCCGCTTTCGGTTTTTAGCCGATCCAGCCTTTCCTGCTGCGTATCGGCGGTCTTTTGCAGTTCTTGTTTTTCCGCCTGGACTTTCTGCTTTTCTGCGGCATATACGTTCTGCTTTTCCGCAAGCTCGCGCTCGGCACTGTCGATATCATCCAGGCACTGGAGCATCTCATCTTCGATCCGGGAATTGGTGGTCCGAATCTCGTCGATTTCCTTTAAAATCGACTGGTATTCCTTGTTGTTGTTGACCGATCGCAACTGGACCTCGCGCTTTTGAATTCTGGACTGATTGGTCTCCAGCTCGCCTTCCCGGGCCCGGTACGTCTTTTTCAGGGCCGTCAAAGCGGACTTTTTGGATTCAATCTCCTCCTCGTACGTGGTCAGCGTCTGATCCATTGCCGAAATCTTTTCGGGGATGCGATCGACCTCCGATTGAATGCGGGCCATCTCGGTTTCTTTCTCCTGCAAATCGGTCAGCAGTTCAAGCTGTTGTCTGGTAATCGACGCCATGGCAATCGTGTCCCGGGTTTCTTCCGTTTTCGTTAAAGCAATGCGGTTGATTTGCCGCCCCCAAATATTTACTCCCGCCCTATAAATACCCAAACGGATCCGGCTCATCGGACCACGGCGCAACCGTTACGGCCAGCTCCGACTGCTCGACCGCATCTTCTATCCGCCTGGCAAGCACCGGCACGATCAACTGCTCGGAAGCAAAATGGCCGATGTCGATCAACCCCCGCCGCCCGGCGGCCACATCGAGGGCGTGGTGATGATTCAAATCGCCGCTGATAAACACATCGGCATCAGAGGTCATGAAATCGCCGACCACCCCGGAGCCGCCGCCGGAACAAATGGCGGCGCTTTTAACCGGCAGATCCGCCCTGCCGGCAAACTTCACCGATTTCAGGCCCAGCCGGACCTTGATATCGAGGGCTACCGTTTTTAAATCCCGGCGGCTTTCAAACGAACCGATCCGTCCCAGGCCCGCGGCCGAGTCCTGCCCGTGGAGGGGATAAATATCATAGGCCATGGTTTCGTATGGATGATACCGGCGCAGATGCGTTATCACCGTGTCGATATCGCTCTTTTCCACCCGGGTTTCGATGCGGACCTCATCGGTTTCCGTCAACTCGCCGGGAGAACCGGTGCGGGGGTGCGCCGCTTCACCGGGCACAAAGCGGCCCCGGCCCTGTCCGTAAAAAGCGCAGGCCGAATAATCGCCGACATTTCCGGCCGGGGTCCGGGACAACGCGTCAAGGACAGAGTCGGCATCGGATCGGGGCACAAAAACGACAAGTTTGCACACTTCCGTTCTCCTGGCCGGACTCAGCGGGGCATGGGGGCAAAGCCCGATCTTTTCCGCCAGCACATCGTTGATCCCGCCTTCTACACTGTCAAGATTGGTATGGGCGGCGAATACGGCAACGCGTTTGCGGGCCGCCAGATCGAGTATGGCGCCGGTGGGCGTTGTCACATCCACGGATTTTAAGGGTTTGAAAATCAGGGGATGATGAGTAACCAACAAGTCGGCGCCGGTGTCCACGGCCGCCTCAAGGGACGCCATCGTCGGATCCAGGGCGACAAACACCCGGTTTACCGGCCAGCCGGCATCGCCGAACTGGAGCCCGACGTTGTCCCAGTCTTCGGCCAGCTCCCGGGGGGCGATTTGTTCGAGAATTTGCAATATATCGGCAATTTTTGCCATAGGGCATTCATCCCCGCATTTTTTTGTCCCGCCATACAAAAAAGGCGTGGCTATCAATATCCACGCCCTTTTGCACTCGCTTTTCCCTCGGCTGATCCATATCCCCACATCTGTGTCGCCAGGCAATGATGATGGGCCCACCAGGGGTCGAACCTGGGACCGACCGGTTATGAGCCGGTGGCTCTGCCAACTGAGCTATGGGCCCGAATATATGTGGTGCGCCGCCGAAAACAGCAGACAAGTTGTTTCCTAACGGCTCACCGGTGGTTTGTCAAGCGCTATATTGCGGATGTGGCGGCCAACCGCAAACCGGTTGCCAGATCAGGTATCAATAAAGTTTTTCAGCTTCCGGCTCCGGGTGGGATGCCGAAGTTTCCGCAGGGCCTTGGCCTCGATCTGACGGATACGCTCCCGGGTGACTTCAAAGTCGTTGCCGACTTCCTCGAGGGTATGGTCGGATTTTTCGCCGATGCCAAAGCGCATCCGCAGCACTTTTTCTTCCCGGGGCGTCAGCGTGGTCAGCACCTTTCGGGTCTGCTCCGACAAATTTAAGCTCACCGCCGCCTCCGAGGGCGACATAAAGGTCTTGTCCTCGATGAAATCGCCGAGGTGGCTGTCGTCTTCTTCGCCGATGGGCGTTTCCAGAGAAATCGGCTCCCGGGCGATGCGAAGCACCTTGCGCACCTTGTCGATGGGCACTTCCATTTTTTCGGCGATTTCCTCGGGCGAAGGCTCGCGACCCAGTTCCTGGACCAGATAGCGCGAAGTCCGGATTAACTTGTTGATGGTTTCGATCATGTGCACCGGGATCCGGATCGTGCGGGCCTGGTCGGCAATTGCCCGGGTAATGGCCTGGCGGATCCACCATGTGGCATACGTGGAAAACTTATACCCGCGCCGGTATTCGAACTTGTCCACCGCCTTCATCAGCCCGATGTTGCCTTCCTGGATCAAATCCAGAAACTGCAGGCCCCGGTTGGTGTATTTCTTGGCGATGGAGACCACCAGCCGCAGATTGGCCTGCACCAGCTCTCCCTTGGCGTCTTTGGCCTTCTGGTGGCCTTCTTCAATGCGGCCCATGATGCGCTTCAAGCTCCGGGCCGAGGCCTTGATTTCCCGCTCCCGGATTTCCATCTGCGTGTTTAACTTCTTTAAATCCTCATAGATTTTGGCCAGTTCATCGGCATCATCATAGGTGGCACAGGTGCAGGCCCATTCCACAAATTTCGTTTCATCATCCAGGCGATCCCGTACCTCGGAAACCGGGGCATCGAATACTGCAGCACATTCGCAGAATACCTTGTTGGTGGTTTCAAACCACTCGACCTGCTCGGCGATTTTGCGCTCGATCTCCTCGATGACATCGCTTTCCAGACGCCATTCCTTAAACATCTCAAAGATTTTACGGTTCCGTCGCCGGATCGAGCGCGTCACCCGCCGCTGTTCATCGGGGGGCATGGATTCGTAAAACAGGCGATCGCGGAACTGATGGGTCTCCTCGTCGATCTTTTTGATCTGATCGATGGTTTCGAGAAACTGCTCGATCTGGATGGATTCATCGACGATGGTGTCGCCTTCATCAATATCGCGCAGCACGTGCTTGGGGCGCAGGGTCCCGGCAGCGATCTGGTCGCCGAGATTGATCACGCTGTCGACGCCGAGGGTGGTTTCGAGCATGGCCTTTAACACTTCCTGCTCGCCGGCCTCGATCTTTTTGGCGATCTCGATTTCACCTTCCCGCGACAGCAGGGTCACCATGCCCATTTCCCGCAAATACATCTTCACCGGATCATTGACCGATTTGAATGCCGCGCTTTCATCGATTTCCTCGGATTCGGCAACCTGCTCGCCGTCTTCTTTTTTCGAGTCAGTCGACAGCTTCTGCTTTTTCTTTTCCACCACCTCGATATCCAGATCATCGAACCACATGAGCGTCTCATCGATCTGCTCGGGCGACATCATCTGCTCGGGCAGCACCTCACTGATCTGCTCATAGGTCAGATACCCCTGCTCTTTGCCCTTTGAAATCAATTCATTGAATTTTTCTTTCTGGACATTCTGATCCTGAGCCTGGTTATCGTCCCCTTTGCTTGCGGATCGTTTTGCCATAGATGTAAAACCTCCTGATATGATTTATATCAAACCCAAATCAATATCCTTGTATTTTCTAAGAACGACTTGCCGTCTGTTTCTGCTTTTCGGCAAGCAATTGCATAAGCAGCTGTTGGTCATTGCTTTGCTCGGCGGCCCGGATCCGGTTCAACAGTTCGTTTTGCCGGCGGCCCTTGGTTTTGAAAAACTGAGACAGCAGCATGGCGCAGCTCTGGTCGGCCCAGCAGCCATCCTCGATGCCAAGCGATGCGATCAGCTGCCGCTGACTGTCGTCATCTATATGATTCATCAGATCGGAAACCGTTTCTGCCGGCTTCGGGTAAACCTGTAAAATCTGCTCGCCGATCTGTTTCAACCGATGGTCTTCAAAAAAATCGAGCACCTGCTGTTTTTTGATTTCGTCCAAAATATCGGGATGCTGCAACATCATGGCAATCACCCGGCTTTCCATGCGATCGACGGGCCGAGTGTTTTCTGAGTTGCTCCGGCCGCCGGAAGCCGGCTTTTTCGAATCCTTGGCCCGGGTCTTTGTCCGGGTCTGCTGCATTTTTTCAAGAATGGCCGACTCTTCCACCCCGATGCGTTCGGCCAGGTGCTGCTGGTAAAGCGACCGGGCCACGCTGTCGTTTATTTCGGCCAGCGGCTCTGCGAGTTGCGAAATAATGCGGACCTTGCCCTCCATGCTCAGTCCGTGCTTTGCCACCGCGCTTTCAATGAGAAAATCAAACAGGCCGTAGGCGGCTTCTGCGGCCGCAAAAAACGCCTCGGCCCCGAATTCGAAAAGATAGGAATCCGGGTCGTGACCTTTCGGCAGCATCACCACGGCGGCTTCCAGCCCTTCATCCATAAACAGCCCGATGGTCCGCTCAGCGGCCTTGATGCCGGCTTCATCGGAGTCAAAGACGAGGTAGGCCTTGCGGGCATAGCCCTTGAGTCGCCGGACATGCGACTGGGTCAGCGCCGTGCCCAGGGTGGCCACGGAGTTGGGGATGCCGTACTGGTGCAGTGCCAGCAGATCAAAATAGCCCTCGACAATAAAAACGCTTTGCTTGTCCCGGCAACTGTTTTTGGCGGCATGGAGACCGTAGAGCGTCCGCCGCTTGTTGTAGACCGGCGTTTCAGGGGAATTGAGATACTTGGGCTTGGCATCGTCTAGCACCCGGCCGCCGAATCCGACCACCTGGTTGGTGACATCGAATATGGGAAACATGATCCGGTTGCGGAACCGGTCGTAATACCCCCGCTGTTTTTTGGGCACAATCAGGCCGGCTTTTTCCGCCAGCGGAAGGGCGACACCCGACTTGCCGAGAAACCGGATCAAATGGTCCCACCCCGCCGGGGCAAAGCCGAGCCCGAAACGGTCGATTACTTCCCGGGCGGTGCCCCGGTCTTTGAGATACTGCCGTGCCGCCTGGCCGGCGCGGCTTTTTAAAAGCATTTCCCGGTAAAATTCGAGCACCTTGCGGTTGATCGCCAGCAACTGCTCTCTTTCCGATGCCTGTTTTTGCTCCTGCGGCGACATCTGCCGGGAGGGCAGCTCAATGCCGTACTGCCGGGCCAGCGCCTGGGCGGCTTCCGGAAAGGTAATGCCCTCGTAGGCCATTATGAAATCAAACACGTCCCCGCCGACACCGCAGCCAAAGCAGTGATAGATCTGCTTGTCCGGGCTGACGGTAAACGAAGGTGTTTTTTCTGCATGAAACGGGCAAAGGCCGGCATAATCCTTTCCCGCCTTTTTCAAAAACACCCGCGCCGATATCACATCGACAATATCTGCGGTATTGCGGATTTCTGCGAGCTTATCTTCAGCAAAATTGAAAGCCAACCAGCTCACCTCCGGCGACGGGCCTCAATGAAAATTTCATGGCAGGGTGCAACTTCCGGTTGCAATAGAAGAAAGAAAAATTGATATAAAAAAAACAGGCAATTTGCCAAAACCAAACGAAGATAATGCATGTTCCGGTCATTGTCAACCGGTGCGGAAAGATTCGCGGCCCTGCAGATAGGAAACGGCCTGCCTTAAATCCAGGCTCCCGTCGTATAAGGCGCGGCCGGTGATCACACCGACAACGCCATCTGTTTCCAATGGCGCCAGGCGATGAATGTCTTCAATGGCCGATACGCCGCCGGAGGCGACCACCGGCGTATTGATGGAGCGGGCAAACTCCCGGATCGCCTCGATATTTGGGCCGCTGCGCATGCCGTCGCGCTCGATGTCGGTGAAGTTGATGGCCGCAACCCCGCTGCTTTCGAACTGCTTGCCCAGTGCCACGGCCGAAACGGTCGTGGTTTTCGTCCAGCCCTCAATGGCCACCCACCCGTTGCGGGCATCAATGCCCACCACGATGCGTTCGGACCACTTCCGGCAGGCGGCTTCAACGAGTTCGGGGTTATTGACCGCCTCGCTGCCGATGACCACCCGGGATACCCCGTGCTCCAGATACATCCCGATGGTGTCCATGTCCCGGATGCCGCCGCCGACCTGCACGGGAATCCGGACCCGGTCGACGATATTGCGGATGGCCGCCAGGTTGCGCGGCTGTTTTTCAATGGCGCCGTCCAAATCCACCACATGGATCAATCCGGCGCCGCGGCTTTCCCATCGCTCGGCCATGGCCGCGGGATCATCTGAAAAAACCGTTTCCGCATCCATCCGGCCCTGCAAAAGCCGGACGCAGCGGCCTGCCTTGATATCAATTGCGGGAATAACAATCATGATCTGCTCCGATTATGGCCGGCCACGGCTACAGTTTTCCCTTGGAAGACGCCACACCGGCGATTCGCTGATCCAATGCAATGGCCTGGTCCAGGGCCCGGCCAAACGACTTAAACACCGATTCGGTGACATGGTGATCGTTTTGGCCGTATTTGACATGGATATGCAGATTCAAGCCCGCCGCGTTGGCCACGGCCCGGAAAAACTCCCGGGCCAGGAAAACGGTAAAACCGCCGGCTGTTTCAATGGTGTCGGGCAGCTCGTAGACCAGATACGGCCGGCCGCAAAAATCCACGGCCACCGAACTCAATGCATCGTCCATGGGCGTGACGGCGTAGCCGTAGCGGACAACGCCCTTTTTATCGCCGATGGCCGAGGCCAGTATACTGCCCAGCACAAGGCCCACATCCTCGACGGTATGGTGATAGTCCACCTCGATATCGCCGGCTGCCTTGACCTGAAGGTCAAAAAAGCCGTGGACTGCAAAAAGGGTCAGCATGTGATCGAAAAAGCCGATCCCCGTTGAAATTTCATGCGCCCCGCTGCCGTCCAGATTGATTTGTGCGGCAATCTGGGTTTCTGTGGTTCTGCGTTCAAGCTCGGCGATACGCGCCATAAGTGACACCCCCTGGTTTGTGGTCGGCAAACTGCCGGGCGGGCTGCTTATGGCCCGGGGTATTGTGGTTTGTCAATGCCGTGTAAAAAAGGGTAAAGGTGATAAGATCGATAGTCGGCACTTAATAAATCCGCCGGGGCGCGGATTTTCACAGTATAAAAAGATATGGATCGGACGGGCATAGGCGGATAACTGAAATTGGTGGAGATGAGGGGGATCGAACCCCTGACCTCAGCGTTGCGAACGCTGCGCTCTCCCGGCTGAGCTACATCCCCACGCGATTAATAATCCTTATTTGAATAACAAAAAGAACGCTTGCAGTCAAATAAAAAATCAGGACCTGCCTTTCGTCTCTTTCGCTTGATTCAGGCTATATTAAGGCTTTATTTGGATCCGGGGCGGGGTTTATTGCGGCAAATCGATCCTGCGTTTTTCCGGATCTTTGTGCCGGCGATAAAAAATGGCGACATGGCCGATCATTCCCACCATTTCCGTATTCAACTCCTCTTCTATGGCCTCGGCCAGTGCGGTTTTCTCATGCTTTTCCTTGAAATCGACAAACTTGAGCTTAATGAGCTCGTGGGCGTCCAGGGCGCCGTCAATGGCGTCGAACACCGAGGGCGACAGGCCCTTTTGCCCCAGGTAGACCGCGGGTTTCATGGCATGGGCCTTCGCTCTTAAATACTTGCGCTGGCTGGCTTTGAGTTCGGCCAAAATCCCTCCTTCCTTGCTGTTGAAACTACCAACTAAACATTGATGGCGTTGAAAAAAGTTTATTATCTTCGTCACCGATGCTCGAAATCTTCGATGCGCCTCATCTCTTGTCATTTAACGCAGGACCAAATGCAAGGCTGCATCGGACGCGGTAGCTGCTTCAAAATCGGAAATCGCTCAATTTCGGTCTATAGCAAAGCGCTGATCCCGACGGATACCCTGACGGGTCAGCACAAAATCGTACCGAACCGGATCGGCGGGCATAATGCGGGCAAAGCCGGTCGTAATTTCAAGGGCCGTTTTCATATTGGGCTGTTTTCGCCGGGTCAGGTTAAGTGTCCGGCATACGCGAAACATGTGGGTATCGAGCGGCACGACGAGTTTTTCTGCCGGGCATTTTTCCCAGCCCCCCGGGTCGACGGCATCATTGCGCACCATCCAGCGCAGAAACAACAGCAGGCGCTTGCAGGCACTGCCCTTGCGGGGCAAAGCGATCAGGTGTCCCGGATCCGGCTGGGCGCAGGCGTTACGCAATTTTGTTACAAATGCGTCGAGCGCCGGCAGGCACGTGGAATCAGATGCGGAAAAAGAAGCGGCAAAAGCGTTTTGAAGCGATCCGTGCTCCGTGATCAGGCATTTCAGCCCCACCAGCATGGCCGCCATATGCCCGCCCGCAGCGAAACGGTGTTTGAAACCCGTAAAATCAACGGTAAAATCCGAAGGCTTGCCGTAAACCACATAGTCCAGCGGCGCCGCTCCCATAATGGCGCGCACCCGGCCGATACTGTTTAGTATCTGCCCCACGTTGCCATAGGCCAGCGCAGCGGCAATAAAGGCCATGATCTCACGATCCCGGATATCGGGGTAATGATAGAGCACCTCCAGGGGATCCGGCGAGACATAGCACCGCTGATTGTAGCTCGCATACAAGGCTTCCAGCCGCTGCCCCAGATTTGTCGGGATTGCCGAAGGCGTGCTCTGATCCATCCCCGGTGCCTACATCAAATCCGCCACCATGGCAACAGTTATTCGACTGCATTCGGGCAGCGTCGCCGCCAGCCGGCTACTCGAAGGCTTTGCCCGGCTTGATCCCCACGGCCTTTAACAGTTTGGCCATGGGACAGAAACCCGAAAACGAGGCCTGTGCCATGTTGATTCCGATAAATGCGGTCAACGCCAACCAATAGGGGCTATGCACCCAGGCCAGCAGCAGGCTCAACAGGATCAATATGCCGGCGAACCGAAAAACGAGTTTGTCAATATTCATAATACCTCCCTTTTATCTGATTTTGGCCCGGTAGAGCAACAGGCTGTTGCTCACCACCGAAATGCTGCTCAACGACATGGCCGCGGCCGCCAGCATCGGGTGCAACTGCCGCAGCAGCATGGGCAGGCCCTCGAAAGGGTTTAATACACCGGCGGCGACCGGGATGAGCACCACGTTGTAACAAAATGCCCAGAACAGGTTCTGGCGCACCGTGCGCATGGTGGTTCGGCTAATATCCAGCGCCCGGATCACGCCGTCTAACTGCCCGGAGGAAAGCACCACGTCGCCGGTTTCAATGGCCACATCAGTGCCGCTGCCGATGGCAAAGCCGATATCGGCAGCGGCCAGCGCCGGGGCGTCATTGATGCCATCGCCCACCATACCGACCTTCTGCTGCCTGGACTGCACCTGCTTGACCGTTTCGGCCTTGTCCTCCGGCCGGATTTCGGACAGCACCTCGTCGATGCCGAGCTGTTCGGCAATGGCGTTGGCGGTGGCCTCATTGTCGCCGGTGACCATCATTACCTTCAAACCGTGTGCGTGCAAAGCCGAGACCGTCCGGGCGGATTCCGGCTTTAGGGTATCGGCCACGGCAATCAACCCGCAGACCTGGTTCTGCTGGGCCACGAGCACCACAGTCTTGCCGGCGTCTTGAAGGGCTTCCACCGAATCGTCAAAGGCCGCCGTATCAATGCCCTGGCCTGCCAGCCAGCCCGCCTTGCCCACTTGTACCTGTTTTTCATCCACCACGGCCTCGACGCCGTCGCCGCCATGGGCTTTGAACTGTTGGGCCGTCACCGTGTTAATGTTGGCGCGGCGGGCAGCCCGGACAATGGATTTTCCGATAGGATGCTCGGAACCGGATTCCGCCGAAGCCGCCAGTTTCAGCAGCTCGTCCGTGTTCATGCCGCCGGACTCGGCGGCGACGGTATCGGTGACATCGGGTTTTCCCTGCGTCAGAGTCCCGGTTTTGTCCAGCAAAATGGCATCGAGCTTTTCCGCGGTCTGCAGGGCGCTGCCGTGTTTAAACAAAATGCCCTGCTCAGCCGCCTTGCCCGTGCCGGCCATCACCGCCGTGGGCGTGGCCAGCCCGAGCGCACAGGGACAGGCAATGACGAGCACGGCCACCAGGCGGATCATGGAAGGCACAAATTCGGCCGTCACCGCCAGCCAGACAAAAAAGGTCACCAGGGCAACACCGATGACTAAGGGGACAAAGACCGCCGCCACCCGGTCGGCCACGTCCTGAATCGGCGGCAGACTGCCCTGGGCCTGTTTGACCAGATGGATGATCTGGGCCAGGGCGGTTTCACTGCCCACCCGCGTGGCCGTAAACAGCAGCGTGCCGTCGATATTGATCGATCCGCCGACCACCGTGTCGCCGGCCTGCTTGGACACGGCCAGCGATTCACCGGTTAACATGGATTCATCCACTGCAGACTGTCCCTCAGTGACCTTTCCGTCCACGGGGATCCGATCCCCGGGGCGGACCCGCAGGCGCCATCCCTTCTGCACCCGGGCCACCGGCACCTCGCGTTCGCTATCGCCTTCGACCACCACGGCCGTATCCGGGCGCAGATTGAGCAGTTTGCGCACCGCATTGCTGGTTTTCCGCTTGGTGCGCGTCTCGAGCATTTTGCCGAACTTGATCAGGGTAATGATAACCGCCGCGGTTTCAAAATAGACATGATCGCCAAGAACCGGGGCCAGCAACACGGCCAGGGAGTAGAAATAAGCCACCGACGAGCCCATGGCCACCAGTACATCCATATTGGCGCTCTTGTTGACCAGGCTCCGCCAGCCCCCCGTGTAGTAATCCGCACCGGTATAAAACTGCACCGGCGTGGCCAGGATCAAAAACAGCCAGTTGACGGCGCCGGCCTGGACCCAGGGGCCGAACAATCCCATGTCCCGGCCCATGCTCAGCACGAAAAGCGGCAGGGTGAAAATCACGCCGACGATAAATCGCTGCGTCTGCCGACGGACTTCCGCGCTGCGGGCCGCCGTTTCCGCATCTTCGCCGGCGGTCTCTGCGCCTTCTTCCGGTATCACCGCGTCGTAGCCGGCTTTGCGGATCACATCGGCAATGCCGTCGAGATCAATGATCGAGGCGACATAGTCCACACGTGCGGTTTCAGCGCCGAAATTCACCGAGGCATCCACCACGCCGTCGGCCTTTTTCTTCAGCGCCCGTTCGATATTGGCGGCACAGTTGGCGCAGGTCATGCCGGTAACCGGGATTTCCTGCCGCCGCACCGGCACATCGTATCCGGCACGTACCACCCGGTCGACGATGTCGCCCAGGCCCGCCTGAGAAGCATCATAGGTCACCTGCAGCTGCTCGGCACCGAAATTGACGCCGGCCGAGACAACGCCGGGGAGCTTGCCGACACTGCGCTCAATGGAACGGGCACAGTTGCTGCAGCTCATGCCGCTAACCGGAATCGTTTTTTCCACCTCTGCCATTGACTGCTCCAACTCATTTGGCTGCCGGACCGGTTGGCATCCTTTACCACGTCCTACCCAAGTCTAATACACCATCCGGATTTGTCAGCACCGAAAAACCCTGTTTGACCTCAGCACAGCCTTTTTCGGGCAAGTGCCGTCCGGCCCCGAAAAAGGCGCGGTCAAACAGGGCTTTTTATTCAACCCGGCTATTGCGCCGGATAATTGATTTCTTTCAACGTCTCTTTAATCTTTTCCAGCGAAGTGCGATCATCGTATTCCACCGTCACCGATTGATTTTCCACATCGCCTTCCACGGATCTGACCCCGGTGATTTCACTGAGTTCGGTTTTGATGGTATGCACACAATGATTGCATGAAATATTGGGTACGAAAAGCGTCTGGGCTGCCATGTTTTCAATGCCTCCTTTGATCTGTACTTCTTGTTTTCAGCCAATATTTAGATTAATAAATCCGACAATGCCCCATGCAATCGGGGATATTTAAAGTCAAAACCCAAGGACTGCAGCCGTTTCGGAACCACCCGCTGACTGGCCAGCATCACATCGGCCAGCTCCCCCATCGCCAGGCGCAGCGCAAAACGGGGCATGCGGAAAAACGTCGGGCGGTGTAACACCTGGCCGAGGGTTCGGGTAAAATCCTCGTTTCGTTCCGGATGAGGGGCACAGCAGTTAAACGGACCGTCGGCTTCCGGGTGCGACATGACAAAGTCAAACGCCCGGATTAAGTCGCCGATATGGATCCAGGGCATAAAATGCCGGCCATTGCCCAGCGGGCCGCCCACATACCATTTAAAGGCCGGCAGCATCTTGGCCAGCGCCCCGCCATCGGCGCCCATCACCAACCCGAATCGCATCAGGGCCACCCGGACATTTTTTTCCCGGGCCTTGACGGCCTCATCCTCCCATTCCACGCTGACCCCGGCCAGAAAATCGTTGCCGGCCGGCGTGGACTCATCAATGACGGTCTCGCCGCGGTCGCCGTAAAACCCCACGGCCGAGGTGTTCATCAATACCGCCGGCTTTTGCCCGGCAAACCCGTCGACCACGTTGCGGGTGGTCAGCACCCGGCTGTCCCGGATCGCCTGCTTTTCGGCCCGGCTCCAGCGCCCGAAAATATTTTTGCCGGCCATGTTGATCACCGCGTCGGCTTGTCCGACCGATTCCTGCCACCCCCCGGGCTTGCTGGTATCCTGCTGGATATATTCGTATTTCGAAGTATCCGTGTTCGCCGGCGGCGGGTTGCGGTCGACGCCGATGACGCGGTGGCCCTGGCCGATAAACCAGGGAATCATGCGGGAACCGACAAATCCGGCCGCACCGGTTATGAGTATTTTCATATTGCCGACCCTTCCTTGGCCAAAATTCAAGCCCGAGGTTATGTGACAATGAGCACCGAGGCGCTCTTTACGCCATGCAGCACCTTCTGCGACACACTGCCAAACAAAAACTCCTGGACGCCGGAGACGCCTTTTCTGCCGATAACGACGAGATCGTATCCGGAATCGGCCTCGTTGATGATATCCTTGGCAACGCTTTTCGAGCGTCTTTCGGCTTTAACGTTGATCCGGTTTTCGTCAAAACCTGCATCGATTAAGCAGTGCCTGCCGGCCTCCGCGGCCTTTTCGATCAACTGCTTTTTCTTATCTTCCAACGAGCAGAAGGCGTTCTGCTCCGATTTAAAATACGGGGTCAATTCCGGACTATTCATCGCACACATGGTTTGGGTATCCTGAACGACACTCAGCAGGGTCACATCATTGCTTTTATCGAAACCATCCGCCACGAAATCAACGGCTCGCCTCGCATTTTCCGAATCATCGAGCGCAATCAGTATTTTCTTTGCCATTGCATCCTCCTTGTTTTCCACAGGGTAATCGCCTTACACTTGTTACGTATCGTATTTTGCTGTTGCCGTGCTTTTTCCGTCCCGTCGTCTCATATCCCGGTCATCAGGGACTGCACATGGTCGACATCCCTTAAACGACCGATAAGGGGGCCCTGCTGCAACGATTCGATCCGGTCGGTAAACGGTTCGGTCTCCTTTTGATAGAAAATGCCGATGGGGAGCCGCTCGCCCCGCGGCCAGGCCTTTTCCATGGCCGCGTGCCAGTCGCCGGACCGGTGACTGGCCGGATTGATTTCTTCGACCCGTTCGTTGAACCACGCATACGTGTTGACGTGGTTAAAAGACACGCAGGGCTGGAAAATATCGACTACGCTAAATCCCCTGTAGCC
Organism: Thermodesulfobacteriota bacterium; assembly: GCA_051745395.1. GTDB lineage: Bacteria > Desulfobacterota > Desulfobacteria > Desulfobacterales > Desulfosalsimonadaceae > JBNJEA01. The sequence goes on along the minus strand of JBNJEA010000017.1, from coordinate 3,434 downwards.
GACCGCCGCCTGGATCAGGCTGCTTAAATGCTCTTTTTTGCCGGCAAAGCCGCGGGCGACAAACCCCGCCCCCTGGGACAGGGCCAGGGATAACGGGTTGAAGGGATCGCTTTTGACTCCGTGGCGCTGGAGCTTGGTCACAAAACCCTTCTCGGACGTCGGCGACGCCTGGCCGGCGGTCAGGCCGTAGACCATGTTGTTGTGCACCAGCAGGGTGACGTCGATATTGCGCCGGATGGCGGCCAAAAAATGATTGCCGCCTTCGCCGTAGCAGTCGCCGTCGCCCGTGCTGACCACGATATTTAGATCCCGGTTGGCCGCCTTTGCCCCGGTGGCCACCGGAAGCGCGCGGCCGTGCAGGCCGTGGAAAAAATTGCACCGGATAAAGTGCGGGGTTTTTCCCGCCTGCCCGATGCCGGAGATAATCAGCAGTTTTTCGGGCGGCAGTTCCAGTTCGGCAAAGGCCGATTTCATGGCCGCCTGTATGCCGAAATTGCCGCAACCCGGACACCACTTGTTTTCAAAATCACAATCATAGGCCTCTGGCGTCGGCATCGGCTATCCCTCTAATCGGTTGAACTGTTGGACGATATCGGCGGCCCGCAACGGCCGGCCGTCGATTTTGACAATGGCGTCGGTAAACTTCAGCCCGGTCTGCTGCCGGATCAACCGGCCGAGCTGCGCCGAGTGGTTCTGCTCGACCATGTAAAACCGGTTGTCCCCAGACAGGGCCTTTTCGGCCGCTTCCGCCGGAAAGGGCCAGAGGTCGGTGAAATGGACGCATCCCACGTTATACCCCTCGGCTCTTAGCCGCTCCACGGCTTCGCAGATCACCGCATCGGTGGATCCCCAGCCCACCAGCAGGACCGGGCTGTCGCCGTAATTGGCCCCCGGAGCGGCCATCTCCGCTGTCATTTGCGGCAGCTTGGCCTTCCGCTTTGCCATCTGGTTGTTGCGATCCGGCTGCCTTTCGCTTAAATGGCCGTCTTCGCCGTGCTCGTTGGCCGTCACCATGACCAGGGCATCACCGTTGCAGGGCAGCGCCCGGGGCGAAACCCCGCTTTTTGTCAAGGCAAAACGCCTGTATGCCGACGGATCGGCCATGTCGGCGTCGGTGACGGTATAGCGGGTGATGGTCTCCGGCACGGCCAGTCCCTTTTCGGCGACAAACAAAGAATCATTGAAATACTGGTCCACCAGTACGATCACGGGCACCTGGTACTTTTCGGTCAGGTCAAAAGCACGGATCATGGTCTCAAACGCCCCGGTCACCGATGCCGGGGCGAGTACGAACCGGGGAAACTCGTCCTGTGCGGCGTTGATGACAAACAGCAGGTCCCCTTGCCCGGTACGGGTCGGCAGACCGGTGGCCGGCCCGGGGCGCTGGGCGTTGACAATCACCATCGGTGTTTCCGTAATCCCGGCCATGCCGAGGGCCTCGCTCATCAGCGAAAAGCCGCCTCCGGACGTGGCCGTCATGGCCCGCACCCCGGCAAAAGCGGCGCCGATTACCATGTTGGCCGCCGCGATTTCCCCTTCGGCCTGCTCCACCACCACCGGGTACTCTTCGGCCAGTTGATGGAGGTGAACGAATATGCTGGTGGCCGGCGACATGGGATAAAACGCGGCAAAGCGGCAGTCGGCGGCCAATGCTCCCAATGCGATCGCCCTTGAGCCGGAAATCAAAAGCCCTTGGGCCGACTCGTCCGGCCATTGAAACCGCCACCGGAAGTCAATGTGTTCTACTGCGGCCGCACCCTTTTCAGCCGCGGCGTTGTTTTGTTCGAGCACGGATGCACTTTTTCCGGCAAATCGTTCAGCCAGCACGTTTTTCAGGACATCGGCGGCGCCGCCGAGCAGCCCCAGGCAAGCGCCGGCCGCCACCGTGTTGGCCATGATCTTTCCGCCGGCATCCTTTGCCAGGCGGGTAATCGGCACACAGCAGGCATTTTCCGTCCGGCACTGTTCTTCCTGGTCGACAAGAATGACGCCATCTTCGGCCAGCTCGTCCTTATGCAGATCAAAGCTTTCCGGGGTCAGCGCCACCAGCAGATGCACCCGGTGATCCGGACAATTCATGGGCGCATCGCTTATACGCAGCTGCATAAAACTGTGGCCGCCCCGGATGCGGGATTCAAAATCGTTGATCGCCTGGACATAAAGCCCGGTGCGATGGACCGCCTGGGCCAGCATCTCGCCCACGGTCTGGATACCCTGGCCGGCTTCGCCGCCGATGACAACGGTTACGTCAATGGACATAGTATTTTCTCAATCATTGGACTGTGGCATCCGCCAGCCGGTTACAGCTTTCCGGCCCGACCGTCATCACAGGCATCGTCTGCATCGCCGAATCGCGCATGTTCGCCGGTTTCCGTTTTGGTGCAAACCGCTTCGATGGTCGTTTCCGCCCCCATGGTCCGGGCCACCTGCAGGGCCGGCTCATAGTCGGGTTCTTCTCCGATTTCAGGGACCTGCTGGGTATATATGACCCGCGTGTTTTCATCGATTACCATCACGGCGCGCGCCAGCAGACCGGCCAGCGGACCATCGCAGATCCGGACGCCATACTTCTCGCCGAATTCCAGGTTTCGCATCTCGGACACGGAAGTGACGTTGTCGAGTCCCTCGGTCATGTTAAACCGTTTGTGGGCAAAGGGCAGATCCCTGGATATACAGAGCACGCGAGTGTTGTCCAGCTGATCGGCCACCGCGTTAAACCGGCGGACCGATTCAGCGCACACCGGGGTTTCAATGCTGGGAAAAATGTTTAATATCAGCTTGGTGCCGTAGAAATCGGATAACCGGACCTCTTCAAGTTCGGTATCGGTCAGGACGAAATCCGGGGCCTGCTGCCCGAGTGCCGGCAATTCGCCGCATGTTTGGATCGGTTGACCCTTAAATGTTATTTTTGCCATGGTTGCCTCCTCTTTTCGCATGGATTGCGTTGCAGAAATTGATTTCTACTACAATATTAGTCCACCATGATGATTCGTCAAATACCGTCGGCAAGACAAAAAACAGGGGCTTACATCCGGGCTTGGCACCATTTGGATTTCGGTGCCGTGGTTGTCTGAATGCAAGCCCCTGAAAAAATGCGGCTTTGCCCTTAGTTTTACAGGATAATGTTTTCCGTGGCCCCGAGATAAGTCCGCATGCCGCCGCTCAAATTTCTGGCCTTGTAGCCTTTTTGCTTCAGGATGCGATAGGCCAGGTATCCCCGCAGGCCGATGGCACAATAGGGGAGGTAGGTTTTCTGCGGGTCGAGTTCATTGATGCGCTCGCGCAGCGAATCAAGGGGAATATGGACTGCCCCGTCAATGGTGCCGGAGGTATTGATCTCGTCTTCGGTTCGCAGATCGAGCAGTGCTTCGGTATCCGGATCCGTTGCCGGCAGCTGGTCCCAGTTGATGTTGGCCACATCGTTTTTGAGCATG
>JBNJEA010000103.1:0-10809 GCA_051745395.1 Thermodesulfobacteriota bacterium | reverse complement strand
CCGGATGGCGGCGTATATATCGGAAAGCCGGATCAGGTCCAAATCGCGGGCCGGCTGGACCGTTTGTTCCTCGCTGTCGATTTCCCGAATCAGTCCGCTGTCGCTTAGATAGTCCACGATGTTGCGGACGATGGGCAGGGGAATCGACAGTGTGTTGGACAAGGTTTCGGTGCTGGCCGGCGGCTGGCCCCTGGAAAACCGGATGGCGATTTCGGCCATGATGTAGAAGGCCATGCTCTCTTTTTCGGCCTCGCTGGCCGTGGTTTTTTTGCTTTCCTGCTGATAGGATTTGATCCGCTGGATTGCGCTGGTCATCTGGGCACCGATTAAGACAATGATCCAGCTGATATAGAGCCAGATGATAAAGATCGGCAGCACCGCAAAGGTGCCGTAAATCTTGTTGTAGTTGACCACGCCGACATAGAAGTCCGTGTAGAGGCTAAACGCGAGCTGCCAGATGGAGCCGAAAATAATGCCCGAGATCAGGGCGGGCAAAAATTTGACCCGGGTGTTGGGCATCAGCAGGTACATGGCCGTAAAGGCGATCCAGAGGCCCGTATAGGGCAATATCGTGTTAAACAGAACAAGAAAGTCGCCGAAGAACGGGTAATCGGACAGGGTCCGGACCACGGTGTTGGAGGAAAGCGATGCGAGCAGCGCCGTGGAAAGGACCATCAGCAGCGGGCCGAGAATCAATACGCTGATGTAGTCCGAAATTTTGCGGGCGATCGTCCGGCTCCGGGTCACGCCCCAGATATCGTTGAACGTGCTTTCCACGTTGCCCAGCATCACCACCACGGCCAGGATTAAAATCCCGGTGCCGAAGGCCCCGAGGGCCTTGAAATCCGTGTTGGCGATGTAGTTTGTGATCTGGGTTGAGAGGACTTCCTGTTCGGCCGTCAGGTATTTGAGCAGGACCTCTTCGATCCGGCTTTGCACGCCGAGGCCCTTTAGCATGGAAAATCCCACGGCCAGGATGGGGACGATGGCCAGCAGGGTGCTGTAGCACAGTGCCGATGCCCGCAGCAGAATCATCTGGTTTAAGGCGTTTTCAACGGTGATCAAACAGACGCGGATGCTGTAGCGCAAAAGCATGTTCAATCGATCCGCATCCGGCGGATCTTGCCATACCGATTCGCGCAGAAAATGTCTGGTCCGCTCAATGGTCCCGGATGAGTTGCTCATTTTGGCGATTTTCCCGGCGGAGTGTAGTGGAGAAAATTTCGGTTATAATAAGACTATATTATACCGTCTGGGGCCAAATTGCAAGGCGGCAAGACGAAATGATGCGCAAAACCCCTTGTTATCAAACCAGATTTTCAAAAAAATCATTGCCCTTGTCGTCGACAATGATAAAGGCGGGAAAATCCTTGACCCGTATCCGGTAGACCGACTCCATGCCCAGTTCCGGAAAGTCGATGACCTCGACGTCGGTGATGCATTCCTTGCCCAGCCGGGCGGCCGGCCCGCCGATGGAGCCCAGGTAAAAACCGCCGTGCGTTTTGCAGGCTTCGGTGACCTCGGGCGACCGGTTTCCCTTGGCCAGAGTGATCAATGAGCCGCCGTGTTTCTGGAAAATCGGCACATAGGGGTCCATGCGCGCCGCGGTCGTGGGGCCGAAGGCGCCGGAGGCATGGCCTTCGGGCGTTTTGGCGGGGCCGGCGTAATAGATGATGTGATCGCGGATATAGTCGGGCAGTTCGCCGGTGTCCTGCAGGCGCTCATAGATGCGGGCGTGGGCGATGTCGCGGGCGACCACGATCTTGCCGTGTAACAGCAGCCGGGTGGTGACCGGGTATCGGCTCAGTTCGTTTCGGATTTCGTCCATGGGGCGGTTCAGGTCCACGGAGACCGCTTCGGCCGCAATTTCCGGCGGATCGGGCAGAAAACGGGCCGGGTCGGTGTCGAGCTGTTCGATAAAGACGCCGTCTTTGGTGATTTTGCCGTTGATGTTCCGATCGGCGCTGCAGCTCACCCCGATGCCCACCGGGCAGGAGGCGCCGTGACGCGGCATCCGGATGACCCGGATGTCGTGGCAGAAATATTTGCCGCCGAACTGGGCGCCGATGCCGAGCTGCTGCGAAACGGCAAGCAGCCGGTCTTCGAGATCGAAATCCCGGAAGGCATGGCCGTACGAATTGCCGGCGGCCGGCAGCAAATCCATGGCACCGGCCGAGGCCAGCTTGACGGTTTTCAGGTTGGCCTCGGCCGAGGTGCCGCCGACGACAATGGCCAGGTGGTAGGGCGGGCATGCGGCCGTGCCCAGCGATTTCATCTTTTCCGTTAAAAATGATACGAGGTTGTCGGGATTTAAAATCGCCTTGGTCTGCTGGAACAGATAGGTCTTGTTGGCCGAGCCGCCGCCCTTGGCGATAAACAAAAACCGGTAGGCGTCGTCGTCGGCGGCGTAGAGTTCGATCTGGGCCGGCAGGTTGGTGCCGGTGTTTTTTTCTTCATACATCGACAGCGGGGCCTGCTGGGAATAGCGCAGGTTGTAGCGGCGGTAGGCGTTAAAGACCCCCCGGGAAAGGGCGGCTTCATCGCCGCCGCCGGTCCAGACCTGCTGGCCTTTTTTGCCAATGATGACCGCCGTGCCGGTGTCCTGGCACATGGGAAAGACAAACTCGGCGGAAATAACGGCGTTTTTGAGCATCTCCAGCGCCACGTACCGGTCGTTTGCCGAGCTTTGGCGATCCTGCAAAATCGCCGCCAGTTGCTGCAGGTGCGCCGCCCGGTAGAGATGGGCCACGTCGGCAAAGGCGGTTTCGGCCAGTTGGGTCAAAGCCGCCGGCGAAACCGTGAGGACCGGCTGGCCCTGGAAATCGGCCACGGCCACATGGGCATCGGAAATTTTTCGGTATTCGGTTTCGTCTTCGGCTGCCATCGGGAACATGGGCTGATAAAAAAATTCGACCATTTGTCATTCCAGGGAAGGTGTAAGGTTCAATGTTTGAGGTTCAGGGTATATGGTGTAAGGTTTGGGGTATAAGGCATAGGGTACAGGTAAAGGGATAAGGCCCCACATTTATGTATTTGACCTTACACCTTAAGCCCTGAACCTTGAACCTTAAACCTTAAACCTTATACCTTATTTTACTTATCAGATTCCGTGGCCCTTGCATAGGTCTTCAACGCACAAAAATCCCCGCACATGCTACATACATCCCGGTCCTTGTCTTCGCTTTGGTGCCGCATGGCCCTGGCTTTTTCCGGGTCGATGGCCCGGGAAAACATGGTGGCCCAGTCGAATTGATTCCGGGCGGTGGCCATGTCATGATCGGCCTGCCGGGCCGAAGCGATGCCCTTTTCCAGGTCCCCGATGTGGGCGGCGATTTTCGAGGCGATGACGCCTTCGCGGACCTCTTCGGTGCCGGGCAGGGCCAGGTGTTCGGCCGGGGTGACGTAGCACAGAAAATCCGCACCCGCGGCCGCGGCGATCGCACCGCCGATCGCGCCGGCGATGTGATCGTGGCCGGCGGCGATGTCGGTGGGCAGGGGGCCGAGGACGTAGTAAGGGGCATTGCCGCAAAATCGTTTCTGCTGGCGCATGTCATCGGCAATCCGGGAAAGCGGGACATGGCCGGGGCCTTCGATCATGACCTGCACGCCGGCCGCCCGGGCCCGTTCTGCGAGTTCGCCGAGGATGACGAGTTCGGTGACCTGCGCCCGGTCTTCGGCATCGAAAATGGTTCCCGGCCGCAGGCCGTCGCCGAGGGAAAGGGTGATGTCATAGGTGCGCGCAATGTCTATCAGCCGGTCATAATTTTCGTAAAGCGGGTTTTCGGCTTGGTGATGGTAGATCCACTCGGCCATCAGGCTGCCGCCCCGCGAGACCATGCCCATCAGGCGGCCGGCGTCTTTGAGCACCCGCAGGCTGTGCCGGGTGATGCCGCAATGAACGGTGATAAAATCCACCCCCGCTTTGCCCTGGGCGATGATTTCTCCAAAAATGTCGTCCGTTGTCAGGTCAAGGCAGGTGCCGCCGGATTCGATCTGCTTGCTGACTGACTTGTAAATGGGAACCGTGCCGACCATGACCGGTGAGCGCTCCAGGATAGCGGCCAGTGTCCGGTCTAGGTCGCCGCCGGTGGACAGGTCCATGATGGCATCGGCGCCGGCGGCGACCGCGGCATCGAGTTTGCGCAATTCCTCGTCGACATCGAAATGGCTCGGCGAGGTCCCGATATTGGCGTTGACCTTGGTGGCAAGCCCGGCGCCGATACCTCGGGCGGCGAACTGGCGGCCGGGATTTTTCGGGATGACGATGGCACCGGCGGCCACCTGATCGCGGACGGTTTCGGCGGCCACGCCTTCGGTGTCGGCCACCTGGCGCATGGCCTCTGTAATCCGGCCCTCACGGGCCGCTTCGAGTTGGGTCATGAACTTTGCCTTATCATATTTATTAAGCGTTATATTAATGGGTTAATATTTGATTTTTGAATCAGGTCAATGAAAATGCCCGGCGATTTTCAAGTTTGCCGCAGATACAAGGAAGCTGCCGACTCGCTATAGTCCACTATGCGAGTCGGCGGCTGACGCAGTAGATGCGGTGAAATTGGAAATCGCATTCGTTAAAGCCTCGTCAAAAGTTCCTTGGCCACTTTCTCGCCGGATAGCAGCATGCCGCCGAAAATGGGCCCCATGCGCGGGCCGCCGGCGGTGGCATTGGCCGCCATGCCCGCCACATAGACGCCGGGAAAAATTTCACCGGTATTGGCCGGCGTGTCGGTTTCGGCCCGGTCGGCCCACATGGATTTTTCCCCTTCGATTTTGCCGGTGGGGGTGTTTAACCGGCCGCCCGCTTTGTTTTCCACCACCTTGACCACCTCGGTGTCATGACCGGTGGTATCGACAACGAATCCGGACCGCACGGTCAGAGGATCCACGTGCAGGCCCGCCATTTCCACGGGCGACCAGTTGATCACCAGGCCGTCGACGCGCTCGGGCCGCATCATGACATCCTCCACGGAGACGCAGTTGAAAATGGTCAAACCGGCCCGCACGGCCATTCCGGTTATGGTGGCCACGGCCTCAACGGCATCGGCGGTGTAATAGTCCTCCTTGTAGTGCTGGCGACGCACCCCGAAAGTGTCTAAAATCGGCAGGGCCTCCTTCTGGATCACGATTTCGTTAAACAGCATGCCGCCGCCCCACATGCCGCCGCCGATGGAAAGCTTTCTTTCATAGAGGGCCACCTTTTTGCCGGCCCGGGCCAGGAAATAGCCGGCCACCAGGCCGGAAGGGCCCCCGCCGACAATGGCGACGTCGGTTTCCAGGTTGTCGGTGAGCTTTTTATAATACTGGTCGATAATTGCGCGTGAAATTTCAATTTCATCCAGTGCCATTGGCATTCTCCTGTATAATTATAATAGGGTTTGAAAATAAAAAAACCGTTTCCCCGGTGGGAAACGGTTTGTCAACAAAACAGGCTTCGCTCATTTTGGCGTTTCCCTGCGCAGGCATTACCCTGATCAGGTGGAAAGGGTTATCCATCATTGGATTCTCAGCCGGTATCGGCACCCCTAACGGTATTTTTGCAACGATAATAAGTGTCGCCACAGGCGATGTCAAGAAAATCCGGCGATCCGTTTTGCAACTGTAATTGCCAAGAGACCATTCACAATTGTGGATTCTTTTTCCGATTATAATCGGCTTGCCGCAGGCGATGGGGTACTGCTTTTCGCTTTTATCTTCCGGCCCTTGTTTTCTAAGGCGCATCGGGCGGGGGCATTCCTGCCCCCACCCCGCTCTCACACCTCGGCTCGACAAAGTCCTGCCATGCCAATAGGGCTGCAGGCATTCAAAACATACCGACTTCGATTCGGCGGGGTTTCCCCCACCCGATGCGCCTAAGAAAACATACGGGCCTTCAGATACAATCGCTCAAAGCAGCCCCCCATCGCCTGCTCAGTCCCGGGCCGTAAGGGGCAGCTGTGGAGTTTCCCGGCATAAAGCATGTAATGGGTTTTTGAGCCTCCGGTACTGTACAATGCTGCCCTGAGGGGGCAGGGGGCAAGGGGTTTTGACGCGAAATTAAAATGTTTTGCCGAAAGGCCGGGCCCTTTGCGCCGCGTTAAGAATTTCTGACTGTTTGAGGGCGCAAGCCCGAGTTCACCTAAAAGTCAGGGCAGGGAAATGATCTCGCCGCATCGGTCCTGGCAGGCGATGGAGAATTGAACCGGGTGACGGCCTACCTGTTCGGTGACGACCTGCAGGGCCTGCTCCGGCGTATTGTTGCTTTCACTGATATGGGCCAGCACCACGTGGGCCAGCCGGTCGTGGAGCAGGTCCATCAGCAGTGCTTTTGCCGATTCATTGGAAAGATGACCCGTGCGGCCCTTGACCCGCTGTTTGACCGGCCAGGGGTAGGGACCGGTTTCAAGCAGGCAGGGATCGTGATTGGCTTCGAGCACCAGCAGGTCGCAGTCGCGCAGGTGGTGACGGACCATGGCCGTGGCAATGCCGAGGTCGGTGGCCAGGCCGATTTTGCCGCCGCCGTTTTCAATGGTAAATCCCGCCGGGGCGGCTGCGTCATGGGAAACGGAAAAGGGGCGGATTCGAAGATCGTTTACGGCAAATGCGGTGCCGCATTCAAACGGATGTAATGCCTGAATGGTACCGAGATGGGATTGGGCGGCGTCATGGGTTTCAGGGGCGATATAGACCGGCAGGCCGAAGCGGCGGGCCAGCACGCCGACGCCCTGGATATGGTCGCTGTGTTCGTGGGAAACCACTATGGCATCGAGCTGCTGCGGCAGAAGGCCGCGCAGCTTCATCCGGCGCTCGATTTCCTTGCCGGACAGGCCGGCATCGAATAAAATCGCTGTCTGCCCGGAAGATATGTAAATGGAATTGCCCTTGCTGCCGCTGGCCAGCATGCAGAGGCACAGGCCGCTGCTGTCCGCGGAAATGGCTGAATCATTGGTGGGGTCTTGTGGAAAATACGGTGGTTGCGGCCCCGGGCGCTTCATACGCCCGTATGCCCAAAGCCGCCGGCGTTTCGGGGGGATTCTTCCAGGGTATCGACCACGGTGAGCTGCGCCCGGCAGACCCGGTTGATAACCATCTGGGCGATGCGGTCGCCCCGTTGGCAGGTAAAGGCGGCCTTGCCGTGGTTGATCAGCGCTACCTTGATTTCGCCGCGGTAATCGGCATCAATGGTGCCGGGGGAATTGATCAGCCCGATGCCGTGGCGGACGGCCAGACCGCTTCTGGGCCGGATCTGGGCTTCGTAGCCCTCGGGCAGGCTGACGGCAAAGCCGGTGGGGATCAGCTCGATTTCCCCGGGGTCGATTACAACCGAGTCGGATACCGCGGCGCAAAGGTCCATACCGGCCGCGTGCGCTGTCATGTAGCAGGGCAGCGCGATATCGGCATCGGCTTCCGGCCGGAGGCGGCGGCACTGGATTGTAAGGTCATCGGCCATAGATGTCATTATGGAAGATCTTGTCGGCGCACACCCGACGGTGCTCGGTTTTGCCTGGCAAGGGGTCGAATTTCGGGCTTCCGGAATATTCCAGTTATGGTTTTGCAAAGTGAATTCGGGCATCCGTAAAAACCAAACAAAAAAAACAGTTCGTCCCCGTCGTCATGCCTTCGCAGGCATGACAGACGAAGCGACGTCTTTTTTGGGTATCTACAGACCTTCCCGAAATCTTTATTGCTTGGAAAGAACAAATAACGGTCTTTGTCCGGTTAACCAAATTTTGGGTTTTCCCGGAAGCGAGTCCAATGCCTTGTTCCAGGGAAATGTTTCCAACCCGAAGGCATTGGACCCGGAAAGGCTACTTTTTGGGTCCGCGGGAACGGTCATCCCGCTGGTTGCGGTTGCCACCGCCGCCGCGCTGGTTGCGGCTGCCGCCGCCGCCACCGCCACCGCCGCCGCCGGATTTTCCGCCGGTGTCTGCGGATTTTTCCTCGGACTGGGCGTCTTCCAGAGTGGCTTTGTGGCTTAGCCGGATCTTGCCGTCTCTGGAGATATCGATCACCTTGACTGTCAGCGGATCGCCTTCCTTGACAATATCGGTGACACTTTTAATCCGATAGGGCGCCAGTTCGCTGATATGGACCAGGCCTTCGGTTTTGGGCTTGATCTGGACAAAGGCACCGAAATCGGTCGTCCGGACAACAGAACCTTCAAAGATTTCGCCGATTTCCGGATCGGAGGCGATGTCTTTGACCATCTTCACCGCAAGATCGCCTTCTTCCTTGGAGTAGGCGGCGATTTTGACCGTGCCGTCGTCCTCGATGCCGATATGGGTGTTGGTTTCGGTCTGCAGCGCCCGGATGTGCTTGCCGCCCGGACCGATGACATCGCCGATACGTTCCGGGTTGATCTTTATGGTCAGCACGTTGGGGGCATAGGGGGAAAGCTCTTTTCTCGGAGACTCGATGGTATCCTCCATCCGGTCGAGAATGTGGAGCCGGCCGCCTTTGGCCTGTTCCAGGGCCTGTTCCATGATCTGTTGGGACAGTTCGCTGATCTTGATATCCATCTGCAGCGCGGTGATGCCGTCGCGGGTGCCGGCTACCTTGAAGTCCATGTCCCCGAAATGGTCCTCGTCGCCGAGGATGTCGGAGAGCACGAATACATCGTCGCCCTCGGTGATCAGGCCCATGGCAATACCGGAGACCGGCGCCTTGATGGGCACCCCGCCGTCCATTAGCGCCATGCTTGCCGCACATACCGTTCCCATGGAAGACGACCCGTTGGATTCGAGCACCTCGGACACCAGCCGGATGGTGTAATCGAATCCTTCTTTTTCCGGGATCACCTTTTCAATGGCGCGCTTGGCAAGCGCACCGTGGCCGATGTCTCGCCGGCTGGGTCCGCCGGCCCGCTTGGCCTCGCCCACGGAATAGGGCGGAAAGTTGTAATGCAGCATAAACGGGAAGGTCTCATCGCCGAGCAGGGTCTCGACCCTCTGTTCATCCTGGGTCGAGCCCAGGGTCAGCGCGGCGAGCACCTGGGTTTCGCCCCGGGTAAACAGGGCGCTGCCGTGGACCCGCGGCAGGATAGCGGCCTCGCAGGTGATGGGCCGGACCTGGTCGAGGGGCCGGTTGTCGATGCGGCGCTTTTCCTTGACGATTAAATCCCGGGAAGTGGTCTTGACCATTTCATTAAAAGTGTCGGAAACCTCGGATCGGCGCTCGGCGTAGTCTTCGCCCAAAGCGTCCAAAAGCTGTTGCTTGGCCTCTCCCAGGGCCTTGCGGCGATCGATTTTTTCCGGTACAAGCACGGCGTTGCGGATGTTTTCGGCCGCCAGGGTTTCGACTTTGGCGGCCAGATCGGCATCTTTTTCCGGCGGCGTAAAGGCCCGCTTGGGTTGACCGATGCTTTCGCGCAGCTTTTCCTGAAGATCGATTAGCGGCTGCATCTGCTCATGACCGAAAAAGATGGCTTCGAGCATGTCGGCTTCGGGGACAAACTCACCGCCGCCTTCGACCATGATGATGCCGGTTCTGGAGCCGGCCACGATCAAATTGATATCCGATGTCTTGCTTTCCTCGATGGTCGGGTTGACCACCAGCTGGCCGTCAATCCGGCCGACCCGGACGCAGGCGATGGGGCCGTCAAACGGGACGTCGGAGATTTCCAGTGCGGCCGATGCGCCGAGCATGGCCAGGATATCGGGCTCGTTGACCTTGTCCATGGACAAAACGGTGGCGATCACCTGGGTTTCGTAGTTATAGCCCTTGGGAAAAAGCGGCCGGATCGGCCGATCGGTCAGCCGGGCGGTCAGGGTTTCCTTTTCACTGGGCCGGCCGATTTCTCTCCGGAAGTAGTTTCCCGGAATGCGGCCGGCGGCATAGATCTTTTCCTGGTATTCCACGGTAAGCGGAAGGAAGGACACATCCGGTTTCGGATCCGCGGACGAAACCACGGTCACCAGCACGATGGTTTCCCCGTATTGCACCATTACCGATCCGGAGGCCTGCTTGGCCATTTTGCCGGATTGGATGTGCAGGGTTTCTTTGCCGATTTGGGTTTTAAACGATATTTCCATTATTTGACTACTCCTGAATCACTGTGCCGCTGGTTTTCGGGCCGGGCAAATACAATTTTCAACGGCGGCCGTGATTGATTAATTAAGATTCTCATCTGCCGGCGGAGTATGAAAATTACTTTCGTATACCGAGTTGCTTGATGATATTGCGGTATCGGTTCACATCCTTGTTTTTGACGTAATTTAACAGCCGTCGGCGTTTGCCGACCATTACCAGCAGCCCGCGCCGGGAATGGTGGTCTTTTTTATGGGTTTTGAGATGCTCGGTCAGTTTTGTGATCCGCTTGGTCAGCAGCGCGATCTGGACTTCCGGCGATCCGGTATCACTGTCGTGGGTCTTGAATTGTTCGATGGTTTCCTGTTTTTCCTGGACGCCTATATTCACTGTCAACCTCCTTGCACTGATATTTCTTTAAATATTTTAAGTATTATAGCACAAATATGCCATCTAATGAAAGACACAACAATACGGATATTCAAATTTGTTTTCAGGTACATGGACCACGGCCAGCAAACCGTTGTCTGCGTCCGTGATTTTCACGTACGGCCAATCCGGATCCATGGCCGCCGGCGCCGGGAAATCCGAAGGCGACAGCGGTCGGCCGTGCTGCACTTTTTTCTGCACCGCCGCATCGGCCACGTATCCGGCCATATGGTCCAGGGCCTCGGCCATGGACACAACGAAATCCGCGAGCTGGCCCACGGATTCAACCGCCTGGAGCTCGGAAAGCGAAACGGCTTCGGCAAGCGTTTTGCCCCCGGTTTCGGTCCGTCTGAGCCGGCACAAATGCGCCCCGCATCC
>JBNJEA010000247.1:0-2800 GCA_051745395.1 Thermodesulfobacteriota bacterium | reverse complement strand
GATGATCTACGAAACGGTAAACTACCACGAAATGGATACGAAATAAATCACCCAAAACGGAAAACCGGGTGGAATGGCAAACAGGAAATGGGGCTCGGCCGGAAAGACGGAAAGAAGACGGAAAGGACTATGAATTTGACATGCGTTAGAGGGTTTTCAAGTAATCGATCAGCGCCTGGACCTGTTTTTCTTCGAGTTGATCGAAAACCGGCATCTGGTTAACCGGCTCCCGCAGTTGGCGCCGAACGTTTTTGGCGGAAACGGCCCGACCGCTGACCGGCAGCTTTTCGCCGTCGAAAAGGCCTTCCAGGCCGGGGCCGAACTTTGGCTCCGCGCTGTCTGTAAAGTGACAGGACGCACATTTTTGCTGAAACAGTTCTGCGCCTTTGGCAACAGCAGCCGTATCCGCGGATTCTTTCGCCGGCCGGGACGCATCGGCTTGCGCCTTTTTGCCGTAGACGAGCTCGCCGCCGAAATACCCGAGGCTGATCACCACGAGCAGACTCAATAAATGCAGCAGAAATCTTCGGGTCATGGAGGTTTCCATTTCATCGCGGATGCTGACGGAGACAATTAGGATCAGCAAAACCAGCAGGGCGGCGGCCAGCCCGAACTTCATCCGGATGGGAAACATCCATGCCCCGCCGTAAAAGTGCTGCCAATCCAGAATTCCGGCAAAAATCGTCGGTATGGCGCCCAGCAGCGCCAAAACGATGCAGTGCTTGGCGGTTTGCACGTATCTGGGACGGTTTAGAAAATACGCCATGAGAAAAAAGACAAAACTCCCGATCGTCAGGCCGACCGGCACATGGGTCAGGGCGGGGTGCAGGGGATGATGGTAGCCGACAGCCGAAAGAAAATCATAAAGGGCAGCAATCATAGGGCCTCCTCATGCCCCGGGTTCTGCAAAACAGTCATCCCGGAAACGGTTTGCCGATTTTTCGCCTCCCCCCGGCGATTTCCGTGGCCGCAAGTATGATGACCAGACGAATAACGGCTTTCAATAAAATATGCATGTTTTTCGTATATGTCCACCTGCGTGCTGCCCTGCCCTAATCGAACCGATAGACCTCCGGGATTTCGGTTAAACGGGTCACACAGACGTTCAAATCCTTTAAAATGCCGTCTTCGATGTTATATATCCAGCCGTGCACCGCCAGTTCCCGCCCGGCTTTCCAGGCATTCTGGACCATTGGGGTATGGCATATATTGGCAACCTGGGCGGCCACGTTGAGTTCGCACATCCGGTCAGTTTGTTCCTGTTCGCTTTCAAGCAGCGCCAGTTCCTGCTGATGCACCCGGTAGATATCCTTGATGTGCCGGAGCCAGTGGTCGATTAAGCCATGTTCGCGGTTTTCCAGCGCGGCCCTGATGCCGCCGCAACCGTAATGGCCGCACACGATCACGTGCTTGACCCGCAGCACCTCGACGGCATACTGGATCACGGAAAGACAGTTGATGTCCGTATGCACCACCAGGTTGGCGATGTTTCGGTGAACGAAAATCTCGCCGGGCAGCAGATCGACAATCTCGGTTGCCGGCACCCGGCTGTCGGAACAGCCGATCCACAGGTATTGCGGGGATTGCATCTTCGAAAGATTGACGAAAAAATCCGGATCCGACTGCTTGATCCGTTCCGCCCATTGCAGGTTTCTGTCGAAAAGGTGTTTTAAAACGCGCATCAGGTGTTTTCTCCGTTTTAAGATCGCGCCGGGGAAACCGCATCGAGAAGGTTCAAAAAAAAAACGGGGCAAGCGTTTTTTAAAGCGAATACGCGAAATCGTTGTAGGCCATCAGCGTAAGAATCGTTGACAGCCTGACACGCTTGTTGAAAACCTTCGGCAGTATCTTGAGAATAAATTTGGTTCGCTTCGTATCAAAGGAAACCATCAAACTGGAAAGCCGGGCGGCGAACAAAAGGCGGTACTTGAATTTAATCGGGTCAATTTCGTTTGAATGCCGCCAGAAATCGCTTTTCCAGTAGTGCTGCAACTTCTTGTATATGGAATCGTACGAGTAAATGTGCTGCACGACTTTTTTAAACCCCTCGTGCAGCGCTTCCGGCGTCATGCGGCTGGGATAGAAAACGACCTCCTGGCCGGTATACTTGTTCCAGTCCTTGTGAATCAACCGGCCCTCTTCTTCAAACCGATCAAACAGTTTTGTCCCGGGAAACGGCGTGAGGATATTGATCAGGGGCATTAAAAGCTGGGAGGAATCGACGAACGCGATGAGGTCATCGAAAGCGGCGGCGTCATCAAAATCATATCCCAGTATAAACGAGCCGTGGACCAGGATGCCGTATGACTGTATCTTTTTTATGGCGTCCACATAATCATGCCGCAAATTGATGCTTTTGTCCATCCGGCCGAGGTTTTCTTTTGACGTGGTTTCCAGTCCGATCAGGATGGAACCGCACCCGCTGTCTTTCATCAGACCAAGCAGTTCATCTTCTTCGGCAATATTTACCGATGCCTGGCATGCCCAGTTGACATTGTAGGGTTTCAATGCCGTAAACAACTGCCGGGCGAATTTCTTGTTTGCAATGATGTTGTCATCTGCAAAAAAAACGGAGCGCTTTTTATATTTTGCACTCGAATCCCCGACATTAATGATTTCCTCAATTACCTGTTCCACGGTTTTGGTCCGGATGCGCTGGCCGTCGAACGCATACACCGAGCAGAATTCACAGTTAAACGGGCAGCCTTTCGTCGTTTGAACGATATCTGAAAAATATCTTTCCATGGACAGCACGGATCTGCCGGGGAGCGGCGATTCTTTGAGGTCCGTAAATTGATCG
>JBNJEA010000102.1:0-10888 GCA_051745395.1 Thermodesulfobacteriota bacterium | reverse complement strand
TAAATCAGCTGGGCGTCCATGTAGGCCGACTCGATGCCGAAAACCTCGGCATTGACCTGGCAGAACTGCCGATAGCGCCCCTTCTGGGGCCGCTCCTTCCGAAACATCGGCCCGATGGTATACAGCTTCTGTACCGGGTCTGCGGCATAGAGCTTGTGCTGGATATAGGCCCGCACCACAGAGGCGGTGGCCTCGGGCCGCAGGGTCAGCAGATTGCCCTTGCTGCCGGCAAAGGTATACATCTCCTTTTCCACGATATCGGTATGCTCGCCGATGCTTCGCTGAAACAGGGCGGCCTGTTCCAGTACCGGCGGCCGGATTTCATTGAACCCGAACCGATCAAAATGCTTTTTGGCAAGGTTTTCGATCTGCTGCCAGACCGCGGCCTCGGCCGGCAGAATGTCCTTGAACCCTCGAACGAGCTGTATCATGATGCCACTTGTGTTTACAAATCGCTTACAAACAAAAATCAGGGCCGCCACCGGGTTTGTATTTGCAATAACGCCTGATTTTTATTATAGTTATCATGTAGTTTACGGCCGAAAAGGCCGAATTGTGTATAATCTTTCATATATATGGAATGGATGGCATTTAGTCAATAATTATGTTTGGCATGAAGGCAGGTGCACAGGAGGCGCGTTATGGCAGCCGTAACAGTGAAAACCCTGATGCAGATGAAGCAGCAAAAGGAAAAAATCGTTGAATTGACCGCCTATGATTTTCCCTTCGCCCGGATGGCCGACGAAGCCGGGGTGCATGTGCTGCTGGTGGGCGACTCTCTGGGCATGGCCGTCCAGGGGGCGGAAAACACCCTGGCGGTGACCATGGACGAAATGATCTACCACACCCGCATCGTGGGCCGGGCCGCCAAAAACGCGCTGGTCATCGGGGATATGCCGTTTCTGTCCTACCAGGTCTCCATTGCTGAAGCCATCGCCAATGCCGGCCGCTTCCTAAAGGAAGCCGGCGCATCTGCCGTCAAGCTCGAAGGCGGCGCCGCGGTCAGCGACCTGATAAAGGCCCTTACGGATGTCGGCATCCCGGTTCAGGCCCACATCGGCTTAACGCCGCAGTCCGTCCACCAGCTCGGCGGCTACCGGGTCCAGCGAGACGCGGACCGCCTGATGGCCGATGCCGAAAAAGTCCAGGCCGCCGGGGCCTTTTCCGTGGTGCTCGAAGGCATTCCGGCCGATATTTCCCGGAAAATTACCGAAAAAATTGACATTCCGACCATCGGCATCGGGGCCGGCACGGCCTGCGACGGCCAGGTACTGGTGCTCCACGACATGCTCGGCATCACGGCGGGCCATGTCCCCAAGTTCGTCAAGCAATACGCCGAATTGAGAAAACATGCCATGACCGGCATTGAAAACTATATCAAGGAAGTAAAAAATCAGGACTTTCCATCCGACCGTCATTCCTATTAACCACGCCGCGGCGATAAGGCGCGGGCCGACGGCCTCTGTTGCCCCCGCTGCCGCCGCCGGCGATTTACCCGGGTATAGTTGGCCGTAAATGGCTGCCACCGAAAAAAAATATCCAGACATTGCCGGATTTGACCTCGACGCCTATCAGATTGCCCTGCCGCTGGAGCGGCTCAAACTCGGCGTGGACAACCTGCGCTACGATGTGCGCATCAGTCCGGAGTTTATCGCCTCGGCCGGCCGGGTGATCTTCCAGCTCATCCTCAAGCATGCCGAGGCCTCCAAGCCGCTGCTGACCCAGCCCAAACTCAACTGGCACCAGGAAATCGCCCGGTTTAAAACCACCTGCTCGGAAGTGATGACCAGTGCCATTGACCAGGCCAAGTCACAGCAGGAAGAGCAAATCGATTACCTGGCCCAGGTCGCCATGGTCAAGGCGCTGCTCGAACAAATCGATGAACAGTACGGCCATGCCATTCAACATTTTAAAAGCGTGGTGCGCAAACAGGAAGTCTCCCAGCGCATGGCCTCGCATACCCGGCTGCGGCAGGAAGTCGCCGGTATTATCCAGCACCGGAACCAGGTCCTGCAAGGTGTGAGCGACGAACTGTTTGCCTATTTCATCGAAGTCCGGCGCGAACTCGACAAACTGCGGGTTTCGAATTTCGGAGAAGACAATCTTTTGCCCGAAGAGCTGTTTGCCAACCCGCTGCAGCAGATTACCTACCGGCCCGATGATTTTTTCATGATGCAACATTATGTGCTGCTGGGCCATCGCCTGGAAGACCCGCTCAATTACAATGCCGTCCTGTCGGTCGTAAAGGGGTTTTTCAACCACCTGACCGCCAACAGCGAAACAAACGGCCCCCGGCAGGCCGATGCATACGAAAAGGGCCCCGCTACGGAAAACGGTATCCAGATCAACGAATCCGAATCGGATCGGCTCATCAAGTCGCTCGGCAATATCGAACGATTGTTTGACCCCGCGGCCACCAAATCGCGGATCCAGGCGAAAAAAAAGCAAAAGGACGACAAAACGCAGATCAAACGCTTAAAGGCCCGGGCCCGGGCGCAGAAACGGTTGCTGGGCGGCGTCTACCGGCAGATGGCAAAGGAGAAGATGATCCGGGCCATTGTGGCGGCCTATGAAATGCAGCCGGTCGTCGAAAAGGCATCGCCGCCGTTAACGCCCCAGGAGGTTTTGCAATACCTGGTGGTGCCCAAAACCCGGAAAAACATTGTCCGCAAAATCAAGCGGTTTAACCGCTATTCCGGCAAACATTTCGCTTTTTCCCGCCTCCGTGCCGCCGCCCGGGGCATCCGGCGGGTACCGGGCCGGCGGAAAAAAAAACACCTTGTTCAATTTTTAACCGATTTTGCCCGATACCACCGGGACCTGGGCAATTACCGCCTGTTCCGGGAAACCGCGGACTGCATCCACCTGGCTGCAGACGAAAAAATCGTCAAGCTGTCCCGGGAAAACCATACCCTTTATGAGTTTCTGCTGTCCCGGGAGCAGGTCCGCCAGACCCCGCCCATTATCAACCACGCCGTGATCAAGGCCGACGTGCGGGGATCGACCGAAATCATCGACCAGATGAAGGCCAAGGGATTGAACCCGGCATCGAATTTCAGTCTGAATTTTTTTAATCCCATCAGCAACCTGCTGTCCATCTATGGGGCCGAAAAGGTCTTCATCGAAGGCGATGCCGTGATTTTATCGATATTTGAGCATGAAAACATGCCGGGCCGGTGGTACAGCGTAGCCCGCGCCTGCGGCATGGCCGTCAACATGCTGATGGTGGTCAAACGCTATAATCAGTTAAACCGGAAAAACAGTCTGCCCCGTCTGGATCTGGGCATCGGCATCGGCTTTTCCGCCGGAGCGCCGACCTTTTTCTACGACGGCAATACGCAGATCATGATATCGCATGCCATCAATGTGGCCGACCGGCTCTCGGCATGCGACCACGCCCTTCGAAAACAATTTACCCGGCAGCGGCCGCCCTTTAACATATACATCTATGAAATCGATACCGCATCGCTTCCCGCAGCGCAATGCTTCAACAACCCGGCGCTGCGCTACAACGTCATGGGCATCGAACTGTCGCCGGCGGGGTTTGAAAAACTGGCAGAGGAAATCCACCTGTCGCGTCATGAAGCCCACCTGCCGGACTTGCAGGACGAGCGCTTCGTGCTGTATTCGGGCAAGTTTCCCACGACCTCCAAGAGCTACCAGCGCATCGTCATCCGGGAAGCCCCGATTTCGGTGATTTCCGCTGAAAACTTCCAGGTCAGCCGCCAGACCGACCGCAAGTATTACGAAGTCTGTACCCATCCCCGGGTCTATGAATACATCAAGTCTAAGACGTAATCTGCTACAAATTTGAAAATCGCTTCATTTGAAAAAATCAACAGCAAAAAGCACACGGATCATGGAAAATATCAAAGACGACGACAGCGCAAACAAATACATCAAGGCCTTAATGGACATCAGCGGGGCCATCAATTCCGATCTTTACCTCGAAGACATCCTCAAGCTCATCGTCATGGTCACCGCCCAGGTCACGGGGGTGGAAATCTGCTCGCTGTGGTTAATCGAGGACGACGACAACGGCAATCAGAAAAAGATCCGCCTCAAGGCCACCCAGACCATTGAACCCGCCTATGTCAAGGACCGGGAACTTCATATCAATGAAGGCGTGGTCGGTCATGTGGCCGCCGGAAAAAAGCCCCTGATCATCGGCGACGTGTTGCAGGAACCGCTGTTTAAAGAAAAGGAAATGGCCCGGCAGCTGGGATTGAAGTCTTTGGCCAGTGTGCCGCTGCTGCTTCGGGACAAGCGGGTCATCGGCGTTTTAAACTGCTTTACTTCCGAATTTCATGAATTTACCGACACCGAGGTCAACCTGATTACCACCGTGGCCAACCAGGCAGCGGTGGCCATTTACAATTCCGAACTGGTAATCAAGACCAAGGTCATCCAGGAAGAACTCGAAACCCGCAAGCTCGTGGAGCGGGCCAAGGAGGTCCTGATGCGGCGGGGCGAGATGAGCGCTGATGACGCGTTCCGCTGGATACAGAAAAAAAGCATGGACAAACGAAAATCGATGCGCAGCATCGCAGAGGCCCTTCTGCTTTCCGAAGAGCTTTATTGACACCGCAATGGGGGTGACAGAAAAAACCCTTGACATATGAACTTATACTTATTAATTAGTTTGAGTTAAATTACACAATGGCGTGTAAGAAAGGCTTATAATCCCAGACAGACAATGGCGTCTCTCGTTGCACGGGCGAGGAGGCGCTTTTTTTTGGCCCAACCACTTAATTTATAACTATTTAATTTTATTGAAATTTTTATTTTAAACAATATCTGAAATCCAAAGAAGAACCAAAAGGAGAAAAAATGACGGAACTGCGATTTTCCAAAAGCAACGATGTGCTCGGCACCACCAACCGGGGCAACCCGGCCGAATCGAGCCTGTGCACCCTTTGCCGGGCGGACTGCCAGGGCAAGTGCGAAACCTTTCTTTCCAGCCTGGTCGGCCGGAAGCTGCTCTATCCCAGAAGCTTCGGCATTGTCACCGCCGGGGCCAACAACACCACCCACGTCGGCGTCTCCTACAATTCCCTGCGGGTCCAGGGCTATGCCTACGGCGCCCAGGGCATGGCACCGGGGCTGTC
The DNA here is from genome assembly GCA_051745395.1 of Thermodesulfobacteriota bacterium. Classification (GTDB taxonomy): domain Bacteria; phylum Desulfobacterota; class Desulfobacteria; order Desulfobacterales; family Desulfosalsimonadaceae; genus JBNJEA01. The sequence continues at coordinate 5,780 of JBNJEA010000102.1, read as the reverse complement.
CACTGATCCCGACGACTGCATTTTCCCCAATGTCAGCGTGGAGACCGAGTTCGGCCGGGAAATCAAGACCAAGGCCCGGGTGCCGCTGATGACCGGCGCACTGGGATCGACCTTTGTCGCGGCCAAGTACTGGGATTCCTTTGCCATCGGAGCATCCCTGGTGGGCATTCCCGTGGTCATCGGCGAAAACGTCGTGGGCGTGGACCGGGAATCGGAAATGGCCAACGGCAGAATCACCAAAGCCCCTGAGCTCGACCGCCGGATCGACAGCTACCTGCGCTACAACGACGGCTACGGCGCCATCATTGTCCAGATAAACGTCGAAGACACCCGAAACGGCGTGGCCGAATACATTGCCGAAAAATACGGCAACAAGTGCATCCTGGAACTCAAGTGGGGCCAGGGCGCCAAGGACATTGGCGGCGAAATCCAGGTCACCAGCCTCGATTACGCCAAGTTCCTGAAGGACCGCGGCTACGTGGTCGACCCCGACCCGGAAAAACCCTCGGTACAGGAAGCCTTCAAGGCCGGTTCGATCACCTCGTTTGCCCGCCACAGCCGGCTGGGCGCCACCAACTTAAGCCGCGTGGACCAGGTCCGCGAGGAATTCATGAAAAGTGTTGACTACCTGCGCAGCCTTGGATTCAAGCGCATATCTCTTAAAACCGGTTCCTACGGCATGGAAGAACTGGCCATGGCCATCAAGTTCGCCACCGACGCCAAACTCGACCTGCTTACCATTGACGGCTCCGGCGGCGGCACGGGCATGAGCCCCTGGAACATGATGCAAAGCTGGGGCGTGCCCTCGATCAACCTGCACGCCAAGGCCTATGAGTATGCCAGCATGCTGGCCGCAAAGGGCGAAGAAGTCGTCGACCTCTCCTTTGCCGGCGGTTTTGCCTTAGAAGATCACATCTTCAAGGCCATGGCCCTGGGCGCGCCCTACACCAAGCTGGTCTGCATGGGCCGGGCCATCATGATCCCGGGATTTCTCGGCTCCAACATCGAAGGCGCCGTCAATCCCGACCGCCGGGACAAGCTGGCCGGCAACTGGGACAAGCTGCCCAAGACCGTCAGCGACCTGGGCCACACCCCGGAAGAAATCTTTGCCAGCTATTACGACGTCGAGGCCAAGGTGGGCAAGGACGAAATGAAAAACATACCCTATGGGGCCATCGCCTTCTGGACGCTTTCGGACAAGCTTGCCTGCGGCCTGCAGCAGCTCATGGCCGGCGCCAGAAAGTTCTCCCTGGATCAGGTCACGCGTGACGAGCTGTTTTCCGGCAACCGCGAAACCGCACAGGAAACCGGCATTCCGCACGTGTCGGATTCCAACGACGAATCGGCGCGCAAGATCCTCAACGCGTAAGACCGCGCATTGCTGATTTGACTATTGAAAGCCCGGCGGGCCTGATAGCGGCCCTGCCGGGCTTTTTTATGTTTCAGGCCGGGGCGCTTTTGGCTGCCGGGGAGGCTGGCAACGCTATACTGTTTCGAACCCAATAAAAACAAATCTGGGTATCCGGAAAATTCCAGTTCCAAAAAAAGACATCGCATCATCCGTCATGCCCGCGAAGGCGGGCATCCAGTTTTCCAGGCGACATGAAAACCCTGGATGCCTACCTCCGCAGGCATGACAGACGAAGCGATGCCCTTTTTTGGGTAATGAGAGACCTTCCGGAAATCCTTGTTGCTTGAAATGAACAAATAACTGGATTTTTCCGGATAACCAATAAAACAAATTCCTTTTGCTTGTCGGAATATGCACATTCCGGTAACACCGGGGACTGAGCAGCCCCCATCGCCTGCGGCAAGCCGTTTCAGAATCACCGAAAACAATAATTTGCGGGCGTTTTGACAAGCAAATTCGGATATCGAATCCATTCAGGCCGGTTAAAACTGTTTAAAAATCTTATCATGTGTTATTTTCGGAATATGAGATAAACACGGCAGCATAAGTGAGCGTTGATATGCAGACCTTAAAAATCCCCACGGTTTTATCCATCGCCGGCTCTGATCCCTCCGGCGGGGCGGGCATCCAGGCGGATTTGAAAACGTTTATGGCCACCGGCGTTTACGGCGCGGCGGTCATTGCGGGTTTGACCGCCCAGAATACGGTCTCCGTGGATGCGGCCGAGGCGGTTTCAGCGGCGTTTGTGGAAAAGCAGCTCCAGTCGGTACTCGATGACTTGACTATCGATGCCGTCAAACTCGGAATGCTGCCCAACCGGAAAATCTGCGAAGCCATCGCCCCGTACCTGAAAAATTACACCGTAGTCTGCGATCCCGTGATGGTGGCCACCAGCGGCGGCCAGCTCGTGGATCGGGACGGGGTGGCCGCACTGATCGACTGTATCCTGCCGCAGTCGGATTTTGTCACCCCGAACCGGTTTGAACTGGAAGTGCTGTACGCAAAACCGGTGGAGGATCCGGCGGCCGCCGGCCGGGCCATCATGTCGCAGTTTCCGGATATGACCGGCATCGTTCTCAAAGGCGGGCACAGCAGCGCCGCCCCCGATACGGTCTCCGACATCCTGCTGTCTCGACAGGGCGATACCCTTTCAGAGATCGAAAAAACCCATCCCCGTATTGCCACGCAAAACACCCACGGCACCGGCTGCACCTTTTCTTCTGCTTTGGCCGCTTACCTGGCCCGCGGCTTTGCACCGGACGAGGCCTTTGACCGGGCGGTCCGGCTGACCCACCGGCTTATCGAGCACGCGGCAAATCAAAAAATCGGCCGCGGCCACGGACCGTTGCTGCACCACTGCATCCGGCCCGCTTCATAAGGCCGGCGTCAGGAGATCGGTTCCACCTGCTCGGAATCCATTTCAACCGAGATGGACTGCATGATGCTGCTCACGGAAAGTACCAGGCGATAGGCATTGGTCTTTCTCACGACAATGCCTTCCAGGTCCTGTAAGGGACCGCTTTTGACCCGGACGCGCTGGCCCTTGTTCAAAAAATCGTATGGATAAACGGGAAGCCCGGAGCAAAGAGTGATCCGCACCTGCGCCAATTCGTCGAGGAGCTGCTTCGTGTAATACACATCAATGACGCGGGCGATATGATTGGAACACACGGCCCGGTAGCGTTGGTCCTCGTTGGCGCGGAAAAACAGGTAGCCGGGAAAAACCGGCACCAGGCTGAAACGCTGTCGCCGGTTGTTGGCCTGTTTTTTCTGAAACATGGGCAGGTAATAGCCGATATTTTCCTTTGCCAGATAATGGGCAAGCGCTTTTTCCCGGCGGCTTTTCACATGCGCCACCCGCCACTGCGCATCCGCATCGGATAAAAGATCTTCCGGATACAGTTGTTTCGGATTGTCTTTGGGGGATAACGTCATAAAATCATTTGCGCTATGGGCTGTGACCGTGGTCGGTGATGGCGGCAGCCGCAACATTGAAATACGGATGATAGCACAAAAATTCGATATTGAAACCGTAAATGAAAATCGCTTCATTTACGTTACATCAAAAAAAGCCCCGGCCACAGGTTATCCATCCGGCTGTATCACCGCACCCGCGGCTTTCATTTTATCCAGCGCCGCTTTGCCGCCCTCGGCTGTGACCGGACGGGTGGCGGAAAGCAGCAGCACCGTCTCAAACCCCTCCGTCAGGGCATCGAGGACGCTGGCCAGCACGCAGACATCTTCGGCCAGGCCGCCGACAAAAAGCCGCTGTATACCAAGGCGCCGCAGCTCATCGGCCAAGCCCGTCTGGTCAAAGACCGAATTCTGGTCCTGGTCAAACCGGACCCCCTTGGTGACCTTGACACCGGTTTCCGGCAGCATAAGTTCCGGGTGAAACGCCGCGCCTTCGGTGTCCTGAATACAGTGAGGCGGCCAGTCGCCGCCTTGCGACTGGAAACTGAGGTGGCCGACGGGGTGCCAATCCCTGGAAAAAAAGACGGGTATCTCCCGATCCACCGCCGCTTCGATCCATTGATTGAGCACGGGCACCACCGCATCGCCGGATTCGATGGCCAGCTTGCCGCCCGGGCAGAAATCGTTTTGCACATCCACGACAATGAGCGCATCATGGGGTTCTATCATTTCTCTGGGATCTGCCATATTTTTCCTCCTTTCGATGGAATGGCCTGCCGTCTTTGGCGATACCATTTTCTATTGTAACCATTCTAAAGGCATCGACAACCGGGAAAAGGATTTGCTTGATCGCATTACCGGCCGGTGATACAGAATAGTGTTTTTGCAAAAAAGGGGTTTTACAATGAAAATCTTCGACAGCCACTGCCATTTAAACGACCGGGCGTATCGCTCCGACAGAAATGCCGTCATCGACCGGGCCCGGCAGGCCGGCGTTACGGCCATGATGATCGTCGGCATCACGGAAAAAACGTCATCGCAGGCCATAGACATCGCCGCCGCCCATGCCGGATGCTATGCCTCCGTGGGCATCCATCCCCATGATGCGCAGCAATGCAGCGAAGCGGCCCTGGACCGGTTACAACAACTGGCCGCCAGCCCCCATGTAAAGGCCTGGGGCGAAACCGGCCTGGATTTCAACCGGATGCATTCCCCCAAAGCCGACCAGGAAAAGTGGTTTGCCCGCCAACTGGAAATCGGCGGCGAGCTCGGTCTGCCCCTGATCTTTCACGAACGCGACAGCGAGGGGCGGTTTTTTGAAATCGTAAAGGCACACGCCGCAGAAGGGCAAAAGGGCGTGGTCCACTGCTTCAGCGGCACGCGCGGGGAACTGGAACGCTATCTTGAAATGGGGTTTTACATCGGGGTGACCGGCATTGTCACCATTAAAAGCCGCGGCCGGGCATTGCGCGACATGGCCGCCACCATACCGGCCGACCGCATCGTCGTTGAAACCGATGCTCCCTATCTCACCCCCGCACCGGAGAAAAACCAGACCCAGAGAAACGAGCCGGCCTTTGTCCGCCACGTTTTGTTAAAGCTCGCCGAGGTCCGCAAGACGGATCCCGAACAACTGGCCGCCGCCGTATGGGAAAACACCCGGACCCTGTTTGATATCAACGACTGACAAAAAAAGGCAAAACCGCTATGAAACTCGGCATCATCGGGCTGGCCGGCTCGGGCAAAACCACCGTTTTTGAATCGCTGACCCGGGAGTTTGCCGGCCCGGCCGCCAAGAATGAAACCCGGATCGGCACCATCCATGTGCCAGACGAACGCATCAACGTGTTACGCAAGATGTACCGGCCGAAAAAAACCATCTATACCCAGGTGGAATACCTGCTGCCCGGAAAGGCCGAACAAAAAAAACAAGGCGACGCCGATGCCGCCCTGATGCGCGGGGCCCGGGATGTGGACGCACTGATTCACGTGGTGCGCAACCACAGCGCCTTTGGCTTTGATGCACCCGATCCGGAAACCGACTTCTTCAATATGGACCAGGAGCTGATGTTGCGGGACATGGCCGTGGTGGAAAAGCGGCTGGAGCGTTTGCAGCTCGATGCCAAAAAGGGCAAAACCGTGGACAAGGAGGAAAAGCGCCTGCTCGAAGAATCCAAAACCGCCCTGGAAAAGGAAATCCCGCTCCGGCGCTTTGCCGAAATCGCCGACTCCCCGCTGCTCAAAGGCTATGCCCTGCTTTCGGCCAAGCCGGTGCTGGTGCTGTTTAACAACACGGACGAAGATGAAGATCTGCCGGCGCTGTCCGATACCATGTCCCGGGAAACCTGCATGGTGATCCGCGGCAAGCTCGAGCACGAACTGGCCCAGATGGGCGAAGAAGAGGCCGCCGAACTGCTGGCCGAATTCAATATCGCAGCCTCGGCCACCGACCGGG
>JBNJEA010000016.1:0-33839 GCA_051745395.1 Thermodesulfobacteriota bacterium | reverse complement strand
GTCGGTCGCGTTTTTTTATTCCTTGTCACCGTTTTCGGATTTGTTTTCGTTGCCGGCCCCGGTGTTTTGAAAAACCGATGACGTTTTGGCCTGAATCTGTGCAAGCAGATCACTGAAGGTTTTTGCCGGGGTTTCCACCAGGCCCATTCCCATTTCCATCCATTGGCGGAATTGTTCATCCACCGACCCTTTGTAGGCCAGGTAATTGCGAATCACCTGGTCCAGATGCTTTTCAAAAAACTCGCCCAACAGATTGTCGCCGTACTGGATCATCAGGTGCAGCAAGGGGGCCGGCAGCAGAAAATTTTTGGCCCTGGCCTCTTCCAGCAGGACCTGTGTCAGCGTATAGGCTGTAACATCCTCGCCGCTGCGGGCCTCGACGACCTCGAACTGCTCGCCCTGCTTGATCCGGCCGGCCACCTGGGTCAACGTCATGTAGGCACTGTCCCGGGTGTTGTAGAGCCGCCGGTTGGCATATCGTTTCAAGCGGATCGGTTTGTCCATCGGCTGTTTTCCTCCATTGGAATCGGTTTTCTGCAGTGCAACATAATTCGTTTCCGTAAAAGCAAAGTGAAAATCGATTAAATATAAATTTGATTCGATTTAAATAAGTTATAATGAAAAAACAAAAATTTCACATATCAAAACCTATTGTGCAATGCAAAAAAAGTTTCTTGACAGAAAAAAAATCCCGACTATCTTTAAAAACAAGGCAAACGAATTTTGCCGATCCATAAAACCAATAGTGGAATTTAGCAGCAACATCCTTTCATATAATTCATACAACAGGAGGCCCCAAATGAAAAACAACATCTTTTACAATTCCATTGAAACCGGGCGTACGTGTATTGAGACCGCCTTTGATACCGGTGCCAAAGTCCAGGATCAGAGCGAGCAAATGTTTCGCCAGTTTATCGACCAGGCGCCCTGGCTCGACGAAAACGCCAAAAAATCCGTCGATATCTGGTTTGGTGCCTGCAAGCAGGGGCGCGACACCGTAAAAAAGGTCATCGACGAAAACCTCAACGGCATTGAAAAAATGTTTCCCGCATCCTAATGCCGAAAATAGACAGACCGTTTATGCGCTTTGCGGGCTGTTGGCCCCGGCGAACCGGCCGGAGACAGCCCGGAAAGCCGCACCCGCCGGCAAGGAGGTGAAAATGGAACAGCTCAACGTGCTCAGGCAAATGATCAACTTCAACAAAACCGCTTTTGACAGCGCCTACAATGCCCTGGAAATGGGAAGAGAACAAAACGACACAATGATCAACTCGTTTCTCGAACAGGCCACATGGCTGCCCGAGGAAAGCAAAACGGCCATCCGGCAGTGGCTTGAATCCTATAAAAAAGGATGCCGGGATTTAAAGACCACGATGGACCAAAGCTACGAGCAGGTCAAAACGACTTTGGAAAAACAGACCGGGGAAAAATGAGGGGCCATGGAAACCAAGGAGACAGAAACCGGCGATATGTCCGCCCTGTTTTCCCAATGGATAAACCAGGCGGCACAAACCTGGCAGCAGATGCTTCAAACAGGGGCGGATCCGGCCGCAAACAGCACCGGCCCCACTGAAGACGACAGCAGCAGCGATGATGACCCCCACCGGATGCATCGGGACACGATGTTTGACAACTGGCAGACCCTTGCCAAGTGCATGGGGCAGCCGGAAGCGTTATCATCCCTGTTTTCGGACATGTCAAAAAGGCCCGAGGTCCTTTCCGCCCTGGTGCAGACCGGATGGCAGGCATTTCACCAACTTCAGCAGCAAGGGGCAGATCCTCTCGATATAACGAATCGATTTGCCGATACCCGACATCTTTTTCGCCCGGACGAAAAAGACGTCAACCGATGGATCGACTTTTATGACAAGGAATTCAGAAAGCTCATCCATATGCCGCAGATGGGGTTGACCCCGCTTCACCAGGAAAAAATCAACTGCAGCCTTGAACGGTTCAATGAAATGCAACGGGAAACGACGCGTTTTATCCTTTTGTTATGGGGGCCCGTGGAAGAGGCCACCAGACAGATGCAGGAACAGATCCTCCACTGGGCGGCGGCCGGAAAAATGCCCAGCGATTCCAAGGCGCTTTACAAGCAATGGATCAAGATACTGGAAAACCGCTACACGCAGATGTTTCAATCCCGGAGCTACTTGCAGACAATGCAGAAAGCCATTTCGGCCAACCAGCAATACCAGGCGGCCAGAAAAGATTTTCTCGAATCGGTATTGCAGTATTTCGGCGTGCCCACCAACCGGGATATCGATGATGTGTACCGGGAGCTTTACCGCCTTAAAAAACGGGTCAAAACCCTGGAAAAACAAGTAAGCGATGCGGCGCCCAAAAACCGGGCGGCTGCGGCCGCCGGCTAAGGGCTAAGAGCATTTTTATAGGAGAAGCTTCATGGAGGGCAAAAGCATCGATGAAATCACCATCGGCGATGCCGCCGAATTCACCAAGACGGTCTCGGAAGCCGATGTGTATTCCTATGCCGGCATCACCGGCGATTTCAACCCGGCCCACATCAATGCGGCCTATGCGGAAAAAACGTTTTTCAAAAAACGCATCGCCCACGGCATGCTCGCCGCCGGGTTTATTTCAGCCGTCATCGGCAACAAACTGCCGGGGCCGGGTGCTATTTACATTCAGCAGGTGCTTAATTTCACCGCCCCGGTCTATTACGGCGACACCGTGACCGCCCGGGTGGAGGTCACCGATATCCGGGAAGAAAAAAACCGGGTAAAACTCAAAACCACCTGCACCAACCAGGACGGACAGACGGTTATAGACGGCGAAGCCCTGATCAGTCCGCCCAAAAAACGCGCAGATTGAGCAAAATTATTTGATGCACACCTTGCGCACCTGCTGCAAATCGCAATGGCCGGCGAAAATCTTTTCAATGCCGTCCTGCTTCAAGGTCGTCATGCCGTCGGCGATGGCCTGGTTGCGGATTTGCTCCATTTCGGCTTTCTGCTGGATTAACCGCTTCATGCCGTCGGTGCCCATGAGCAGTTCATGAAGTCCCATCCGACCCCGGTAGCCGGTATGATTGCAAGTGTCGCATCCCACCGGTTTAAACAGGGCCAAATCCTTTGTATAGGCGAGACCGACCTTTTTCTCAAATGCCTCGGCGCCGTATTCGCGGACCAGCTCATCAAACTCGGCCTCCGAGGGATGGTATTCGCGCTTGCATTTGCCGCACAGGGTCCGGACCAGGCGCTGGGCCATGATGGCCAGCACGGCATCGGCGAAATTAAACGGATCCATGCCCATGTCGAGCAGCCGGGTGATGCTTTCCGGCGCCGTGTTGGTATGCAGGGTCGAAAGTACCAGGTGCCCGGTCAACGAGGCCTCGATGCCGATCGAGGTGGTTTCCTCGTCGCGCATTTCCCCCACCATGATCACGTCCGGGTCCAGGCGCAGAAACGAGCGCATGGCCTGGGCGAAGGTAAACCCGATTTTCGGCTTCACCTGCACCTGCCGCAGGCCTTCCTGGGTGATTTCCACAGGATCTTCGGCCGTCCAGATCTTTCGCTCATCGGTGTTGATATAGCCGAGCGCCGAATGCAGCGTGGTGGTCTTGCCGGAACCGGTGGGCCCACAGACGAAAATAATGCCATAGGGTTGGTTGACGACCTTTAAAAAATTGGCGTAGTTGGCCTCGGAAAAGCCGATTTTATCCAACGGCAGGGGCTCGCCGGCGGCTAAAATCCGAAGCACCACGTCTTCCAGGCCGCCCTGGGTGGGCATGGTCGCCACGCGAAGCTCCACGTCTTTGCCGCCGAATTTCTTAAAAGCGATTTTGCCGTCCTGGGGTTTTCTGCGCTCGGCAATATCTAAGTTGGCCATGATTTTAATCCGCGATACCACGGCATCCCGGTGAACGGCCGGAATGGTCTGATAGACCGAACAGGCCCCGTCGATCCGGATGCGAACCTTGGCGTCCCGGTTGTCGGCGAAGGGCTCGATGTGAATATCGGAAGCGCCGCGCTCACAGGCATCCAGAATCAACCGGTTGATCATCCGGACCACGATGCTGCTGGTTTCCGCACCGAAGCGTTCGGATTCATCCGCCTGCCCCCGCGCCTGGGCCTTATTCCCCGCGGCGTCGGCGGAGGCCTTTTCCACCCGGGTAAACAGGTCGATGAAGTTGAGGATATCCTGCTTTAACGCCACCACGTACTTGATTTGCCGCCCCTTGAAAATCCGTTCAATCTGATCGGTCTTCATCAGGTTGTGCGGGTTATCGATGGCGATTAACACGGCGTCATCGTCGTCTTTCCGCAGGGGCACCCACACATCGCGCCGCAGGTAATCCTGCTTTAAATGGGTCAACAAATCGAGAGGTTTGCGAAAGTTTTCGGAAAACTCGATAAAATCGATGCCGTAATATTTGGAAAGCGCCGTGCAGATATCGGACTTGGAGATGCCGAAATCGCGCATGAGGACGTCTTCCACGGCCACCTTTTTCGATCGGGCTGTATCGGCTGCCTGTTTTACGTCCTTCTGGCTGATAAAATGGTTAACGATCAGGTGTTCGAAGCGGTTGGTTTTGCCCTTGGCCGCCATGGCCTTGTGGAAATAAAATGCATTGCCCAGCACCTCGACCAGCCCCTGGATTTTTTCCTGATCGGTATCGACAAACGGGGTGCCCGCCTTGTGGTTGACCAACTGGATCGCCCCCAGTAAAAACCGCTTGAAAATAATGGGCGCGGCCATGACCTCCTTGGTGCGGAAGGCCATCTTCTTGTCCCAGGTGCTGTCAAATTTGAGTTCCGGGTCAATGGCGGAAAGCTCCATTTCATCATAGACGTCGGAGATATTGATCAACTTCCGGTTGGCCACGGCAAAGCCTACGATGCTGTGGCCCGAAATCGGCACGCGGATTTCATCGACCTCGCCGGCGGACATGAAAAACGACACCAGCTCCTTTTTTACGCCGTCGACCATGTATATGGTCAAACGTTCCGCGTTAAACAGCGACATGATGTCATCTTTTAAATCGATGAGGATTTCGTTTAGATTGGTGGCGCCGAAAACCCGGTCGGCGATATCGCGGAGCTCAGCGGAGATTTCCTGGTCGGTTTTCAAATACTGGTGTCTTGCCGGCGCTTCATTGGGGGTCATGGCTTTCCTCCGGGTGGTCAAATGGCATTGGGCAGCGAACAAACAAGTTCAAAAGACGGTTTTGCGTACAGAAAATGATTCTATCGTATGATTTTTCATACTTTTTACCGCTTCGCTTTGTACGATAACATGTGCCTCCGCGGCACAAAAACCGGCCGAAAGTCCGCCAAAACAGCGGTTACGCCGGTTTTTCCGACTGTACTACACTTAGAACCCATGCAAATTGCGTACCGAAAAACAAGATACTGAAAAGCCATAGGATCCACAAACTCGAAATCGGAATCGAGAGGAGAAGCAGGCGATATCAATCGGAGTCATCGCCGGGGGGATAGGCATTAAGGCACTGAGGCACTGAGGCACTGAGTTTTTTTACCTTTTACCTTTTACCTTTTACCTTTTACCTTAAACCTTAAACCTTAAATGTAAAACCGAGCCCTGTCGCCCGTGTGGTCATCAGACATCAGGAAAAGGCCTGGGACAGATCGTGGAGGATATCGCCGATATGCTCGATTCCGATCGACAGCCGGATCATGTCCGGCGTCAGGCCGGCGGCGATCTGCTGCTCATCGGAGAGCTGGGAATGGGTGGTGCTGGCCGGGTGCAACGCCAGGCTCTTGGCATCACCGACATTGGCCAGGTGGGAAAACAGCGCAAGGCTGTCGATAAACCGCCGGCCGGCCGCCCGCCCGCCATCTATGCCGAAAACCACCATGGCGCCGAACCCCTTTTTCAGGTAACGGCTGGCCACCGGATAGGCGGGGTCATCGGACAGGCCCGGGTAGCGGACCCATTTGACCCGGGAATGGTCCTTTAAAAATTGGGCAGCCGCCAGGGCGTTTTCGCTGTGGCGCTCCATGCGAAGCGGCAGCGTTTCCAGCCCCTGCAGAAACAGCCAGGCATTGTCCGGGGAAATACAGGCGCCCAGGTTGCGAAGCGGCACCTGGCGCATCCGGACGGCAAAGGCAATCGCGTTGTCTTCGCCTAAGTCCCGGGCGAACCGGAGGTTGAAATTGCTCGGATCCGGGGTGTTGTAGAGGTCAAACTTGGGGTCGGTCCAGTCAAAGGTGCCGGCATCGACCACCACGCCGCCGATGCCGGTGCCGTGACCGCCGATCCACTTGGTCACCGAGTTGACCACGATATCGGCGCCGTGATCGATGGGGCGCAGAAGATACGGCGTGGTAAAGGTGCCGTCCACAATAAAGGGGACATGATGGCGGCGGGCGATTTCGGATACGGCATCGAGATCGGTGAATTCCAGCGACGGGTTGCCGATGGTTTCGGCAAATACCGCCCGGGTTTTGTCCGTGATCTCGGCCCCGAAGTTTTCCGGATCGCGGGGGTCGACAAATTTCACGGTAATACCGAACTGCGGCAGGATGTTGGCAAACATCGTGTACGTGCCGCCATAGAGATTGCCGGCCGATACGATTTCATCACCGGCCGAGCAGATGTTGATAATCGAATAGAAAATCGCCGATGTGCCCGACGCCAGCGCCAGCGCCGCCGCGCCGCCTTCCAGGGCGGCCATGCGTTTTTCCAGCACCTCGGTGGTGGGATTTGTCATCCGGGTGTAGATATTGCCCGGGGTTTTCATGGCAAACAAATCAGCGGCGTGATCCGTGTTTTCAAACACGTACGAAGTCGTCCGGTAGATCGGCACCGCCCGGGAGCCGGCTTCGGCATCCGGTGTGTGGCCGGCATGCAGGCACTGGGTTTCAAATTGTTTTTCGTCGGTCATAGCAAAACTCCTGGCGTTTTCGGTTAAAAACGGGAATTCGGCGCCTTACTCTCTTACTCTTCCTCTTACTCTTCCTCTTACTCTCGTTTTTTTGGAATTGAGATTAAGAGTAAGAGTGAGAGTAAGAGTAAGAATGAGGGAAAAAGAGGAGAAAGATCCGTCTCCTACGCCGTTTTGAAAAGTTCGGTGCTGAGATAGCGCTCCCCGGTGCTGGGCAGGATGGTGACAATGCACTTGCCTTCGGATTCCGGGCGCCTGGCCGCTTCCAGGGCGGCCCGGACCGCGGCCCCCGAGGAGATGCCGCAAAGTATTCCCTCCATGTGGGCAAGTTTTCGGCCCGTTTCAAAAGCATCTTCATTGGTGACGGTCATGACCTCGTCGATGACCGATTCGTCGAGCACTTCGGGGACAAAGCCCGCCCCGATGCCCTGTATTTTATGGGAGCCGCCCTGCCCCCCGGACAACACAGCGGAATTGACCGGTTCCACGGCAATGGTTTGAAAATCGGGCTTGCGCGCCTTAATGGCCTGGCCCACCCCCGTAATCGTGCCGCCGGTGCCCACGCCGGCCACAAAGACATCGACTGCACCGTCGGTATCGTACCAGATTTCCTCGGCGGTGGTTTTCCGATGGATTTCCGGGTTGGCCGGGTTGTTGAACTGGTTGGGCATAAAGGCATTCTCATTGGCCGCCGTCATTTCATGAGCTGTTTCAATGGCGCCTTTCATGCCGTATTCGCCCTGGGTCAAAATCAACTCCGCGCCCAGGTGGGAAAGCAGCTTGCGGCGCTCCATGCTCATGGTCTCCGGCATGGTCAGCATCAGCCGGTAGCCCTTGGCCGCACACACAAAGGCCAGTGCAATGCCGGTATTGCCGCTGGTGGGCTCGATGATCAGGGCGTCTTCCCCGATTCGTCCCTCTTTTTCCGCCGCTTCGATCATGGCAACCCCGATTCGGTCCTTGACGCTGCCCAGCGGATTGAAATATTCCAGCTTGGCATACACCTCCGCCTTCAATCCCTCGGCCAGCCGGTTTAACCGCACCAGCGGGGTTCGCCCCATGGTTTGGGATATGTTGTCCAAAGTCCCCATCTTTCACCTCACACCTCATACCTTGTACCTTTCCCGCTCTGCCGGTAATTCAACCGCGGCGTTTCAATCAACACCGTGGTATCCGGCGGCACGGGCCCGGTGATCCAGACATTGCCGCCGATGACGCTGCGGGCGCCGATCACGGTATTGCCCCCCAGAAGCGTGGCCCCGGCATAAATGACCACGTCGTCTTCTATGGTGGGATGCCGTTTTTCGCCCCGCATCTCATCGCTGTGATCGGCCGGCACGGAAAGCGCCCCGATAGTCACGCCCTGGTAAATCCGCACATTTTCCCCGATATTCGATGTCTCCCCGATCACCACGCCGGTGCCGTGATCGATGGCAAACCGCTTGCCGATTTTCGCTCCGGGATGGATATCGATGCCGGTCAACCGGTGGGAATACTCCGTCATGATCCGGGGGATCAACGGCACGCCAAGGGCATGAAGCCGGTGGGCAATGCGGTAGACCGTAATGGCGAAAATGCCGGGGTAGCTGAAAATGATCTCGTCGTAGCTCTTGGCGGCCGGATCGCCCTCGTAGGAGGCCACGATGTCGGTGGCCAGAAGGTCCTGAAGCGAGGGAATGGACTCCAAAAACACCAGCGCGCTTTCATAGCCCCTTTCCTGGCAATCCGTGCACGGCAGATCATACTTGAAGCATTCATAGCGGATGGCGCGGCAAACCTGATCGGAGAGCCGGTCGAACAGTTCGGCCGAAATCCGGCCGAGGTGATATTCGAGATTGACGGGGTCGACTTTCTGGCGATTGAAATAGCCGGGAAAAATCATCTCCCGCAGCTTTTCGATGATCTCGATGACCGCATCCTCGGCAGGCAGGGGTTCATACTCGATGTGGGAGAAATGGTCCGGGTCCCTGGCACCGGCAACGATTTTTTCCACTACACCGGTTAACCGCTCCCGGTACGTGCTATAGGAGCGGACTTCTTCCTTGCACCTGGAATGGGCGTTTTTGTCCCGGGCTCCTGCCATTGCTGCCCTCTTGCTTGATTGCGCTTCCGTTTCCACTTCCGGCGGCCGCCATTTGAAAAACAAGCTCCGCTTCTTTCACTCTACGGTCAATTCAAGTTTATCTGAATATCATAATCATCCTTTCCGCTTCATCAAAAAAGTATTCTGCTTTTCGGACTTGCTCCGGAAACAAACGAGGCGGCGAATAATTTTTTCTCTTTTCGCGCAAAGCCGCCAAGAATGGCCTACAAAACTTTTGCCACGTCCATGATTTTCTGCCCACTGTCTGCGGCGATTACCGGTATTTTCACCCATCATATGGGCGGCGCGATGGTCACCATCACGCGCATATCCTGCGTGGCGCGGATGCCGTGGGGCTCGGCGATGTCGCATACCAGCACGTCACCGGTATTGGCCGGCAGGCTCGAATCGTCTTTTCCCAGAAACTCCCCCTGCCCTTCCAGCACGGTGATGCTGACATGGCCGTCGATATCATGGGAATGGACCGGCAGTTCCTGGCCGGCTTTGAAGTTGAAATTGATGATCTTGAAATACGGCGAATCGTGGACCAGGAAATTGGACATCGCCTTGTCGGAAAACCCGTTTTCTTCAAATACTTCGATGCGTTTCATCATTTTGGACACCTCTGTCAAAAGTCAAAGCAGGCCGGTGTCCACCCTGCCCGGGCGATGCCGGCCCGCTTTGTGGGTAAGTACAAAAATAAAATCTGTTTATCCTCTTGGCAGTCAAAAATTCTGTTTAACTTACTAATTTTATGAAGAAACCGCATTCCCTCTCGAGGTCATTCCCGCGAAGGCGGGTCTCAGTTCAAGGCTTCAGCCGCAATCCTGAATAATCGGCAAGTTATAGATTCCTGCCTTCGCAGGAATGACAGAACTTTTGACTGTCGAGTTATCCGGAAAAATCCAGTTATGGTTTTACGAAGTGGATGCGAGCCTCCGTCCGACCCAAAAGAAAGCGTTCATCCCGGCCGTCATGCCTGCGGACCTGTCCCGGACACTTTCGGGAGGCAGGCATCCAGGGCTTTTCTGTCCGCATGGAAAACTGGATTCCGGCACTATTACCCCAGGATCGCCTGCAGATCTTCATCCGGCGTGGCAATCGGCTTGATGTTGAACTTGTCGACCAGCACATTGAGCACGTTGGACGAAATAAATGCCGGAAGGGTCGGGCCGAGCCGCATGTCCTGAATACCCAGGTACAGCAGGGTCAGCAGGATGGCCACGGCCTTCTGCTCATACCAGGACAGCACCATGGAAAGCGGCAGGTCGTTGACGCCGCAGTCAAAGGCATCGGCTAAGGCCTGTGCGATCTTGATGGCCGAATAGGCGTCGTTGCACTGCCCCACGTCCAGCAGCCGCGGAATGCCGCCGATATCGCCGAGCTTTTTGTCGAAAAACCGGAACTTGCCGCAGGCCAGGGTCAAAACGATGCAGTCGCTCGGCACCTTTTCCACAAATTCCGTGTAGTAGTTTCTTCCCGGCTTTGCGCCGTCGCAGCCGGCCACCAGGAAAAAGTGCCGGATGTCCTTGTTCTTGACCCCTTCGATGACCTTGTCGGCGACATTTAACACCGCGTTGCGGCCGAAACCGGCCATGACCGTGCCGCGGTCGATGTCTTGTTCATAGCCGGCCATTTCCAGGGCACAGTTGATCGCCGGCGAAAAGTCCTTATCCTTGATGTGGGTGACCCCGGGCCAGCCCACCAGGCCGGTGGTAAAGATATTGTCCTGGTAGCTTTGCTGCGGCTTCTGGATGCAGTTGGTGGTCATGACAATGGCGCCGGGAAACTCGGCGAATTCCTTTTTCTGGTTCTGCCAGGCCGTGCCGTAATGCCCGTAGAAATGCGGATACTTTTTCAGTTCCGGATAACCGTGGCAGGGCAGCATCTCGCCGTGGGTATAGACATTGATGCCCTTTCCCTCGGTCTGCTGCAGGATCAGTTCCAGATCGCGCAGATCATGGCCGGAAACCAGCAGCGCCTTGCCCTTCTTGGCGCCCAGGGGCACCTCGGTGGGCACGGGATGGCCGTAGGTGCTCGTGTTTGCCTCGTCGAGGACCTCCATGGTGCGCAGGTTGATCTCGCCGCATTTAAGCACCAGGCCGAGCAGGTCATCAACGGAAAGGCTGTCGTCCAAAGTGGCGGCCAGGCCTTCATGGACAAAGTCGAAAATCCGGTCGTCGGTCTTGCCCAGAATGGCGGCATGGTCCGCGTATGCCGCAATCCCCTTGATGCCGTAGGTCAGCGTCTCCTTAAGCGAAACAATGTCGGTATCGGCCGTTTGCGCTTCCGGCCCGAAATTTTCGCCCTGGGCCACGAGTTCCGCCTGGCTGCCGGCGGGGACGAAAGATGCCGGCCCGCTGGTAAAATCGGTCCATCCGCCGGCGGCATCGACTTTTTTCTTCAACTGGTCCCGATAATCGGCACACTGTTGAATCAGGGTGACGAACCGCTCCGGGTCGAAATCCACATTGGTCAAAGTTGCAAACATGGCCTCGCAGGCGAAATGATCGATTTGGGCGTCCTTTACGCCCACCTTGCGCCCCTCGTTTGCCACCTGGGAAAGCCCCTTGACCGTATAGATCAATACATCCTGCAATTCCGCCACGTCCGGCTGCTTGCCGCAAACGCCGATCTTGGTGCAGCCTTCGCCCTTGGCCGTCTGTTCACATTGAAAACAAAACATGGTGCATACCTCCTCTTGAGATGGTTTTTCGGTTTTTTGCGTACATTTCTCTTTTTTCGATTCCGGGTCTGGTTATAGCGCCCCCGCCGGCTTTCCACCTTGACTTAGGTCAAAACTTGAAAATTTTTTGAAAAATAAAAAGCCCCTGTTTTATCCCGCATCACGTGGAAAGATAAAACAGGGGCTTATTTGTTGCAAAATTTGCAAAACCAGTGCGGATTGCTATCGGCCCAATCAGCGGTCCTGCTTTTCAAAAACCGACGGGGGCCTTTGCGTTGTGCCCGTGGCGTTTGGAAAATCCGGCGCCTTGTGGGCCTTTTCATTGTTTTCGATCAGCGACCGGGCCTCTTCCATGAACGTGTTATAGCGCTTTTTGCATTCATAAAAACCGTGCCACCACGTATAGTCCGGGGCCATCATGGCCGCGCCCATCCGGGCCCGGCGGCCCTCGTGGTGCCAGAGCTCATAGTATTCGACCTCAAGGGTTTCATCGAAAAACTTCGAATCATCCATCAGGCCCTTTTCGTAAAGCTTGTCCAGCATTTCTTTGGCGGGCTTGAAGTATTCATTGTTATATTCCTCGACCACCTGATCGTATTTGGCGTAATGGTCCTTGACCCATTTTTCGCTGTGGCACTGGGTACAGATCTCCTGCATTTTCTCCCGCTCGACCTCCCAGTTGGTCTTGGCCGGAAATGCCTTGAACTCCGACGGGCGAACGGTCAGCGGCGCCTGGATTTCCCACGACAGCCGCTCGGTCACATCATGGGTGGTCCGGGTCGAGCCGGCGCCGGACATGTGGCATACCGCACAAGTCGGCGCCCGGTAGTCCACGCCCGGCGACCAGGTGCCCGGGGCGGCGCCCCAGTTGTATTGATCGCCGAAGGCATCATAGATGGCGCCGTGCTTGGATTCGGTGTAAATCTCGATCTGGGGGTGATCCGGACCCAGGTGGCACTGCCCGCAGGCCTCCGGCTTTCTGGCCTCCATGACGGAAAAACGGTGCCGGGTATGGCAACTGCTGCAACTGCCCTTGCTGCCGTCAAGGTTCACGCGGCCGACACCGACATTGGGCCAGGTCTCGGAAGTCAGATCGCCGTCCTCGTCGGTTTCGAGCACCGTGCCGTGGCAGTAGTAACAACCGGATGCCCGCTCGAAATCGCTGTTCATTCCATCATTTAACCAGGGATCGATTTTCCAGATGATTTCCAGGGTATTGGCGTGCTTGCTTCGCTGGTACTGCTCGGCCTCGTCCGGGTGGCAGCGGGAGCAGTCCTTGGGGGTGACCACGCCGGCCACCGGCACCTTGTATTGCGACCGGCCCCACTCGGAATCCGATTTTTCGTACTGCTTGTAATGATCCTTGTTGACATCGTCGTCATGCTCCTCGGCCCGGTGACAGTCGATGCAGGTGATGTTCGACTCGGCGTGCCCGCTGGCCGCCCAGTCGGCAAAAATCGCCGGGTGTTCCCTCTTGTGGCACTGAATACAGGCAATACCGGCATCCGGAATACTGCGTTCGATCCGGAACTCCTTTTGCTTGGCCATGCCCGGCCGGTCTTTCGAATCGGCTTGCTGGGAAATCGCAGTGCCGGACAACAGCAACAAAAACACAGTCACGCTTGTCACCCACCATAAAATCGATTTCATACCCTCCTCCACTGATTAATTTGAACCGAGTTGATATTGTTTGTACTGATACGTTGTCGTGGGATTGTGCACCAGCTCCCGGTGGCAGTCCACGCATCGTTTCTCCCGGCCGGGCCGGGCGTAGACCAGGGAGCGGTGCGCGAGCATGGCGCCGCGCTTGTCCGGGATATACAAGATGTTTCGGTGGCACTTCCGGCACTGGTTATTGTCAAAGGAGGCGTAGGCCTTCTCCCGGTTTTTCTCCCGGTCATATTCGTCCATGGTAAAATGTACAATAACGTCTTTGATGCCGTGAAGGGTCTTGGTGTAGAAAAAGTCTATGGTGTCATGAGGCGCGGGCAAATGACAGTCCATGCAGTCTGCCACAAATCCCTGGGCGTTGTTGTGGTGCGTGGAGGTCTTCCAGGTATTATAGGCGTATTCGATCTCGTGGCACGATGCGCAGAACTGCGGCGTGGAGGTCCGCACCATGGTATAGTAGGTCATGGAAAAAAGCGGAAAGGCGATAAGGATGCCGAGGCCCACGAGCAGAAGCGTCTTTAAACTGGGTCTCAAAGAAAATTTCATCGTCAGAATCCCATACCCGGATACCGGTGAATATTTTTACAGGCGCCCCCGTCCCTTCGCCTGCAACGATGCAGTCCAGTAAAAAGCAAAAGCCGTGACGGGCGGAGGGTATTTAAGAAAAAATATAATATTCTATACTATTTTTGCAAACATAGAACAATATCGAACAAGCATTTCAACATTTCTAAAGAAGTCCCTTTTTGCGCTTTAACGAAATTGTACTCTGTTGCCCTGGAAAACAAAACAGGGGTTCCTCTCCTTGGTGTGGAAGGCCTCTGCCTGGCATCCGGGACAATGCATTCCCATTCTTAAAAACACAATCGCGGCCCGCGGATATTTTTCCAGGATCGATTCTACGGTCATCGCCGATGTTATTGCTGGTGATGGATTGGTCATGGAAGCAGGATAAAAGGATATCCCGCCTGTTTCATTGCGCTGGCGCAACAAAATATAAACGCATGCAGGCCGAAATGGGATTTGACATGGTGGCGCATAAGTGTAACACTTAAGCAAAAAGCCCAAAAAAAAGGTTACTCATGCCCGCAAAAAATCCCAGAATCAACGTCGTATTGGAAAAACCCTTATACAGCGCCCTGCATGACCTTGCTGAAGAACAGGGACTTTCGTTGTCCATGCTAATGCGCGACCTGGTCAAGGAGGCCCTGGAGCTGCGCGAAGACCGTGCCCTGGCCGATTTTGCCGCACAACGCGAGGAGGATTTTGACCGCGGCAAGGCGCTTACCCATGAAGAGGTGTGGGAATAGCTTGTCATTTTCTCTTCTTTATCATCCGGAGGTCGTAAAGCGCGATATTCCGAAGTTAAACCGTGACATCCGGAAGCGGATCAAAAGGACAATAGAAACCCGCCTTCTGGCAGCGCCCCAGGAATATGGAGAACCCCTGCGCAAAACGCTTAAAAACTACTGGAAACTCAGGATCGGAGATTATCGCATCGTGTTCAGGGTGACGGAAAATGAAATCCTTATACTGGGCATCTGTCTCCGGAAGGAAGCTTATTCTTTGATGGAAAAAAGGCGGAACCAAGCCTGATAATTGGTTTTCCTGAATTGAGCGTTTCAGGGCAGGGATGTTTCCGTACGCAGTCTCAGAGCGTGGGCGTCCATGACCGTGATCTGCCGTCGGTTGGTGGCAATCCAGCCCTTTCTGGTCCAGGCGCTTAATATGCGGCTTACCGTATAATGCGTCGTGCCCGTGAAATCGGCCAGGTCCTCCCGGCTCAGATCCATGTCGATCCGGATGCCCTTGTCTGTTTTGGTGCCGGCATGCTGCATGATCCCCAAAATGGCCCTGGCAATCCGGCTCTCTGTCTGCTCGGCGGTGATTTCCAGAAACCGCTGCTGCATTTCTTCGAGCCGATCCATAACAACTGTCTTGTTTGTCCACAGCACACTTCCCTTTAAGCGGCCTGGTTTTTTTACTTGATGTAAATCAAGGACCGGGCTTCTGCCGTACGATAAATAATAACAGGTCGGAAACGAATACAAATTTTAATAACACAATCATACCGTAAGGTTCAAGGAGGCAAACATGATAACGAGAAAACCCGACGACACAGGCATTATGGACAATGCCCACAATGTGGATGCCAGAAACCTCTACAACACCCCTGAAGCAATGATTTCCGTGATAACGTTAAAGCCCGGTCAATCACTGAAGCGACACATTACGCCGGTGGACGTAGCATTCTATGTGATAAGCGGTACTGGCGTTGTTGAAATTGGTGAAGAAAAACAGGAAGTCGTTGCCGACACCCTGGTGGAAAGCCCCAAGGACATCGTCCACTGCTGGTACAATGAGAGCAAGGAACCGCTGCGTTTCATGGTGGTAAAGGCCCCGCGACCAACCCGCAAAACGGTCTTCATCGGAGACTGACAATGTCAGCAGAGCAAAAGAGGTAAAATCATGTTTAAAAGAATCGATCACGTGGAGATCAAGGGGTATTATGCACAAGTCGTATTCGGGAAACCTTAGTATTGCATTTCGATGGCGCTGGTCCATTCTGTTGGCCTGGACCGTTAACAATCCGGTCTCCTTCCAGATTTGCACCTTAAATTTGGCAATTTACATCCGCTCCGAACACCCTGTCCCTATTCCACATCATCCCTGAAAAATAAAAAACTAGGACAGGCTTTTTGACCAAACCCCGGTTGTCCAGCTTGAAATCTCTATTCCTCACACTTTCAATTTTCGCACTATTGACAGGGCACAGCCGTAAGATGCAACTATCCTACGCCAAAAAGTTTATCCGAGGGGCGAAAAATTCTTGACGCCTATAAATCTATTAGATAAATAACGTCTTCCCAAAACATAATAATTAACGGCAGAAGCCGTTGACCTATTTTAATTTTAAAGAATCCGGGTTATCTAATCCAAGCAGGATCTAACATAGATTAGATAAACAATTAATAACCACGAAGGTTTAACAGGTAAGAAACCTGAATCTTTCGTGGTTTTTTTTTGCTCAAAACAACTTAGAGTTAAATATTGTATAATTCCAACAATTTATTAAATAAGGAGGCGCGAAAAATGTGTCCGGATTTAAAGCGAATGGTATCCGTTTCATTCTTCAGCTTTATTTTACTGTCTTCCTTCGTGGCCTTTGCAGATGATAATTCCACAAAAAATACCAATGCAGGAACCGAAACATTTGAACTCGACAATGTTACCATTCAAGCAGAAAAAGACGATGAACGCTTTTCTGCAGAACTTTATCAGTACGGTCACCCCGTTGAAGTAATCACAGGGGAAGAAATAGAAGAGGCCGGTTTTGTTGACCTGGCAAGAGCGGTTGAGGTCATGGTGCCCGGGGTTTTCATCAACTCGCGTCAAGGCAGAGGCGGCTGGACCTATTCCTATCTTCATGGAAGCGATGAAATATTGTGGCTGCTCGATGGCGTGCCCATTAACAATCCGCTCTATGGCTCAGACTGGTCAACGACGCTTAGTATCAATATAATTGACCGGATTGAAATCCTGAAAGGTGGAGAAAGTGTTTTTTACGGCACCGGCGCCAGGGCGGGTGTTATCAATATTATCACCAAATCGGTTACCGATGAGACCAGCGGTGAGTTCGGTGCCGCCTATGGGGAGATGGATTATCGGGAGGTTTCCGGCCACACCACAGATACGATCAACAAAAACGGATTCATGGTGTTTGGCAGTTATGAAGCCTCGGATGGTTATCAAGTCTGTGATAATCAGGCCTATAAAGATGCCCTGTACACGGACAAGAAACACGAAGTCAGATATGACAGGTCTACTGTGGGCGGGAAATATCGCAGAGAATTCGATTTAAAAGGCAAGGCTGTTTTTAAAGCCCAGCTCCGAAAACAGCAAGGCTGGTTCGATTATCCTTATCCGCAATACAGAACCGCTTATAACGATTATGAAGAGAAAATCGGTATCATTAACTGGAATCACGACATCAACAAACATTTTTCATATTATCTGAAGTCATATTTTCACACCTGGTGGGGCAATGTGACCTTTGTCGATCCGGACGGCTCCTACAGCTGGGGGTTTGAAAACAGCAACGCCTCTGTATGGGGATACGAAGATTATGGCACAACCATAACAACAAGCACCCGCTGGGGAGAAGGCCATGAAATGATCTTCGGCCTGGATTACCGAAACTATTGGGGCAAGGAAGAAGTCATGAGCATTCCCAGTACCGACCGCACACACAGTTATGCGGCATTTGCCAGCTACCGGCCGTACCTGTTTTTCTCGCCGGCAACCAGGCTGGCGTTCAGCGGCCGATATACGACCACGAACGAGGACGTTGACGTCACGGTCTGGGATTTCAGTGTCAGAACACCAATCATCGGGCATACCTATTTCCGTGGACTCGTGGGGACCTCTTTTTCCCTGCCGACTTTAATGCAGCTTTATGGGGATAATCCTTCAAGTGACACTTACGGCAATCCAAAGCTTGACCCGGAAGAAAGCTTGAACATAGAAGCCGGAGTCGGCGGCAAATGGCAGTTCGCCTATATTGACCTGGGTTACTTTTATCAGGATGTCGAAGATATGATTCTCAGCGTAACGCTGGATAATGGCGACTCATCCTATAAAAATGCAGATGGTACGACACAGATCGACGGTTTTGAAATCCGAACAGGCACAGGGGTCTATAAAGGTTTTTCACTGGATGCCAGTGCGACGTGGGTCAATGCCGAAAACAAAGAAACCGGCAAGCAACTGGAGCGGGTTCCGGAATTCTACGGGAACTTCAACCTGGGATACCGCTATTTGGCAGGTAAATATGGAGCCGACTTTACGACAAAATATATAGGCGATGTATACGAGCGGGGATTGGCACCGTTTGACGATGTGAATTACGGGGATTATTTCACTGCAGATGCCTCTGTTTTTGCAAAATTCGGAATGCAGAATCGCCATAAATTAACCCTGCGCATGGAAAATATTTTCGATGAAGAATATGCCACACGATATAACCGTGCCAGCAATGATAACGATGAAGATTTCCTTTATCAGCAATACGGGTTACCGAGAAACATTGTTTTAAAATACAGTTTCAGTATTTAACCATACAGGTTTTGGAAAGAAAAAATTGTGCCTCCATATAAAGTCAGCAGGATATAAACTCGGCATTTTGGTTTTATGTGTGCTTATCTTCGCATACTCGGGTTGCCGGGATCAGCGGTCATCATCTGGGGTTGACAATGAACAGTCTCAGCAAAACAACGGGAACAGCAATTGTAAAACGATAAAAATCAAGGATGGCAATGGCAATCCCATTAAAATCCGAAAACCGGTAAAACGTATTATTGTTGAATACACGGACAATGCCGAGTTGGTTCGAATTTTGGGCAGAGCCGATCGTATTGTCGGTGTCGCGGGTTATGATTACGTGTTTCAAAAATGCAAACGCCAGTTTCCGGAGATCAGAAAGAAGCCATCTGTCGGGTATCCCTGGGCGCTGGATTACGAGGCCGTACTGAAATTAAATCCCGAGCTGCTGTTTACTTTTACCGGGGATAACGCATCCAAGCGGGCAAAGCTGCCCGGCGTAAATGTTGTTTTTCTGGGCCTGTACAAACCGGACCTGCTGAATCCGGAACAGTCCAGTTTTATAAAAGGCGTCAGAAATGCCGGAAAAATGCTCGATGCACAAGCCCGAGCAGCACAATACATCCGGTGGTATACGGATTTGATAAAACGAATTGAATCCAAAACCTCGAAAATTGAAGAAAAGAAAAAGCCAAAAGTGCTCGTCAGTTCTTTCCCGCAGTGCAATTCCGCCGCCAGCGGCTATTGCGCCTATTCTAAAAACGATACGTTAACCCAGGCCAGCATCATCGCCGGCGGCGACAATCTGGTTGAGACCCTGCCCGAGCCGGCCAACGAAACGCCGAGCATTCCGGTAGATGTGGAGTGGCTGATCAAACACAATCCGGATATTATCATTCTTCATGCCGTGGATGCCGTTGATCTGTATGGCTATGAAGCAGACAATATTTCCGGCTTACGAAAAGCAATGAAACGTTATCTTAAACGCCCTGAACTACAGCATATCAATGCAGTAAAGAACAAAAGGGTCTACATTTTTGATGGTCATTTTAGAAACGACTCCAGCGGCGGGGTCCTGGCCGCGGCATACATGGCCAGGTTGTTTCATCCCCAACAATTCAAAGACCTCGACCCGGAGGCGGTACATCAAAAATACCTCGAAATGCAGCATCTCGAATATAGCCTGGACAGGCATGGCATATTTGTCTATCCGCCATTAAAGTCGGACAATGATCTCATGGGGATACCGGAGCAATACAGGAAAGAATTCCACTAAATGCAAAAGTACAACAAACGAAATATCAGTGAAGACTATGCCAGGCATAACCGGCGTAAAAACGCCTTTATCCTGTCTTTGTTCTTGCTGATTCTCGGCATCACGACAGTATCGTTGTCACTGGGTTCATTTCAAATCAATATCCGGGAAGTGTATTCCATTATAAGCCGCACGCTATTTGACGGCTATGATCCGGGCAAAGCCAAGGAAACGGTGGTTTTGATCCTTCGCTTGCCCCGTGTGGTCATGGGAATACTGGCAGGCCTGGGGCTGGGTGTCGCCGGTGCTGTGATGCAGGGCATTTTGAGAAACCCCCTTGCCAGTCCCACAACCATAGGGGTCAGCGCCGCCGCCGGCCTGGGCGCGGCGCTGGCGATTCTTGTAAATGTCGGTATTACTGAAGGAAAATTTCTTTTAATCGGAAATGCTTTTGTTTTTTCAATGATCCCGACTTTCGTGATTTTTCTGCTGGCGCGCTTAAAACAATCCACACCCGAGATGATGATTCTTGCCGGCATCGGGATGCTCTACATATTTACTTCTTTTACCTCTCTGCTTCAATTTTTTGCCGCCGAAAATGCTTTAAAAAGCATGGTGGTCTGGATGATGGGGGATCTGGGACGGGCGCAATGGCTCGATATCCTGGCCACATTTGTTCTGGTGGCCTCATGCGTGGCCTTCCTGATCTGGAAGGCATCAGACTTAAATGTAATGGGTGTCGGCGACGAAACCGCCAAATCCCTCGGCATCGATCCGGATCGTACCCGGGTTGTTCTCATGGCAGTCGCCTCTTTGATTACCTCCACCGTGATCTGTTTTACCGGCATGATCGGGTTTATAGGATTGGTATCCCCCCATATCTGCAGGATCATCATTGGAAGCGACAACCGTTTCTTGATACCCGCATCCGGTATTTTCGGCGCTGCATTCCTCTTATTTGCCGATGCAATTGCCCGGACAGTGATCGCCCCCGTGATAATACCTGTCGGCATTATTACGGCCTGTGCAGGCGGCCCGTTATTTCTCTATCTCATTATTAACAAGAAAAAACGACACTGGTAGACGCCACAGGGTGAAAAAATGAAATGGAGCTGAAACTAAGAGATGTAAAATTTCAATATGCGAGCCAGCCCGTTATAAACAAGGTATCCATTGAAATCGCCGAATCTGAGGTGGCAGCGATCTGCGGGCCGAACGGGGTCGGAAAATCCACGCTGATCAAGTGTATTAACCGCATTTTAAAGGCGGACGGCTCTATCCGGATCGGTGATCAGGAGGTCAGTGATATGAAAATGGTGCAAATCGCCAGGCATATCGGTTATGTACCCCAGGATATCGCCAGCGTGTTTTCCGTTACGGTTTTCGAGATGGTCCTCATGGGCAGGCGCCCGCATATCGGATGGAAAAGCAGCAAAACAGACGAAGCCTTTGTCATTGGTATATTGAAACTACTGGAAATTGAAGATATTGCCTTGCGGGATTTCAATGAACTCAGCGGAGGACAAAAGCAGAAGGTCATTCTGGCTCGCGCGCTGGCCCAGAATCCCGACATCCTTCTAATGGATGAGCCCACCTCCAATCTCGATCTTCGTCATCAACTCGAAGTAATGGAGTTACTTAAGTCCCTTGCGACTGAGAAAAAAATTTCGGTGGTCATGGCTGTCCATGATCTCAACCTGGCGTCCCGGTATGCGGACAAAATCATTATGATGAAGGAAGGCAGAATTTATAGCGCCGGTGATGCGGAGACCGTGCTGACACCGGACAATATTTCCTCGGTTTACGGCGTGGTTGCCGAGGTGAAACACGAATTGGGAAAACCTTATGTCATTCCTTTGAAACATATTGACAGGGAAGATGAAAAAAGCGCCGAATAGAATCGGAATCGGAAAAAATACACAATAAGGAGCAAACGATGTTTTTACTTTTCCTGGATGTAGTAATCTTGACTTTGTTTTTTGCAGATCCTGTCTTTGCCCATGATTGCTGGCTGCAGCCGGATAAATTCTACCTGGGCCTGGAAGCATTTCTTTTTGCGCGGTTGTTTGTCGGTCACAAGATGGCTCCGGAAAAGGAACTGCCGCTTGAAAAAAACATGACCCCCAGGCTGGATTTGATTCGAAAAGACGGCAAGATTGATCTGCTCGATCAATTGACTGACGGCTGTCAACCCGCCGTGGCATTTGATCCGGGTGCCGAGGGCAGTGGCCTGATCGTCATGGATCGCGATTTTACGATGATTACGCTGGATAATGAAAAATTCGGCACCTATCTTTCCCATGAAAAACACGAGCAATTGCTGCCCGCCATGAAAGCAAACCCCCGCGGGGAGCAGGTCGAGCGTTATGCGCGCTGCATGAAGGCATTGGTCCAGGTCGGGGATCGTATCGATGATAAAATCCCAAACAAGAGGACGGATCAAAAACTTGAAATCATACTGCATACCCATCCGCGATTGTGCACGGGCAATTCGGTTTTGGAAGCAAGTGTCTTTTTTGACGGCAACCCCCTGGCCGATAAATACGTGACCGCCTGCCAGCTTCGACCCGATGGAAAAGTTTTCGAGCAAACCGCCTGTACAGACGCCAACGGAAACGCATCTTTTACCGTGGAAGGGCCGGGGGTCTGGCTGCTTCGGTTAATTCACCTTTCCCCATACACAGGCAGCCAGGACATTGACTGGGAAAGCTATTGGGCCTCATTTTGTTTTGACCTAAATTGAACGTTTCAGAAACCCTTCGGGCATTCGGGGGACATGATACTGAATTCCATGCATGGGGGGTAATGAATGATTTTCTGAATTCTGGAAATCCATTTGAAGACCCTCATGGTGAAGAGCCGTAGTATCGTCGATACATCGCGGCGGCATCCGGGGTTTTCCAAAGACGCCGCACCAGGTAGCTCAAAAACAATCGAATCACGATAATGGCGTGACTCGCCCCCCTGCGCTTCCATTTTCGGGCAGACACCCGGGCCCGGCCGAATAAAAATAACGATCTGCCGATATTGTTGAGCCGGAGGGAGAGTTCCACGTCTTCCATCAATGGCATCTGCGGAAACAAATCCCGGCTTGCCACCGGGTGCCGGCGAAAAAACTGTACCTGGTCGCCAAAAGCGATGGCAGCAAAAATCATCCGGGCGTCATTGGCCCACGCAATGATCCGGAATCGCAGCTGACCGGAATCAAATCGACTGCCCAATGCACCGCCTGCGGCCGACGGGTTGTGTTTAAGCGCCGATATCATTTTTGAAAATGCCGGAAAGCACACGGTCATGTCGGCATGCACCACGGCGACCACATCGCCGGTGGCCGTTTGCAGCCCGGCCCGGATCTGTCCGCCCCGGCCGCCGCGCGCATCGATGGGTTTGCGGTGGCAGATCACCCGTGCCCCAAGGGCCGCTGCTGCTTTCCGGGTACCGTCCGAAGAACCGGCGTCGGCCACAATGATTTCGGTGACGGCCGGATCGGTTTGAATCGAACGGATGCATGCTTTTATCCGGTCCTGCTCGTTTAAGGTCGGGACAATCACCGAAACCGTTTGACATGAGCCGAACGGCGCCGCCTTCATCCGATGAAAAAACCGGTGCCAGTCGGCCAGGAGAAACGCCAGAAAGGGCATGTAGGCAAGCCATACCACCGTATCGGTTGCCAATGAAACGCCGGCGGGCAAAATTGCGATAAGCCCGGCGGTGATCAGGTAAAACAGCATCCAGGTAGCACCGGGCTGCAAAGCCGCAAGCGCCGCCACCCCCAGGATCGCGGGCAGGCCTGCCGGCATGACCAGCAGCCAGGCGGCTGTAACAAAAAAGATGCCCGGCAGCGGGTCATGGTGATACCGGGTTCGCACCGGATGAAAATACCACCAGCCGAAGACCAGCAAAAGGCAGAACAGGGCCGACGTCACAAGCAAGGCCGTTGCCGGTGCCCAGAGCGTTTCCGCCAGCCGGTGTACAAACCCGTCAAATCCGGAAAACGGGAAAACAGCCGGCGCATTGCCGGACAGATACCGTCCCGCCCTGGTGATCACCGCCATGCCGGCGGCCAGGGGCAAATACTTCAGGTTCTGTCGACGCACCAAAAACACGACCACTGTCGCTGCCAATGGAAACAGGCCCATGGCAAACCCGGCCAAAAGGCACATCCATGCCCACAGCGCCCGGTGATAAGCCCCGATGGAACCGATCAGGCAGAACAAACCGAAAAATACAGCGGTCTGACCCTGAAAAACCGCCCATAATGCCACCGGATTGAGCCCATAGAGCAACGCCCATCGAAGATTGAACCTCCGTTGAAACAAAACGGTCATCAGGGCTATCAAAACCGCTGAATCACATAAAAGGCGCATCCAGATTGCACCGTGTGCCGGCCATACCGATGCGTACACCCCCGCTGTCCACAAAAAAAGCGCCCGTGCCGCCAGGGAAATCACCAGGATTTGCAGGGCGCTTTTTCGCGGTGGCGCTGCCGGGTAAACCACCAGCAACAACAGGGCTAACAGCCAGAATATCGGTAAAAGTATCAGCATGATGCGGGGGTGATTTCCGGATCGCCGGCGCCATCCGGATCATAATTTGTTTTTATGTAAACATGTATCAATAATTGCTTTCCCAGATCGGATTGTCCGCATCATCGCTCCACTGATACCACCCGCCGTCAAAATTCGCCGCATCCCAATCGAGTAGGTAGGCGTAATAGGTATAAAGGGCGGAGCGCCAGCCCGTGCCGCAGACGAAATACATCTTCGTGTCCTGCGCAAACCCGGCATCTTTCCAGTTGCCTTCCACCTCTGTATAGGTCCGCAGGGTCTGGTGATCTTCCCGGACAATATGGACCCAGTCACCGATCCACCGGGAGGTGGGGATGCGGCCCAGGGCATAAAAGTAGGGATAGTAAGAATTCGACAGCCCCAGGTATTCATCCAGGGATCGGTCATCGGCGATAACGGTATCGGCGGCGTTGCCGTTGACCACGTCTCGAACATCGGCCACTGTCGCCAGGTACTCGGGATTGCCTGTATTTGCGGGATCACCGAAATCAACCGCTGTGGGCGCATTCGGCTCGGTTTCCACTTCGCCGTCGGCCGCGACCCATGCATCCCAGCCGCCGTTTAATATCCGGACATCTTCAACGCCGGCCAGTAAAAGCGACCAGGCGATCCGGCCGGACGTCATCATGTCCTCGCCGTAGACTACCACGGTTTTGTCTTTTGAGATGCCCAGGCTGCCGAACAGGTTCTGCAGTTCCGGTATCGGCTTGGCATTGCCTTCTTCCGGGGCTTCATAATCGGGTTCGGCATTGGGACCGTTTTCGATGCCATAGGTATCGAGAAACACCGCACCGGGAATATGGCCTTCTTCATAGGCGGTGCCCTTGTAATCGGAGCGGTCTTCCTCCCAGCGCGCCGTCCAGGTGGAAAAAAGGATCACATAGCCGTTGCCGTCATAGGTCGGCGGGGATTCTCCATTGATCAACTGCTTGACCCAACCGGGATGAACCACTTTTTCGTAACGCGGCATATGCGCCATGGGATAGGTCTGGTCATCGGCCAGACCGGCTTCGGCCCAGTCCCAGATCGAAGCATCATAGTTGCTGGCTTTTTCATGGCCCATCAGGCGCAGGGCAAAATAGACAAAGCCGCTGCGGATGCCGGCGGTACAATAGGCGGCAACGGTTTTTTCCGATGCAATCCGTTTGTCTTCAAAAAAGGATTTCAAGTCCTCATAGGAAAGGACCGTTTTGTCTTCGTTGAAAAACTGCTCGTATTGGAGCTGCTTTGCCCCCTTGATGTGGCCGCGCCGGGCCTCGTTATAAAGTTTCCAGCCGTTGTATTCCGCTGGCGTGCGCGAATCAATGACCGCAAAGTCGGAATCGCCCAGGCGATTGCTGATCTGCTCTTTTGTGGCCAGTATATCGTCATTTATCTCGGCTTCAAAAGGGGTATCGCTTTCGGCAAGTGTGCTGGCGGTCGTCTCGGTTGTCCTTTCTTCGGCATGCCACTTGTCCCATCCCCCGTTTAGCAGGTGGACATCGGTGCAGCCCAGGTATTCGAAAATCCAGAAAATCCGGCCTGCCGCGCCCCAGGAAGCGGTGGTGTCATCATAGATGACGATTTTCATGTCCCGGTCGAGCCCCAGTTGGGTCATTTTATCTTCCAGGAAGTCAACAGATTGCAGGTTCATTGATGTATCGGCAAACTCGGCGTGGGGTACGTGAATGGCCCCGGGGATATGGGCGCTGTCATACCCGTTTGCCCGGGCGTCGATAACGGCCAGGTTGTTTTGATCCAGCATCCCGGCCAGTGCGTCGGTTGACACCAGGAGTTGCGCATTGGGGTAGGTTTCCGTTTCTGCTGTTTCTTCCCCGGTGTTGTCTGCAGCCTCTTTGAGATCCACCGAGTCGCCGCAGCCAAGACAAAACAAAAAGCCAACGGTGAAAAATATCCCTAAATACCAAACGAAATGCCGCTTCATATAAAACCTCCTTACATATTTAAAATGGATTTTCATTACTCGGTTTCAAACACGACGGCCGCGGTGTAGGTGGCCCCGGCAGCGGTCCACTGGCCGTAGATACTCGGGGTGTAGGCCAGTTCAAAGCCCCATTGATCAGACAATTTCCAGCCGCCGGCGATGTCGAGCTTGATCAGATCATAGGCATCGGTTTTGGTGGGATTGCCAGCGGGACTGATGGTGCCGTCATTGTCGTCAACAGCGAAGATGGCGTCGAGTTTGACCCGGCTGTAGAACGTTTCGGTGAAATCGATGCCGACTTCGCCGAGAAAATGAAATTCATCCGACGGGTCGCTGTTGCGCCACCTGTATCCGGCTTCAAAATTGCAATAGCCCGGTATAAAGGGATAAAGTGACTTGCCGTACATCAGCCGAAGCTCAAAATCGGACTGCCCGTTGCCTAGCGGCAGCCGGTCGTCTTCATCATAAAAGGCGGCGATTTTGTACAGGCCCTGAACGGAGCAGACGCCAAAGCCATCATAGAGCCTGTATTTGACGGCCACGTCCGCATCGCCGACGCCCCAGGTTTCCATTTTGATGGTATCGTCTTCCTTTTTGAGCCACTTGTAATTAAAGGAGCCGATGGCCGTGAGTCGATCGGTGAAGCCGTATTCCAGGTAGTAGTTGGCGTAGTAATCCTCGAATTCACCATTTTCCGGATATGCCAGCCGATCGCTGTCATTGATGTAATTTTCATCCGAGAAATAGTAGTTAATCGACACGCGGTTATAGCTGCTGCCTTTGGCCCGCGTCCAGGCCCCGGCAAAAACCGGCGCGGCTGTCATTGCCAGCACCGCCGCGATCAAGGCGATCATCATGAGCTTCTTTTTCATATCCTTGCCCTTCCTTTTCATTTTTCTGATAACTTGTGCCATGCCGACGTGCCCCCTTCGAAATTGTATGCCGTCGGCAGGCCGGCCAGTTGGTGGACCAGCCAGGCATAGCCGGAGCGGATACCCCCCGTGCAGTAGTAGACCACTGGCTTTTGGCAGTCGATATCGTGTTCTGCAAGCAATGCCTTGATCGCCTGACGGCGGATCGGTTTTTGATGCCTGCCGGTAAAAAACGATTTCCACTGGATATGCACGGCATTCGGCAAATGCCCCT
This sequence comes from Thermodesulfobacteriota bacterium, assembly GCA_051745395.1. Lineage (GTDB taxonomy): Bacteria > Desulfobacterota > Desulfobacteria > Desulfobacterales > Desulfosalsimonadaceae > JBNJEA01. Next base: position 6,538 of record JBNJEA010000016.1, on the reverse strand, counting down.
TGAACCATTCCATAAGAGACCGGGTATCGACCAACTGATAGGCATCCGGTCTTTTTTGAAGCGTTTCGGCGTCTACGTTCAGCGCCTTGCGGACCTGAAAATCGTATTGGGCGGGTTTGCCGTCTATTTTTTGCAGTCCTTTTTCCACGGGATACGATTGTGCTATCCACGCCTGGATGCCGCCGTCGAGCAGGCGTATCGGTCCGGTATGGCCCATGTACGCCAGCAGCCAGCAGGCCCAGCCCTCGCCGCCCCAGGATGTGTCGGCATCCCCGTAAACCACGACCGGGCTTTTTTCATGAATGCCCATCTTTTCAAGGGTTGCGGCAATCGCTTCGATGGGCTTTAAACGGTACGCTATGTCTTTTTCATCGGTTCTGGTATGGTTTTCCCACGAAAAGGAAAACGCACCGGGCAGATGTCCCTGGATATACTGTTCGGTCGGCCGGGCATCCAGTATGATCCATTGATTCGTATCGGCTTCCAGGCTGGCCGGCGTTATCAATCCCAGATCAAATGGTTTTGCAGCAGCAGCTGAACACCCGAGCATCAAGGCAATGAAACAAAGCATTGGCACAAGCCGAACCGATACCCACCGATTACTGACGGTATTAACCCTTCTCATATTCTGCTCCTATGCCGTTTTGGCGTGGTTGCCGGATCTTCGCTTCCATGTGCCGGAAATGGTCGGGCTGACCGCCTTGATTACCATCCTGCTCATGGGGGTTGCCGCATGCACTCCGCGCGGGCAAACCGGTTGGGGCGACTGGCGGCTGCTCGGGGGCGCCGCTTTACTCCGCCTGATGTTTGTCTGTAAGGCACCGACGCTATCCGACGATATTTATCGATACGTGTTAGACGGTTTCATGGTCCTGTCCGGCCACAACCCCTATGCCATGACGCCGGCCGGGGCTGCAGAAGCCTTTCCGCGGTGGGCCGATCTGATTGCAAATGTCAATCATCCGGGTTTTTTCACCATTTACCCGCCGACGGCCCAGATTGTCTTTGCCGTGGGCGCTTTACTCGGGGGCGTCTTCGGGATGAAACTGCTTCTTTCGATCCTGGACATCGCCACCTGTTTCATGCTGATCCGACTGCTGGACCGCCTCGGCCGTCCCCGGAAACTGGCGGTGCTTTATGCCTGGCATCCGCTGCCGGTATTGGAAATCGCCGGGTCAGGCCATATCGATGCCGCCGGCATTTGTCTTGTTTTTGCGATGATCCTGCTGGTCCTTCGCCTGACTGACGCGCCTTCGGCCACTGCCGGCTCCGATAAAACAGCCGGCGTCTCCACCATACGATCACCGCAACCCGTTTATGCGGCGGCAGCCGGCCTGACGGCCGCAGCCGCAGTACTGGTCAAACTCTTTCCGATATTTTTTATGCCGGGTTTTCTGCCGGGCATAAAGCCTGCCGCCAGGCGATGGTTTATCGCTGCGGCAATGATTGCCGGCGTTTTGCTGACATGGCCGTTTGTGCCCGATATTTTCAATGCCGGCCAAAGCCTTTCGGCCTACCTGAACACATGGGAATTTTCCGGTTTTTTCTTCCGGTCGGTCCGCAATATTTCGGGAAGTGACCGGGTTGCCCGCATGATCGTCACCGGTGCCTTTATCGCCATAACCGTCGCCTTGTATGTAAAACTGCTGGTATCGTTTTCCCGGTTACGGAATAACAACACGGCACTGGGCCATATCCTGAAAACGTTCTACGGCATCAGCTTTGCCTACATGCTGACCACGCCGACCCTGCACCCCTGGTATGCCCTCTATCTTGTCGCCTTTATCCCGCTTGCCGGCGGCCCGGCCGGCATCGTGTTTTCCTGGTCCGTATTGCTGTCCTACCAGGTCCTGCAGCGCTACGCCCTGACCAACCAGTGGATTGAACAGCCCATGACAGCGCTGATGATCGTTTCGGCCCCGGCAGCCGCCGTGGCCGTCCAGTGGGGCATACGGAGGATTCAAACCGTCAGAGGAAAAGCATCGCCCTGATATTGATATGCCCTGCCGGAACAAATGCGTCGCCAAATCTTATCCTGTCCTTTGCTGTTTTTCACTGCCCGTTTCATCCGCGGGAAAACGGGCAGGGTGGGGGGTGCCTTTTCTGGCCTGATGACGCCGGTAGGCCACCGGGATCAGCGACATGATCCCGATCAACAGCAGCCCGGCGACAAATTCCTTTGATATCTGCCCCCGCAGCAGGTCGAGCAGGGAGCTTGAAAAGACGATATAGGCGATGCAGGCGGGCAGCATGGAAAAAAATGAAGTCACCGCGTAATCCAAAAACCGGATTTTCGTTACCCCAAAGGCATAATTTAACATATTGAACGGAAACAACGGAATCAGCCGGGTAAAGGCCACGATTTTCCAGCCATGGCGTTTGACATCGTTATCCAGACGCCGCCAGCGCGGACTGCGAAGCCGGGCATAAACCCAGTCCCGGGCCATGTAGCGCGATATCAGAAACGCCAGGCAGGCCCCGGCTGTCGCGCCGGCAATACTGTAGACCACCCCCCAGACGGGTCCGAAAAGGACGCCGCCGACAATGGTGATTGGAAGGCCGGGCAGAAACAAAGCAGGGGCGACCGTATAAATGGCCATGTAAATGACCGGGGCCATAGCCCCCCATGATGCGACCCATCCCCGCAGCACATCCTGCTGCAAAAAGCGTGTGGCATCGGTGGCATGAAGGACTGCAATCAAGGCGACGATTGCGAGAAGGACGCCTGTCCGGGCGGCGGGAAATGCCGACGGTGCCGCCGATGAGGGTGAAAAATTTCTTTCCCGGCTTTGATGCGCCGGTTCATGTTTTTTCAGGTACCGTTTGAATCGAAGTCGGTTTACGTAGGTCATGGGCGCCCGCGATACCCGGGTTTGTCCGGAAAATGCGCCTTGCGGGTCTATCGCCAGGTCAACGGCATGGGACACCGGGGCAATAGATTTCAACGCATTGGCACACCCGGCGCAATAGGTCAGTACATGATGCCCCTGGATTTCGGTTTGCCGGCGCAGGCGCCATGAATCCGCCAGGCCCTTGTCCATACAGGCCACCGCCCCGCCTTCGCCGCAGCAAAGGGTTTTATTGCAGCAATGGGGCATTTCGACAATCTCTATGCCGCGTTTTGCGGCAAGCTGCCGCACCGCTTCCTGGACTTCAGGCTGATCGCGCAACACGCATGGGTCGTGCACTGTGATTTGTTGCCGATCACGCAATGGCGGCCCGGGCAGATCATGCTGAACCAGTCGCTCGTAAACGGATTCAACGGCCATTGGATCGCCGTAGTTCGAAAATACCTTGAAGCAGTTCGGGCAGGCCACGATCACCTGCTTTACTCCGCAGCCGAGCAGGCATGACTGCATTTCCAGAAACATTTCTTCAAAAAATGCCGTCCGGCCCAGGTCATGGGACGGCTTGCAGCAGCAATCCAGCACGATCCCGATTTGGGGTACAATCGTTTTGAGGTGTTCATAGAGGCGCCGGGTCTGTTCCGGCCGGGTGCCGGACAGCGTGCAACCCGGGAAGAACACGGTATCGCAGTTTTCCGGCAGATTGTAATACGTATATTTTCGAGATGTTCCCCGTTTTTCATAGGCCATGATCGGGGCATGCTGTTTTAATGGGGCAGCTTTCATATCCACGGCGGCGCGCCGCATTTCCAGAAAAAGTTCACCCGGGCGAAGCCCCACCGGGCAAACCGCCGCACACAAATCACACAAACTGCATTCATAGGCGATCTTTAAAAACTCCGGGTCTGCCGGGTCCCCGGATGCCAGAAGATCGGCAGGATTGCCGTAACGGGCCAGAAAAGCACATTCGGACTGGCATTTCGGGCAGGCGATGCATTTCGTCAGCGTTTCGGAAATCAAATCGGTGAGTGCCGGTCGTAATGCGTCCGGATGATCCGCTGCATAACGGTCGAAAAGCGGGGCGGTGGCTTGCTGATGATCCATTCGTGTCCCGGTAAAAATGGTTGAAGTTCGTAATACGAAACGGCAATCGAAAAATGCTCCGACAAAACCTTTTTTTTAATAGAATAAAAAAAAGCAATTTGTCCAATTGATTTTTTGAATCGAAAAGCCCATTGCGATTCAGCTTTTCGATGAACGAATCAATAGAAAAAAACAATCATGTCACCTTGATTTGATACAATTTATAAATATCATTTCATCTCGATAGACATTTATTTTCAGACTGTGCTATCTGCCAGAGCCATGACACCAGATATCCTTCACCTCCTGGCGGCCATTCATTTTTCATGCCTCGGCGGTCTGGCCATTTACGGCCTGCATCGGCTCTGGCTGCTGTTCTGGTGGCAAAAGCGGCTGCGGCAGCCCGATTGCAAACGTTTTTCTCCCTCTCAAAAGCAGGCCGACCTCCAACTGCCCATGGTGACTTTGCAGCTGCCCCTTTATAACGAACGGTTTGTGGCCGCCCGCATCATTGATGCCGTCGCAATGATGGACTGGCCCCAAGGCCGGATGGAGATCCAGCTCCTCGACGATTCCACGGATGACACTTCGGCCATTGTCTCCAGCCGGGTCAAAGAATGGGCTGAAAAGGGGCGCTCCATGCAAATCATCCGCCGCAAAAGGCGGACCGGCTACAAGGCGGGCGCCCTGGCCAACGGATTGACCCGCGCGTGCGGCGAATTCATTGCCGTATTTGATGCCGACTTTATTCCCCCGCCTGATTTTTTAAAACAAACGATACCCTGTTTTGACGATGCGAAAATCGGGATGGTGCAGACCCGCTGGAGCTTTATCAACCAGGGAGCGTCACTGCTGACCCGGCTGCAATCCCTGCTGCTCGGCCCGCACTTCGATATTGAACACCGGGTGCGAAACGGCCGGGGACTGTTTTTCAACTTCAACGGCACCGCCGGCATCTGGCGGCGGCAGGCCATCGAATCGGCCGGCGGGTGGCAGTCCGACACGGTCACTGAAGACCTGGACGTAAGTTATCGCGCCCAGCTTTGCGGCTGGCAGTTCATTTACCGGCACGACATATCGGTGCCCTCCGAACTGCCGCCGACCCTGTCGGCCTTTCGCAGCCAGCAGCAGCGGTGGGCCAAAGGCTCGATTCAAACCGCAAAAAAACTGCTGCCCCGGATTTTGGGTGCGCCGGTGCCGCTGGCCGTAAAAATGGAAAGCGCCATGCACCTGCTCGCCAACATGGGCTGGATGCTGGGCGCCCTGGTGATGCTGACCCTCTATCCCACACTGCTTTGCCGGACGCACATCGGCGCCTACCAGATGATCTGGGTGGATGTGCCGCTGTTTTTGATATCCGGTGGTGCGATACTGTTTTACTACGCGGCCTATGCGGTTTTGAGCAAACAATACCGCCTGTTGCTAAGCGTGCCGGTATTGCCCGTCTTAACCATCGGTCTGGCCCCGGCAATTGGGCTTTCCATTGCCCGGGGGTTTTTGGAAAAAGGCGGCCGATTCAACCGTACCCCCAAGTTCGGCCCGCTGCAGAAACCGGCCTTGGCAAAAGCAGCGGGCCTGTATCGACAACCGGTGCTTTTCCACTTCTGGATCAACATGGCCCTGCTGGTTTATACCCAGTTGCCGGTCGTCTTTGCATGGCATCGCGGCACCTGGCCGGCGATTCCCTTCCTTTGTCTTTTTCCGCTGGGCTTTGCCCTCGTGGTCTTTTTTGATGTCAAAAGCCTTTTTTTAAAAACATGATCAGGCGACCACACAGAACAGGGCGAATGCATCACGTGCCGGAAAGAAGGCAGGGGAAAAGGATTTCCTGTGGGTAAAATGCAAAAGGATCCGGGCTATGGCACATTGGCGGCGGCAGCCGCTGTAGCCGTGTCCGGTTCGAAAACGGGTTCCACAAGGGGGCCGGAACGGCTGCTGCGACACTAAATGTTGCTGCTTGTGCTACCGGTTTTGCCGCATACGGTTATTTTTTTGATCCCGGCGCAGGCTTGCCGAAATACAATATTCATATTGTCTTGAGTACGCTGGCGACTGCGGGGTTTGTGGCAACAGCGGTGGATGCCGAGGATCTCCCAGCCCCTATGTATCAAGGACCCAGCATAATCATAAAGCCATATCGGGTGTAACTGGGCCTCTTTTATTTGCCGAGTTGTTGGATCTATTCTCTTTGTGATGATGATGTAGCCTTGTTACATTTAAGGCAGCAACATCTTTTGAAGTCTTCATAAATCATCCTGAAAAGGCTGAGAGGACTGTGGCAATTTTATCTATCATTGCATATGGTTACTTCGACAAGATTCTTTCCATCCTCCGGTTTAAGGGCAATCTGCGTCCAATGTTATGCAACGATAGATAAAACGCTAATCAATGTAGTGCTCAAAACCAATGATCACGCCGCAACTGAATGTTTATTGAATAGCCAAGTCAATATTCCAGGATAGATTGTATGCCGACTCTTCTTCGATCGGGAAATGGCAAATAATATTATAGAGTTAAGATTGAAATGGATTGAGGATCTTCAGGTTGTCAATGATTTGACCGTGCTGTAAATCTTCCGTATACAAAATACTTGCTCCACCCGAAATAGC
>JBNJEA010000101.1:0-11034 GCA_051745395.1 Thermodesulfobacteriota bacterium | reverse complement strand
GGCTCTCTTCGGATATTACAGACGAGAGTACAGAGATCGTGGCTGATGCCGGGCGTGAGCAGCTTTTGGAAAAGGCAAAGGACGTGGCTCTTCAGTGCGAAATTTATCTCAGGGCTCACCCGGATCTGGAACCCGAGGATTACAGCTATGACCCGGAATTCAGCGAGATCGCAGTACAGGCTGTCGGTGAAACAGGCTATACAAGTGTTATAGGAGAAGAGCTGGAAGATCGCGATTCGGTCATATGGGCTCATCCCAATCCGAACCTTATCGGAATTCCTGATACAGATACCCTGCGCAAGGCCCTGGGACCATATTTTGACGAGTTCTATTCTGTTCTTGAAGGCTCCTGGGGAAGAAATGTCTCAACAGGTCATTACATGTGGAAAGATACCGACGGAAAGCTGCGGGAAAAATACATGGCCATCGCGCCGATTGAGCTCGGCGAAGACAATCCGCCTCTGTCAGTTCTTGCAACAGCATACATGGATGAATTTACACAGAAAACCGAAGACCTGCGCAAAGACGCAGAACAGATGGCAACCGAGACCCGCAATATAAATCTCGGTATAATCGGAGGCGCTATCGTGATTATCGGTCTTTGCATCATAATCTACGGCTACCGGCTCAGCCGCCGGAAAAGAAGCGCTGCTCGATGCCGGCCGGGTGCCGGCAGGGGTGCGCGATTATTTGACCCGGATGCAAAACCACGCCAACGCCTACGGAAAGCCGGCCAAAAAGCGGGCCGACTGGGCGGCCGAGGCCGGTATTGCCGCCTTTTCGGACCAGCAATACCTGTTTTATGCCGACGATGTGGGCGCCTATGATCCGCGCGGCCGCGAAATCGCCCGGTCCGTGGCAACCGTTTTGCAGAAAGCCGGGGTATCGCTCGGGGTGTTGACCGAAGGCGAATGCGCCGACGGAAACGACGTCCGGGCCATGGGCGAAACCCCGTTGTTCGGGGAACTGGCGAAAAAAAACATCGCTGCATTCGATCGTGCGCGGGTCAAAAAGATCATCACCCTGTCGCCCCATGCCTTTCATGCCTTTAAAAACGACTATCCGGCCTTCGGCGGCCACTACCAGGTATTTCATTACACCCAGTTGCTCGCCTTTGCCATGGGCCATCTTGCGTTTACGGACAACCCGGCACCGCAGCAGGTCACCTTCCACGATCCGTGTTACCTGGGCCGTCACAACGGGGATTATGAATCGCCGCGGATGGTGTTGCGGGCCGTGCCCGGCATCCAATTGCTGGAAATGGAGAGAAACCGCAAAAACGCGCTTTGCTGCGGCGGCGGGGGCGGCAACTTCTTTACCGATATTTTAGGCGGTGCCGCGCAAAGCCCCGCCCGGACGCGCGCGATGGAAGCTGAGGGCACGGGGGCGCAAATTTTGGCCGTGGCCTGCCCGCAGTGTGCCATCATGCTCGAAGACGCCGTCAAAACCGCCGGGGTGGCCGATCGCCTGCAGGTCAGGGAGGTCACGGAGGTGATCGGGGAAAGACTTGCGGTGTAGCAGCCGTTTTGCTTTTTGAAATTGCAGATAAAATCAGTATCGCGCCGGGACGCCTTCGACGGCAAGACCGGCAATACCGTTTTCGGCCACGGTGGGGATGATGCCGTTCAGTACCCACCTTTTCGATACAGCTGTTGAAGGAATCAGACCCAATTTAATCCCGTTTTTCTGCAGTACACATTATTCCGTTAATGATGTTTGACTTCTATAAGTGTACAATTTAAGATGTACATATTCAATAAAGAGGTGTTCCATGGAAATCAATGCTGCTGAATTCCGGTCAAAATGCTTCACATTGCTGGAGCAGGTCAAAACTACGCACAAAGAAATCATCATCACCAAAAGGGGCAAGCCCATCGCAAAACTGACGCACATTGCCGAAGTTGACGAAAAAGACCTTCTTTTGGGCGCCCTTTCCGGCTGGGGGAAAACGGTTTGCGATTTAACTGAACCTGTTGTGGATGCGGAGGATTGGGAGATCGATTCGTGATAATGCTCGATACGCATGCGTGGTGGTGGTGTTTGACGGAACCCGAGAATTTATCCGAAAAGGCAATTGAAACGATAAAGCAGACAAAAACGGATCAACGTGCCATCGCATCCATCTCCATATGGGAATTGGCCATGATGGCTGCCAAAAAAAGAATCGAGCTCAAAGTTTCCATATCAAAATGGTTTTCCAAGGCAATTCATGAAAGCGGGATAAGCGTGATCGAATTGTCGCCGGAAATTGCCGTTGAGTCCTGCCGACTGCCGGGAGATTTCCACAAAGACCCGGCCGACCGCATTATTGTAGCAACTGCGCGGGTTCATAACTTTTTGCTGCTGACGAAAGATCAAAAAATATTAGACTACCCCCATGTCAAAGCGTTTTGGTAGTTTTAAATCAAGGTGCAGGCTGACCTTCCCTCTGCTTTACCCGAAATTCCCTAAAATGGATGTTTCTAAAATTCCCGAATCCTCATAGGCCGGCAATGCGCCCTTTTTCGCCGGAACGTATCTCACACGGCATTGAGCCGCCGAAACAGCCGGCGATTCTGTTTGTAGATTTTTACAAACCCGTCAAAAAGCGCATCGTATACACCCCGGTTGGCCGGGTCCGGGATATAGGTGTGCTGAAATTTCGTTAGTGCGGCAATGTCGTCAAAGGCGAGATAGCCTAAACCCACCAGCGCAATAAAGGCGGCGCCGCGGGCGTTGGCCTGCATGGGATTGTCCACCCGGGCAATTCTGCGATCTAACACATCGGCAAAGATCCGGCACCAGAGCGCCGACTGGGCGCCGCCGCCGATAAAACGGATCGGGTCCAGTTTGCGGCCCACGAACCGCTCCACGTATTTTAGACTCCATCGGGTGTTAAACGCCACGCCTTCGAGTACGGCGCGGATCATGTGATCCTGGGTATGGGTCTTGCCCATGTTGAAAAATCCGCCCCGCAGCGTGGTTTCATCCACCGGGGTGCGCTCGCCGTTTAGCCAGGGCAGGTACAGGAGCTTTTCGCTTCCCGGGGCAATGGCGCCGGCGATGGCATCGATATGATCATAGGGGTTTTTTGCCGGCGGCCCCGCGTAAAGGGCGTTGTTGCAAAACAGCAGGTTTTCGAACAGGTGGTGCAAGCAGCCGCCTGCTAAATCCTGTTCGTTGACCGACTGGTATTTGCCCGGAATAGCGGTGGGAAACGAGGCAATGGAGTGGAGCAGGTCGGTTTTTTTAAAGGGCACCACGGCCTGTGTCCACGAAGAGGTGCCCACATAGAGATGGCCGGCATAATCGGCCACCGCCCCGGAACCTACGCACGCCGTCTGGTGATCGGGCGAGCAGCTCACCACCTTGACCTTGGCGGATAAGCCGATTTGTTCGGCCACGTCTTTTTTCAGCGTCCCGATGATATCGGTGGCGGCCTGCATGGGCGGCAGCTTTTCGCCGTCAATGCCAAGGGCGTCGATGAGCTTTGTATCGTAGACGATCCGGTGGATGTCGCGGATGTCGGATACCCAGAACAGCTGCATGGCATCATAGGACGAGGCAAACGTGCCGGTCAGCCGCAGGTTGAGATAATCCTTGCTCGGCAGAAACATATACGTGTGGTCATAAACCTCCGGCCATTCGTTTTGAACGAAAAGCACGTGGGCGATATCATCCTTTCCGGAAAGGGTGGGGCCGCCGCCGGTTTTGGGAATCCATTTCGCGATCATGCCCAGGCCGTAGCCGTCGATGTTGAAAAACCCGGAGACCATTTTTTTGACATAGGGCGCCCCCCGCGAGTCCATCCAGGTCAACGCATTGGCCAGGTGCCGGCCCTGCCGGTCCACGGCCACGGTGGTGGAAAAGGTGCTGGAAACCGCCACGCAGACAATGGCGGCGCTGCAGTCCGGGTTTCTGCCCACCAGCCGGCCGGCGGTCGTGACAAGGGCGCGCCACCAGTCGTCCGGGTCCTGCTCGGCGCCGCCGCCGGGCAGATATGCAATCGGGGTTTTTTCAAACGCGTAATCGACGATTTCGCCGAATGCCGAAACGATGGCCGCCTTGATCCCGGAGGTGCCGTGGTCAATGGCCAGGATGTAGGGAGGATTGGGCATAGGCTGTCGTGATTACATATCAAGTGTTTCGATATTGCCGTCCTTGTCGACTTTTTCCACGATCACCCCCTGGAAGGCATCTTTGTCCCCGCGCGATTTGTCCCCGGCCATTACCGTTGTGACCAGCCCGATAAAGTCGTTGGGATCAATACAGCCTTCCGGGGGCAAAACGCCCTTTCCGGCGATTTTGCCCTGCTGCATGAGCATGGCGCCCAAAGCGGCCGGAATACCGGTGCCCTCGCCGAGCGCCTGGCTTTTTGAGGCCATGTGAAACCGGTATTCCACTGTTTCGCCGTCTTTTCTCCCCCGCGCCACCACCGAGCAGCACCCGCGCTGCTGTCCAAAACCGGTTTCTTCCAGGATGCGTTCGCGCTGTTGCAGGATAAAGGCGATGGCGAAATCATAGGGGACCACGGCCTGTCCCTTGACATCGATGGCTTTTTGGCCGGTGATGCCGAGGCGGCACATGTCCTTGATCAGGCGATAGTATGCATCGGGCAGCACCGTACCCCGGTTGGTCACCTGACGGAGCGGGATATGGTTCGGCAGGGTGACCTGTTCCGGGTGCGGGTAGGGATAGACGCAGATGTTTTCACCGAGCATCGGAAAATCAAAGGTGCGGCGCAGGGCCCGGCCTTCCGGGGAAAAGAATTTCACGTACTGCAGCCGGCCGTCTAAAAACATCGGGATATCGATCTGCATGCAGTGAAACCGGTGGCCGATGACGCCTTCGCCCTCTACGGGTTCGCCGCCGTGGGCATGGAAGATGTCCACGGATTGCGTTTCATCGAGCAGATGATCCGCGGCGAATTTGGCCAGCAGGTTGGTGGCCCCGGGCGAGCTGCCCATGCCGATGACTGCGGTGATGCCGGCGGTTTTTGCCGCCTGATCCATTTCAAAGATATCTAACGTTACATCCACGTCGTCGCAGACGTCCACGTAGTCGATCTTTTCCTCGATTACAGTTTGAAGGACCGTTTTGACGGTCTTGTAAAACGGGCCGATGCAGTTGACCACCAGGTCGGCGCCGGCTGCCGCCCGCCGGATGCTGTTCGGGTCTTCGGCGTCGACAGGGGCATAGGAAACCTCGTTTGCGCCCATCTCCGCGATGAGCGCCCGCGCCCGCTCTGCGTTCATATCGCCGATGACAACCTTTGAAAACAGGTCCGATCCGGCAAGGGTTTTGACCGCCACGCTGCCCACCGCCCCGCATCCGCCGAGTACAATCACTGTTGCCATAATTGGGCTCCTTTGATGTAAGTTCAATTAACAAAGTTAAATTTAACTAAGTTAACTAAAAAGTCAACAAAATTGTTTGTCGGGGTTACGGTTTCGCCTGTGTAAAATTTATTGTGATTGCTTTCCGGTTCGCACTTACATGATTTCTACCAGAAGATTTTGAGGGCATTGAATCATAAGCGGTAACGCCAGGGCTTTGGCGCCCCGTACAGGATCTGCTTTCGCTTATTGACACAGACGATGCAGTTACAGCCCGGTGTTAATGAATGCGCTCCTTTTTTCCGGGACAGTTCCATGGCCGCTTCGATCATTTCCAGGATCATGGCGCGATCGGCGTCAATGCGTTTTTTACGGGAGTGCACGTCCATGGAAAAACTCCTCGTGAGGGCCTATGCTTTATCTTCAAGCAATGGCAGCATCTGTAGCTGAATCAGACCGGTTTAAATGATACGCAGCGGATTTTGAATGCCGTGATCCGTTTGGCTCGTTAAAGCTGTTGCAGGTATTCCTCTATGATCGTCCGGTATACCGGCTCGGCCGGCTCTGCCACGTATTGGACCACCCGGCTGTTGTAAAGGGTGATCATGCCGTGCATGAGGCTCCAGATTGCAATGACCCGGCGGCGGGCGGTTTCGGATTCGGCCGCTTTTCCGGTAAGCGCTGCCGCGGTGTCAACGGCCATGTCGGCAATTTCCATGGAGAGCCGATACTCTATGGCGGAAAGCGGCTCATGGGGCGTGCCCACGTAGTCTTCGTGCTTGGGGGTGGGGCGGGTGAACATGATGTCGTAATACTGCGGATGGGTCATACCGAAGTGCATGTAGGCCTCGATCATGGCCCGGGTGCGGGCGGCGGGGTCTTCGGTGTTTTGCTCATGGGCGTCTTTTAAGGCGGCATGCAGCATCTCAAAGCCGCGGATGACAATGGAGATGTAGATTTCATCCTTGCCCGAAAAATAGTTGTAGAGGTTCGGGGCGGTCATTTGCATTCTGGCGGCGATCTTGCGCATGGTCAGGCCGTCCATGCCGGCGCTGATGATAATCTCCAAGGCCGCGTCGAGGATCCGGTCCTTCAAGCGTTCGATTTCCGCCTGGTCCCGCGGTGGCTTCATCCGGTTTTCCTTCCGCGACGCAGGGTCGCGTCTTTCATGCGGACGAGCGGTAAGGCAGACGGGTTGTCGCAAGATTTGGATGCAGACGCCATGGGTATTTATTTGTTGAACAATGGTTGCTCTCTGTTCCTAAGGGCGTTTTAAAAACGCCTCGATTTGCCGGATGATTGCGTTTGTAACAGATTTGTTTATTAAAATTCAACTGGCAATGCGATCCGGACAATTCCATACAATTTTAGTAGGATTTTAATTGACATTTCATACAAAAATGGTAGGAAATCTTGACGAACACTGTTTAACCACCGCGTGGCGGAACGATACAAAAGCGAAAAGCGAAGAAAACAGCACTGAATCGTTAAAAAGGTACGGGCATGGTCAATAAAATTCTTTCCGGGCGGCAAAAGCATTTTGTTTTGGCCGCCTTTTTGTTGGTCCCGGTGATGGTAGCGGGCCTGCTGGGCTCGGTATACAGCGCGAATCCGGCCGAAGAGCAGCGCGTCGACATTCTGACCATCGATTTGCCGAAACCGGACGGGACACAGAAGATGCCGGCGGTTTTGTTCCGGCACGACCAGCACACCAAGGCCCTGGCGGACAAAGGCTGCAAGGCATGCCACCGGCAAAAGTCGGCCTCAAAGTCAGACCCGAAGGCATCCAATGACAAGCCGGACCGCTTCGACTTTGCGTTTAAAAATACCGACACACTCGGCCCCGAAGCGGCCATGAAGCAGTTTCATGATGAATGTGCCGGGTGTCATAAAAAGATGCGGGGCAAGGGGGAATCCTCCGGTCCCCTGACCGGCGAGTGCCGGTCCTGTCATCAGAGGCAATCCGGTCTTTCCTCGGACTGGCAGCCGATTGAGTTTTCCAAGTCGCTGCATTACCGGCACACCGAATCGGATCAGATCGCCTACAAGCCGGAAGAATATGACAAAAACTGCGGCGCCTGCCATCACGTCTACAACGAGAAGCTGGAAAAAACCGTCTACAAAAAGGGAGAAGAAGGCTCCTGCCGTTACTGCCACAAGCAGACCCGGGAGGATGACACCCGCTCGTACCGCATGGCGGCCCATACCGACTGTGTCAATTGCCACAAGCGCCTTTCCGAAGCGGACAAAGACGCCGGCCCCGTCGACTGCGCCGGCTGCCATAGCAAAGCGGGGCAGGCCGAAATCGACAAGATCGAAGAAGTGCCCCGCATGAAGCGGGACCAGCCCGACGCCGTTTTGATGGCCGACTGGATGGACAAGGCGGTGGAAGAAGGGGAGTTGCCGGACCAGGGGATGGCGCCGGTGGCCTTTAATCATAAAACCCATGAAGGCGCAACCGAGAGCTGCCGCGCCTGCCACCACGCCTCATTGGAGCCGTGCCGCAAGTGTCATACCAGCAAGGGCGACAAGGAAGGCGATTATGTGGCCCTGGGCAGCGCCATGCATGCCGGCGATTCCGCCAAGAGCTGCGTGGGCTGCCATGATGCCGCCAGGCAGCACAAGAACTGCGCCGGCTGCCATAGCCAGATGACGGAGAAAATGTTTGCGGATCGCGATTGCCGGCAATGCCATGAAATCGACGAGGGGCGCTTGAAGCCGCTGCCGAAAAATACGGAGCAGCAGGCGAAAATCGCCGAGTCCGCCATTGAAAAACGCCCTGAGACGATAAACGGGGTGGCCGACAAAAAGATTCCCGAAAAGGTCACTATCGACATCATGGCAGACCAATACAAGGGCGCTACATTGCCGCACCGCAAGATCGTCAAGGCCCTGGCCGAAAAGACCGGTAAAAGCGGATTGGCGAAGTCATTCCACAACGCTCAGAAAGAAACACTTTGCATGGGCTGCCATCACAACAGCCCGGCCAGCCTTACCCCGCCGCGCTGTGCAAGCTGCCACAACCTCAAGGGGGAAGCGCCTGAAGACGGCCGGCCCGGTCTGAAAGGCGCGTATCACGGCCAGTGCATCGGCTGCCACGAACAGATGCAGAGAAAAAAGCCGGCGGCAACCGATTGTACGGCCTGCCACGAGAAACGATCCGATAAAAAACAAAGTTAATCTATAGCGACAAGGTGAGAAGAACATGGGCATCACCCGTAGACAACTTCTGGGCTGGATGGCCGCCGGGGCCGCCGGAAGCGCATGCTTGCCCGGCAATGTCGGGGCTGCGGTCAAGACCCATTTTTCGGGATACCCGGAGGCCGCGGGCGTGCTCCACGACGTCACCCGGTGCATCGGGTGCCGCAAGTGCGAGGCGGCCTGCAACGAGGTCAACGACCTGCCGGCGCCGGCAAAGCCGTTTGATAACCTGGAAGTCTTAAAAAGCGACCAGCAGCTGTCCGAATCGCGCTACACGGTGGTCAACCGGTTCCATCCCGGTGGCCCAAAAGAACCGGTCCACCTGAAAACCCAGTGCAATCATTGCCTGGAGCCGGCCTGTGCGTCGGCATGTTTTGTCAAAGCCTTGAAAAAGCAAAGATCCGGCGCGGTGACCTATGATGCATCGCTGTGCGTGGGCTGCCGCTACTGCATGATCGCCTGTCCGTTCGGCGTTCCGGCCTATGAGTACCACGAACCGGTCACCCCCCGGGTGATGAAGTGCACCATGTGTCATCCCCTCATCGAAAAGGGCAAGCTGCCCGGCTGTGTCGAGATCTGCCCCAAGGAGGCGTTGACCTTCGGGCATCGTGATAAGTTGATCAAGATCGCCAGGCAGCGTATATACGCGCATCCCGGGCGCTATGTCGATCATATTTACGGTGAGCGCCAGAGCAGGAATTAGCAGAAGATGCTTATAAAGCTTATAAAGCAGGAGCTAGTATTATCCATTTGCATGTAAGGGATAAGGACGGAAATCCAACTCAAGATAAAGAAGTGTTTGCAAAAACAATAAAACTAATAAAAGAAAAATGTCCAGATGTAATTATTCAGCCTTCAACTGGAGGAGCTGTTGGTATGGACGAAATAGAGAGACAACAACCTTTAGAGTTAGATGTAGAAATGGCTACTTTAACAGCGGGGACAGTGAATTTTGGAGAGGGAGTTTTTTATAACCCACCAAACTATATTAATCATTTTGCAAAAATAATGAAGGAAAAGAATATTAAGCCTGAGATAGAGGTCTTTGAAGTTGGTATGATTAATAATGCATTAAAACTGGTGAAAAATGGATTATTAACACCACCCTTGCACTTTGATTTTGTTATGGGTGTTCCCGGAGGAATTCCAGGAACTGCTAATAATTTAGTTCATCTGGTTCAATCAATTCCCAAAGACTCAACTTGGACGGTAGCTGGGATTGGTAGGTTTGAACTTCCTCTATCTGCTGTAGCGATTACTATGGGAGGACATGTAAGAGTAGGGTTTGAAGATAATTTATACTATAGATATAAGGAATTGGCAAAAAGTAATGCCCAATTAGTAAAGAGAGTTGTAAGGCTTGCAAATGAATTAGAGAGAGAAGTAGCTACACCAAAAGAAGCTAGAGAAATACTAGGTTTATGTTAGGAGAGGAGCAATATGGAAGATTATCATAAGATAGATATCTATAAAGATGTTACTAAAGAACAATGGGAAGATTGGCACTGGCAAGTTAAAAACAGGTTGACGGATGTTAAAGATTTAGAGAAGGTATTTGATTTGAGCGAGAGTGAAATTAAAGGTGTCAGAGAATGTTTAGGTAGCTTGAGGATGGCTATAACCCCCTATTACGCGACTCTTATTGACAATGATGATCCTAATTGCCCAATAAGAAAGCAAGCAATTCCTACTGAGAATGAGTTAGTTGCAAGTGAGTTTGATATGGAGGATCCACTACATGAGGACGAGGATTCAACAGTGCCAGGATTGACACATCGTTATCCAGACCGGGTTTTGTTCTTAATAACTGACCAATGTTCAATGTATTGTAGACATTGCACTAGGAGAAGATATGCAGGAGGACAAGATAGAAGTCGCTCAAAAAGTGATATTGATAAAGGAATAGAGTATGTTAAAAATCATCCTGAAATTAGGGACGTCTTATTATCAGGTGGAGATGCACTTTTAGTTAGTGATGATAGACTTGAATATATAATAAGTAATCTTAGGGCAATTGAACATGTTGAAATAATAAGAATAGGGACAAGAGTACCAGCTGTTATGCCCCAGCGAATAACAAAAGAATTAGTGGATATGTTAAAGAAATACCATCCAATTTGGTTAAATACTCAATTTAACCATCCAAGAGAAATAACGCCTAGATCCGCAAAAGCCTTGCATATGTTAGCAGATGCGGGAGTTCCTTTGGGTAATCAGAGTGTTTTACTTAGAGGCATTAATGACTGTCCATACATAATGAAAGAGTTAGTACACAAATTAGTCAAACACAGAGTTAGACCATACTATATTTATCAGTGTGATTTATCAAAAGGAATTAATCATTTTAGAACTACTGTTGATAAAGGGATTGAAATAATTGAATTATTGCGTGGACACACATCAGGATTTGCAGTTCCAACCTTTGTTGTAGATGCTCCAGGTGGAGGAGGAAAAATTCCAGTTGGTCCACAGTATTTGATCTCTCATGTAGGGAATAAAGTAATATTGAGAAATTATG
>JBNJEA010000246.1:0-2852 GCA_051745395.1 Thermodesulfobacteriota bacterium | reverse complement strand
GTCTACACCACGGGTTCGACCCTCGAGGAATGCGCCCGGGTCCTGCGGGGGGCCGGCGCCGCCCGGGTCGACGTGTTGACCCTTGCGCGGGCTCTGTAAGTGGTTTATCATTATGCATTGAATCGACTTCTTTGTGACCTGAGGTAAAAGAGACGACACCATGACCGAATCCCGCACCGTTACCGCCGGGCTCTGCCAGTTTAACGCCGCACGCGGGGCGATCGACGACAATGTGGCGGCCGCGGAAAGCGCCATCGAGCGGGCCGGCGAAAAGGGGGCCGCGCTCATTGTGCTGCCCGAGCTCTGGTCCTGCGGCTATGACAATGACAACATGTACGCGCATGCGCACAAAACCCCGCAGATCGTCAATCAACTGGCAAATGCGGCATCAAGACACCGGGCCATTATCGCCGGCTCTCTTCCCGAGGCCGCCGGGGAGCAACTGTTTAACACGCTTTTCGTCATTGATGCCGACGGCCACATCGCCGCCCGGTATCGAAAAGTCCACCTGTTTCCCCTCATGGGCGAAGACCGCTGCTTTGCCCCCGGAAATACGGCGGTGGTCTGCCCGACGTCGGCGGGCAATCTCGGGCTGATGATCTGCTATGACCTGCGATTTCCGGAACTTGCCCGGCATCTCGCCGTCAAAGGCGCGGATATCGTCATTGTCTGCGCCCAGTGGCCGGCGGCGCGCATCGCGCACTGGGACGTGCTTTTGCAGGCCCGTGCCATTGAAAACCAGTTGTTTGTCATTGCCGCCAATCGCTGCGGATCAGACAGCGACATGAAATTTGCCGGTCACTCGCAAATGATTTCGCCCACCGGTGAAATCATCGCCCACGCCGGCAATGCCGTCGGCGAAACCCTCGAACGGATTGATTTAAACGAAATCGCGACCTGCAGAAACCGGTTTTTTCCCATCGCCGAACGGGTTCCGGCCGCCTATGAAGACTGAGATGTAAATGTTGTTGAATTTTCCAAGCCGATAGAAAACCCCATGCGACTGCACCGGAAAAACAACCTGCTTTTTTTTACTTTTGCAAGCCTGAAACCATTTTCCGGCCTTGTGCACGGATGTTTCACCCGTGTCGGCGGATACAGCCGGGGCGGCTGCGCCCGATTAAACGTCGGTTTCAATACCGGCGACGACGACGCGGCGGTTCGACAAAACCGCGCCGCCATTGCCGAATGCGTGGACGGCGAGCTGGTGTTTGTAAACCAGGTGCACCAATCCGATGTCGTCATCATTGACGACGACCCTGATGGGGCGGCAAGCCCGGCGGCCCCGCAGCGGGCCGATACCATGATCACCCGCCGCAGCCGATGTTGCCTGGCCATCCAGGTGGCCGACTGCCAAGCGGTGATGCTATACGATCCGAAACACCGCGTCATTGCCAATGTTCACGCCGGGTGGCGCGGCAGCGTTGCCAATATCATCGGCGGATGCATCGAAACGATGAAAAGGCGCTTCCAAACCCGGCCGGAAAACATTGTGGCCGGCATCGGACCGTCGCTGGGTCCCTGCTGTGCGGAATTTGTCCACTATCGCACGGAAATGCCCGAATCGCTCTGGCCCTACAAAGACAGCCGGGATCGGTTCAATTTCTGGCAAATCAGCCACGATCAGCTCATCGCCGCCGGGGTGCCGGAAAAACAGATCGAATGGGCCGGCATGTGCACGAAATGCAACCCGCACCTGTTTTTTTCGTACCGGCGTGACAAAAGCACCGGCCGGCTGGCCGCCGTGATCGGATTGCAATAACAAAGAGGAAGTCCAGATACCATGCTCCAGGAATCGGCCCGCATAATATTCCACCAAGCCCTGAACCGCGAGTACTTCCGCCTCGGTATAACCTGTGATGCGGCCTATCAAAACGCTGTGCCGGGGCAGTTCGTGACGGTAAAAATCCCGGACCGGCACGAGCCGCTGCTGCGCCGGCCGTTTTCCATTCACCGGCTGCACCGGCAAAACGGTCGGGTCACGGGAATTGAAATTCTCTACCGCGTGGTCGGCGGCTTTACCCGCAACCTTTCGGAAAAACAGGCCGGCGAAACCGTGGACTTACTCGGTCCTTTGGGCCGCGGGTTTAGCATGCCCGCAGATGTGGGAAAACCGGTCCTGGTGGCCGGCGGCATCGGGGTGGCCCCTATGATGTTTCTTGCCGAAGCCCTTTATGCAGCCGGCAAGGACCTGTCCGCGGCCCATCTGTTTTACGGCGGCCGGACAGAAACAGACATTTTGTGCCGGCCGGAATTCGAGCAGCTCGACCTGCCGGTCACCGTCACCACTGAAGACGGCAGCGCCGGGCAACCGGGCATGGTCACCGAACCCCTGCAAACCTGGATAGCCGGCCATCGGCCGGATGTCATCTACGCATGCGGTCCTCATGGCCTGCTTTCCGCCGTCACCGATATCGCCGCATACCACGGGATTTACTGCGAAGTCTCCATTGAGACCGTCATGGCCTGCGGGCTCGGTGTCTGCATGGGATGTGCCATCGAAGCCAGAGACAAACCGGAAGGCTACCGGCACGTGTGCCGGGATGGGCCGGTGTTTGATGCAGCGATGCTGAAATTTTGAAAACACATCATTAATGGGAATAAACCATGTCAGATCAATACCGCCTGACGGAAAAAACCCGGGCGTCTGGCTGAGCGGCCAAACTCGGTCCAGGGGTCCTGGACCGCGTGGTGGCCCGCCTGCCGGTACAACAGCACCCGAAACTGATCGTGGGACTGGAAAGCGCAGACGATGCCGGGGTATACCGCTTAAACGACGATACCGCCCTGATCCAGACGGTGGATTTTTTCACCCCCATCGTCAATGCCCCCTATGATTTCGGCCGGATTGC
>JBNJEA010000245.1:0-2873 GCA_051745395.1 Thermodesulfobacteriota bacterium | reverse complement strand
CGATTTTCATGGCCATGTCCCAGGTTATTGGAAAACGGGCGATGGAGGATCTGGCCAGTTTTTTTTCCCTGTTTAACGATGTTTTGTTAAACGGCTTTGAAGAACGGGCGAAGGTCGTTGAATCGTTGTTGTCAGATCCGATTACCGCCTTTATCGCCATAACCACACCCGGAACCTATCCGATGCAGGAGGCCGATTATCTCTGCCGGCGTTTAAAGGCGCACGGCATGTCGTTTCATGGATTTGTCATAAATCGGGTGCACAGGGCGGATCACCCGTCTGACGTGGCGGTGCTTTTTGACGAGATCGACCGTTCCGAATTATTGCCCCCGGATATTGCAGGCCAGCTGAAAACATCCTACCGGCGGTTTGAGGCCCTTGCGCAAAGCGACAAGAAACGGATTGCACAGCTGCTGCAAAACGCCGGTTCCGGAACACCGGCAGTGGAAATTCCCATCGAGAATTCGGAAGTGAGCGACATGAGGGGCTTGATGCGGATTGGGCGGTCGTTTTCGGCGGACTGATGGAAAAGGGCCTTAATACGGGCATTTTTCGGCAAGCGTATTGTATTCATCCTCAATGTGACCGATGATGCTTTCGGGATCGGGAACCATGCCGGCATCGGTCACAATGCCGATGCATACGGCATTGTTATAGCTTATGACACTGATGCCGATGCCCATGCCCTTAATAAGGGGCAGCCAGAACATGATGGTTTTCACCGCCGCCCCCGCGAAATGAACTGCGTTCCCGGGACCCGGCACATTGCTGATGATGCCCGTTATTTTCTCGGCAAACAGGGTTGCGGTTTTTCGGGCAATATCCGGCGGCGCTGCGCCAAGGGCATTCATCCCCGCCCACGCGGCCGATGCATCCGATGACCGTTTCAGCTTGTCAAAGGTGCTGCGGATTCTGCGGATGCGGCGAACGGGGTCTTTTATGAAAATCGGGAGGGGGGCCAGTACAAAACCGAATTCGTTTTTCAATTTTCGGTTTTCATCCGTTCCGGAATCGTTTTGGCGAATGTTGACGGGCACGGCCATTCGGAGCGCCGGCATGTCCGCCATGTCGCCGTTTTGCGAAAGGTAGCGGCGGAGGCCGCCGGTCGCCAGCGCAGCAATAATGTCGTTTACGGTGGCGTTGTAATAAGCGCCAGTTTTTTTGATGCCGTCGAGCGGCAGGGGGGTTGACCACGCCAGCCGCCTGCGGGTGCCGGGGGCGTTTTTAAAAAAGTATTTACGGTCCGGCGGCAGCATCAGCACCCGCGCCATGGTCATGGCGGTTTCAGATACGGCAATGCCCGTGTTTTTTACGCATTTTTTCGCATTGTCCGGGTCTGAAACGACCGATTTTATTTTTTTGGTCGCGGCATTGCACGCCTTGTGACAATGCCGGCAGGCGCGTTTTGAATTTCGGTTCGTTGTTTCGTTGTCCGGCGTATTTCCTGCCGGGGTGTTTTCGGCCGGGTCGGTTTTGCTGCCGGAGATCGATACCAGCAGGTTCACCAGGGCTATCCCGTCGCCAATACAATGATGGATCCGGAAGAAAAGCGCCGAGCCGCCATCTTCTGTATTTTCAATGTAATGGACCCGCCACAGGGGTCTTGAAGGATCAAGGGGGGCGGTCGCCAGTTCGTTGAACAGCCTTTTCAGCTCCTCCTCGCCGCCCGGCGGGGCGACCGGGGTCCGGACAATATGATATGCCGTGTCAAACTGTAAATCGATTTCCCATCTCGCGCTGCCGGCTTTGCCCGCAGGCCGCATTCTAAAGCGGTCGTGGCGCAGCACCCGGTTTTTGACCTGCTGCTGGATCGCCGTAAATGCCAGGCGGCAGTCAAATTGAAGAAGACCGGTGATAATTGGCGGCGGACCCGGGTGGTCCAGCGCCAGCATTAAATTGTCAATACCGGAGAGGCTGTCAATATGTTTTTCCATGCAATGTGACGTATCAGAATTACAAGTTCTTTGCAACGCCTGTGCCGGCAAGGCGGTTTTTTGCGCATATCATATACGGATTTTGGTCGTTGCGCGATGCATAACCGGTAAGGTTTCCGGCATTTGGATCGGTGGTTGCATGGGGAGGCCATCTCCTGGCCTTGTGGGGGGAAGCGGTCTGCTGCTGGGCAGCAGAGGGGGTATCGAGTCATGTTGCATCGGTTTCAAGGAAAATATTGACATGCAGGGACGCGAAAGGATATTCAATGTAAATTTGCCCCGAGCGCCGGTGGTGTAAGACGAAACTTGATGGCGTCGTAAAAAGTCGGTTTCAGACGGCTTTGTAATCACGCCAAGGGCGTGACAAGATCAAGGCTTGCGCAATTTCGAAGAATACAGCGTACTTAGCGTACGTGCATGTTTACAAGGCGTAAGCCGCAAATTCTGAGAAAGTGCGCATAACGCAGATATTGGACTTTTTACGAAGCCGTCAAACTTGATGTGTCCGGCTTTATCAACTTTTTTTGGAGGAGATATGGGTTTATTTGGTATTTTTTCGGGAAAGCCTCCCGAGTCCCATGAGCATCGCGGAGATGAATACATGAGCAGCGGCGCTTTTGGCGATGCCCGGATCGAATATGAAAAAGCGCTGGACAAAATTGAAAAGCGGTTTCCCGAAAAAGTCCACCTCAAGGACCGGCTGGACGAAAAGATGCGAAGCGCCGGAAACGGGCTTGCCAAAAATCACCTGGAAAATGCGGAAGCAATGGCAGCGGCCGGGGAAGTTGCCGATGCGCAGGAACTTTGTCAACTGGCGCTGGACCTGGTTGACAACAACGGCCTTAAAACGGAAATAGAAAGATGTCTGGCCGGGCTTTCCGGCAATGACGCATTTAGAGCGGCCCAGCCGCAGATATACGATTATGCGGAAAACGAACC
>JBNJEA010000244.1:0-2884 GCA_051745395.1 Thermodesulfobacteriota bacterium | reverse complement strand
TCGATCATGACCTGCACTCCGGCATCCCGGGCCCGCCCGGCCAGCTCGCCCAGCACGACCAGTTCGCTGATCTGGGCGCGGTCCTGGGCGTCGAAGATGGTGCCCGGCCGCAGGCCGTCTCCCAGGGAAAGCGTTACGTCATGGGCGCGGGTGATTTCCAGCAGGCGGTCGTATTGGGCATAAAGCGGGTTTTCGGATTCGTTGCGCGAAATCCATTCCGCGATCAGGCTGCCGCCGCGCGAAACCATGCCCATCATCCGGCTGCATCCCTTGAGCACGCGCAGGGTCTGCCGGGTAATGCCGCAGTGCACGGTGATAAAATCCACGCCGGCCCGGCACTGGGTTTCGATTTCATCGAAAATGTCATCCGCGGTCAGTTCCACGCACGTCCGGCCGGCTGCCAGCATACGGCTGACGGATTTGTATATCGGCACCGTGCCGATCATGACCGGCGAGCGCTCGAGGATTTTCCGTAATGTGTCATCCAGGTCCCCGCCGGTGGACAGGTCCATGACCGCATCAGCGCCCGCGGAAACCGCTGCATCCAGCTTGGCCAGCTCTTCTTCCAGATCGCAATGGCTCGGGGACGTGCCGATGTTGGCATTGATCTTGGTGTGCAGCCCCTTGCCGATGCCCCGGGGGGAAAAGCTGCGGTGGATGTTTTTCGGGATCACCACCCGTCCTGCTGCGATTTCGCTGCAAAGCCGATCCGTGGAGATGCCCTCGGCTGCTGCCACGCAGCGCATTTCATCGGTGATATGTCCGGCTTTTGCCGATTCCAGTTGTGTCATGGGTTTTTCCTGTTTTTTGGAAAGTTTATGAGCCTGTAAAAAGCTGTTTATCCCACCAGGGCGGTATTTTTGCAACAAAGGAAATCCGTAAGCACCTTGGCTGATCGGCGGTGCGAAAAAGGCGTTTCCTCGCTCCAGGAGCCTCTGTGAGCCTCGATTTGCGCTCGGAAACCCGCTTTTCCGCACCGCCGTCAGGGCAACGAAGGGCAATTACGCAAGGGCGCAAAAAAAGAATTCTCTTGGAAGTCCTGAAACCGTTATAATCGCCAAGCAATAAAATGAATGATAAGTTTCTGATTTTACTTAACCACTTAATCACTTAAAACTTAACACTGCCTGTAAAAAGGACTTTTTACAGGCTGGTCAAAGTTGTGTTATAATTTTTCCAGCAGTTCCCGGGCGACCTTTTCGCCGGAAAGCAGCATGCCGCCGAAAATCGGTCCCATGCGCGGTCCCCCGGCTGTGGCGTTGGCGGCCATGCCGGCCACGTAGAGCCCCGGAAAGATTTCCCTGGTGTTTTGCGTGGTGTCGCTTTCCGCCCGGTCGGCCCACATGGCTTTCTGGCCCACGATGCCGCCGGTGGAGGTGTTCAGTCTGCCCGGGGTTTTATCTTCCACCACGCGCACCACGTCGGTGTCGTGCCCGGTGGCATCGATTACGAACCGGGCGCGCACGGTCAGCGGGTCCACGTGCAGGCCGGCCATTTCCACCGGCGCCCAGTTGATCACCAGGCCCTCCACGCGGTCGGGCTTCATCATCACGTCCTCGACCGTGACGCAGTTGAAAATGGTCAGCCCGGCCCGGACCGCCACTGCGGTCAGGGACCCCACGGCCTCCACGCCGTCTGCGGTGTAGTAGTCGTCCCGGTAGTGCCGGTAGCGGATGTCGAATGCATCCAGGATGGGCAGGGCTTCGGACTGGACCACGATTTCGTTAAACAGCATGCCTCCGCCCCACATGCCGCCGCCGATGCTGAGCTTGCGTTCATAGAGCGCGACCTTTTTCCCGGCCCGGGCCAGGAAGTATCCGGCCACCAGGCCGGAGGGGCCGCCGCCCACGATGGCCACGTCGGTTTCCAGGTTAGTGATGAGCTTTTCGTGATAGCGGTCAATGATCGCCCGTGAGATCTCGATTTCGTCGATTGCCATTTTGTTCTCCTTTCCGGTCCAATAAAAAAGCCGCTCCCGGTTCGGGAAAGCGGCTAAACCCCATTATGCGTCTTTAAATGGATGTTCGTCGTTTTCCCTGCGCAGGCATTACCCTGATCAGGTTTAAAGGGTTATCCGCTTTTTTGCGGATTCTCAGCCGGATGTATCGGCACCCCCAACGGCGGGCACTATGTATTGTATTTCAAGTTAAAAAACCTGACGCGGATGTCAAGAAAAAGTTGTTAAAAAAAGGATTTTTTGTAAATATGTCTGCCAGCGGGCAGCGGCGGTTTTTGCTGCCGGAATACGGCAATCAGCGCAATCAGGAGAGAAAAACATTGCGAAAACAGGCGATCCAGGGCATCCGGGCAGGAGACCGATTTTCCGTAAGCCGGACTTTTGATGAAACCGACATGCACGCCTTTGCAGAAGTGTCCCGGGATTACAACCCGGTGCATTTTGACGAGCGCTTTGCCCGTTCCCGGGGGTTTTCCGGCCGGATCTGCCACGGGTTGCTCGTGGGCGCCCTGCTCACAGAGATCGGTGGACAGGTGGGCTGGCTGGCCACGGAGATGCGCTTTGATTTCAAAAAACCCGTGTATTTAAACGAGACCGTGACCTGCGAGATTGAAATCACCCGGGTGGATGAAAACGCTCGCGCGCAGGCAGAGGCGGTAATGACCGACAGCAGTGGACGGATCGTGATGACCGCCTACCTTGCCGGCGTTTTGCCGGGTGATCCCCAGAAACGCGTGATGAACCAGATGCTTGCAGAAGGCGATCCCACCAATAAGGCTTGACCAAACCCTCGAAGTCTGATGTTTTTTGTAGAGCCTGACAATACTGAAAGCTTCTGGTAAAAACCCCGGGATTCAACGCCGTGCCGCGTGCGTCGCTTGCCGGGGTGGCCGCCTGTCGCTGCACTCGGGCCGGGCATCTCTAAGG
>JBNJEA010000015.1:0-34249 GCA_051745395.1 Thermodesulfobacteriota bacterium | reverse complement strand
AACAGCGTTTTTCCCTGCAACTTTACAGACAGGAGGCACGCAAAAATGAAAACCAATATTGGCGCTTTTCTTTCCAAACGCGCGCGGTTGACCCCCCAAAAAGAGGCACTGGTCCTCGGCGATGTCCGGTTGAACTTTGATCAGCTCAACCGACGGTGCAACCGCTTTGCCAATGCCATCGGCGAACTGGGCGTCGGTCCGGGCGACCGGGTGGCCATTCTGGCTTTAAATGAGCCGGAGTATTTTGACCTTTATTTCGGCCTGGGAAAGATCGGCGCCATCATGGTGCCGCTCAATCATCGCCTGGCCGGCCCGGAACTGCAGTATATCCTAAACGACGCCCAGGCAAAGGTCCTGGTGTTCGGCCAGGAGTTTGCGCCGGTGGTGGCGTCGATTCAAGACGAAATCCCGTGTAAACATTTCGTGGCGATTATGGATGATCCGCCGGCCTACGCGCAATCCTACCATAAGCTGACCGCCGGTGCCGCCGAAACCGATCCGATTGTCGACAGCGGCGACGACGACACTTTGACCATTCTCTACACCTCCGGGACCACCGGTCGGCCCAAGGGCGCGGAGCTGACCCACAACGGGTATTTCGGCACTTCCGTGACCCTGCGGGCCACTTTCGGCGAAATTGGCGATACCATGCTCATGCCCCTGCCGCTGTTTCATATCGGGGCGCTGGCGCCGGTGCCCATGTGTGTCCATTTCGGGCATAAAATGGTCTTTCAGCGCGCTTTTGAGCCCAAAAACTTCCTGGAGCTGCTCGGCGCCGAGCAGATCAACTGGTTTGGCTCCGTGCCCCAGATCCTGATGTTTCTGCGCCAGGTTCCCGATTTTGAATCCTACGGATGGCAGAGCGTGAAAATGGCCCTGGTTTATGCCGCGCCGGTGCCGGTGACCCTGATCCAGGAATACGCGGCCTCGGGCATCGAAATCCGACAGCTCTACGGCATGACCGAGTGCACCGGACCGGCCACGGTCATCGACGGCGAAAACGCCATCAAGAAGGCCGGCTCCTGCGGTCCGCCGTTTTTCCACAACGAAATCCGCCTGGTGGACCTGGAAGGAAACGACGTGGGGCCCGGGGAACTCGGCGAAGTCCTGATTTCGGGGACCAACCTGATGAAGGGCTACTGGAATCGTCCGGAAGCCACGGCCGAAACCTTAAAAGACGGCTGGCTGTATTCCGGCGACATGGCCAAGATGGATGAAGACGGCTTTTTATACATCATGGACCGCAAAAAGGACATGATCATTTCGGGCGGTGAAAACATCTATCCGGCCGAAATCGAAGACCTCCTGCTTAGCCACCCGCAGATCGCCGACGCGGGGGTCATCGGCACCGCCGATGAAAAATGGGGGGAAGTCATCAAGGCCATTGTCGTGGTAAACCAGGGCGAAAGCCTGACCGAAGAAGCGTTGATCCAGTGGTGCCAGGGCAAGATCGGCAAGTTCAAGATTCCCAGGTCCGTCGTTTTTGCCGACGAAATCCCCCGCACGCCCACCGGCAAGATTTTAAAGCGGGTGCTGCGCGACCAGTATGATTAATTGTATTTTTCGCAGATGGCCTTTGCCGGGATCAACCCCGTGGCCGCGGCCGAGACGATGTTGCCGGCCACGCCCGGGCCGTCGCCGGCCACATAGAGGCCGGACACGGTCGTTTCCAGGTTGTGGTCGGTTTCCATCTGGGTGGCGAAAAATTTGATCTCCGGGGCGTAGAGCAGGGTTTCATCGTTGGATACGCCGGGCACCACGGCGTTTAGCTTGTGCAGCCCCTCGATGACGTTGGTGAGAATCCGTTCCGGCAGGGCCATGGCGATGTCGCCGCAGACCACGTTTTCAAGGGTCGGGGCGATCGAGCTTTTGCCGATGCGGGCCCATGTGCTGCGGCGGCCGCGTTTTAAATCGCCAAAGCGCTGTAGCAGGGGTTTTCCGCCGCCGATCAGCGTGGCCAACCGTCCGATGGACTGGCCGTATGGCTGGTTGTCGGTCACCGGGTCGGTGAGCACCACCTTGGACAGAAAGGCGAAATTGGTGTTGTCGGATTTTTGATCGGAAAAGGCGTGCCCGTTGACACAAACGTGGTCGTGGTACTGCTCCTGGGTGACAAAGCCGCCGTCGTTGGTGCAGAAGGTCCGGGTCTGATCATCGTATTTTTGCGTCTGGATGAAAAACGTCGGGTCGTAGATCACGTTGCAGATATCGCTCATGATATCGCGATGAACCTCGGCCCGGACACCGACCTCGATGCCGCGCTGAAATAGCCGGATACCGAATCGACGGGCGATCTCCACCGTCCAGTCCGCCCCGGCCCGGCCAGGGGCGAGAATGACATGGGCGGCACGGTATGTTTTCTTATCGGTGTGGACCGAAAATTTTTCCGGCGTTGCAGGGGCAATGTCGGTGACATTTTCACCGGTATGGAGCGAAACCCGGTTTTGAAGCGTTTCAAACATCGCCCCGATATACGCCGGCAGCCGGTCGCTGCCCAAATGCTTCTGCCGGATCAGCAGCAGCTCGATTCCCGATTTTCGTGCCTGCCGGCGCAGCGCGGCGGCTTTTTCCATGTCGGTGGGATAGACCGGTCCGGTCATGCCGAAACGGTCGAAAATGGCCTCGGTTTCATCGATTAAGGCCTGGGCGGCGGGTTTGGACAGAAACTGGGTCAAATCGGTTTTGCCGAGACGGGGGATAAAATTGAGCTTGCCGTCGGAAAACAACCCCGCGCCCCCGATGCCGCACAGCACTTCGCAGGGGTTGCACCGGGTGCATTCCCCGGTATCGTTGATCCGGCACTTGCGCAGGTGCGGGGCCTTGCCTTTTTCGATCAGCACAATGTCGGCCTCAGTATGCACCGACAGGTAATGGGCGGCAAACAACCCGGCCGGCCCGCCGCCGATGATAATGACATCGGCATCCCTCAAAGTTGTTGTATCTGTATCCGTCATGAAGAACTATCGCCTGTCGGTTCCAGTATCTGTCGGATTTGCCGGTTTAAGGTCTGCATGTTAAACGGTTTTTGAATAAACCCGTTGCAGCCTTTCTCCATTATGGCATCAGCCTGGCGGCTTTTGCTGTATCCGCTCGAAAGCAGCACCGGTACTTCCGGATCAACGGCCCGAAGCCGCTCATAGACCGTTTCGCCGTCCATCGGCGACATGATCATGTCCAGAATCACCATGTCAATAGCGTCTTTTTGCGCCGCGTAGATGTCGATGGCCTTTTTACCGGAGTCCGTGGCAATGACGGTATAGCCCAGCGTTTCGAGCATTTCCCTGGCGATTTCCAAGATATCGGCTTCATCATCGACAATGAGCAGGGTCTCTGTGCCCGGCGCTATCGGCTCGTCTTCGGCCGCCGCAACCGCCGGGCGGCTTTGTTGTTGGCTGGCCGGCAAATAGATATGAAAGGTGGTGCCGGCCCCGGGCTGGCTGTAGGCGGTGATGTGGCCGCCGTGGTTTCGGATGACGTTATAGGCCGAGGAAAGGCCCAGGCCCGTGCCGGTATCGTTGGACTTGGTGGAAAAAAAAGGTTCGAAAATTTTCGGCAGCGTTTCCGGGTCGATGCCTTTGCCGGTATCGGTGATCGCGGTTTTGATATAATGACCGGTCGTCAGTTGCAGGGTATCGGCCTGGATGTCGTCCATCAGGATCGCTTCGGTGCGAACATCGATGGTGCCGCCTTTCGGCATGGCCTGCCAGGCGTTGACCAGCAGGTTGAGCACCACCTGTTCGATCTGGCTGGAATCGATATCCACGATGGCATCGGTTTCGGAAAAATCGGTTTCGACCTGGATTTCCTTGCGGCTTCGGCGAAACATTTCAATGGTGTTTTGCAGCAGACCGTTGAGATCGGCCGGCTTGACTTCGGGGGCTGCCGGCTGGGCAAATTCCAGCAATTGCCGGGTCAGCCCGGAGCCGCTGTTGATATAGGACTCGATATCATTGATTTTCTGGGCGTTTGGGTCATCGTCGGCCGTGTTCATGCGCATCAGCGAGATATTGCCCTGAATGCCGCTTAATATGTTGTTAATATCATGGGCAATTCCGCCGGCCAAGTTGCCGATGGCCTCCATCTTCTGGGATTGCATGAGCTGGGCTTCCATCCGCTTCTGGGCCGTGATGTCGCGGATGATGCAGAGAGTGGCGGGCTGGCCGCTCCATTGAACCGATATGGCGTTGACCTGGGCCCAAATGGGCGAATCATCCGTTCCGATCAGGCGGATGGTATGTTCCGGCGGGATGACCTCGTTGTTTTGTCTCTGCCGGTACAGGCGCCTGGCCAGGGGCAGGTCCTCGGGGAAAATGAGGTTAAAATAGTCTGTGTCCTGCAGGCTGTTGCCGGCATAGCCGAGCATGGTTTCCGTGCGCTGATTGTGGAACCGGATGCGGCCGGCCTGTAAAATACAGATGGCATCGTTGGCGTTTTCCACCAAAAGCCGGTATTTTTCTTCGGATGCTTTTAAGGCCGATTCCGTTTTTTTGCGTTCCTCGATTTCTTTCCGCAGTTCGGTGTTGGTGCGTTCGAGTTCGGCCGTGCGTTCATTGACGATGTCTTGCAGGTTGTTGCGGTGATTTTCGAGTGCTTGTTCGGCTTTTTTACGTTCGGCGATTTCGGATTTAAGGCTGAGATTGGCGGCCTCGGTGCGGTTTTTGGCCGATTCCAGGTATTGCACCAGATCGGTGTTTTCAAACTTCAATGCCAGCACCGTCTGAGTCTGGCGGTTGAGGTGGTAGGCCGCCAGGGTTATAAACACCAGATACAGCAGCGCCACCACGCCCAGGGCGTAGCCCGTGGTGTCGCCGGAGACAAACACGTGGCCGATCAAGGGCATCAGCGCCGGGACACTGAAGGCGAAATAGGCCGGGAAAACCACCGAAAAAGTTGTGGCGGCCCCGGCCACCATGGCGATCAGGGCGACGAAAACCAGCATCTGGTAAAGGATTTGTTCTTGCGGAAACAGCAATACGCCCGACGCGCCCCAGATGATGCCTGAGACCAGCAAAAGGCCGATAAAAAGCCATTTCCAGAAGCCGGCCGTTTCCGCCGTGAGCTGGCTTTTCCGAAACCGCATGCCGACGGCCTGGCGGATCAGGGTAACGGCCGCCGCGGCGACGACCCAGGACCACACCCGTCCGGCGGCCATGACATCGGTCAGGAAAATGCCAATTAAAAGGGCGCAGCATACGGCGCCGCCGGTTGCGATGAAGGACTGTTCATAGAGGCGCCGGATCTGCTCGACAGCGACGCGGCGATCATAGGGGTTGTCAGTGGCGGTTGGACCCGAAGTTGCGTGCATCTGTATCAATCAACTTGAATTCAGGGTTTCGGCTTGGTCTGCCCGTTCGATCGGCGCCATTATAACGGGCCTGGCCCAAAAAACAAACCCTTTCATTGGTTGGTCCCGTCCGGATCGGTCTGCGGGTCGATTTCGCACCAGTCGCAGGTATAGGCTAGCTCATCGATCCAGGTCTTTTCCCAGAGACGTACCCGGGTACAGTAGGCGGCCCGCCCGATCAGGTGGGCAGCCACCGGGGCGGTCAGCAGTAAAAAGACGATTGCCGCCAGCGCCCGGAGCGTGGTGCTGAATTCCAGATAATGACATGCCACTGCGAGAAACATCAGGCCGGCACCCAATGCCCCGGCCTTGGTGGCCGCATGCATCCGCATGATGGTGTCGGGCAGGCGCAGCATGCCCACGGCGGCCGTGAAAGAAAATATGCCGCCGGCAATCATGAAAATCGCTGTGATCCCGTCCATCATTTTTCGGTCTCCCTGTTTTGATGTTCCGGCCCGCCCCGTTTGGCCAGCCGTTCCCGGAACCGGGCCAGGGCCACGGTGCCGAGAAACGCGATTAACGCATAGGCAATGGCCACATCGAGAAACGCTTTTTGTCCCGTGTAAATCGATAACACGGCCAGGTAGCCGACAATCAATACGGAGATCAGGTCCAGGGCCACAATCCGGTCGGCCTGGTCCGGGCCGATACACAGCCGGATCAGGGCCAGAAAAATCGCCAGGGTCAACAGCACCATCGTGATTTCGGCCGCCGTTTCAACGATAAGGCTTTCCGGGATCATTATCGCAGTGCCTCCAGCACTTTTTTTTCAATGCCGTCCTTGATGGCCTGCCGCGTGGTCTCCACGTCGTCTAAAAACATCACGTGCACGTAGAGCCGCGTGCGGTCTTCGGATACGTCCAGGCTCAGGGTCCCCGGGGTCAGGGAAATCATGTGGGCCACCAGCATAATTTCGAAATCGGTTTCGGCATCCAGGGAAACGCCGATAACAGCCGGCCGGCTGGAATGGGTGGGGGTGATGACCTCCCAGAGCACCCGGAAATTGGAAACCACCAACTGCCAGATAAAAGACGCCGCCAGTTTTATCAATTTAACCACGCGCACGAAATACGGATTGTCCCCGTAGAGGGGGCGGGTGACCCACAGGGCGAAATAGCCGATGACAAAGCCGGCAATAAAGCCGCTTGCGTTTAATTGGCCCATTATAACGGCAAAGCCGCCGGCCAGAAAGAGGTTTAACAAAAACAGATGGCTCATGGTCCCCCCAGTACGGTGCTGACATAGATTTCGGGATTAAGCAGCTCATGGGCGGCCTTTTCGGCCATGGCCAAAAAGGGTCCGGGCACCAGTCCGATGACTACGGTCAACCCCGCCAGCACCCCAATCGGCAACAGCATCCATGCATCCGGTGTTTGATGATTTTGTTTGTTATCTTGAAAAACCGTTTCCGGCCGCGGTTTCCAGAAGGCCTCGCCCCAGATTTTGGTCATGGAATAGGCCGTGAGCAACCCGACGATCACCGCGGCGGCGGCCGCGCCGTAGGACTGTATTTCCAGGCCCGCGCGGATTAATATCATTTTGGCCCAGAACCCGGATAGGGGCGGAAAGCCCGCCAGGGAAAAGGCCGGTATGAAAAACAAAAGCGCCAGAAAGCCGTTGTGCCGGTAAAATCCGCCGAGTTTGGCCAGTTCGAAAGAGCCGCCGGTTTGCCGGCAAACCCCGCTGATCAAAAACAGGTTGGCTTTGACGAGCATGTGGTGGAGCAGGTAAAACACCGCCCCGGTCAATGCCAGGGGGGTAAACAGGGCCAGGCCCAAAACCATGTAGCCGACCTGGCTGATAATGTGAAACGACAAAATCCGCCGGAACTCGTTGTAGGCCGCGGCCCCGAATACGCCGGCAAACATGGTCAAAACGGCCGCAGCCAGCAGCACGCCGTGGGTGTAGGCGATGTTGAAAATAAAAACCAGGGAAAACAGGCGGATTAAGGCATAGACGCCCACCTTGGTCAGCAGTCCGGCCAGGATGGCCGATACGGCCACCGGCGGGGTGTGATAGGAGACCGGCAGCCAGAAAAACAGCGGGAAAAGGCCCGCCTTGATGCCGAAGGCGGTCATGAAGATGGCCGCCACTGCGGTCAGCAGCCCCGTGTTGGAAACATCCTGTACGGCCAGGTGAAGATCGGCCAGGTTCAGGGTGCCGGTCATGCCGTATAAAAGGCCGATGCCGGAGATAAACAGCAGCGTGGAAAACAGGTTGATCATTACGTATTTCACGCCGCCGTCCAACTGGCTTTTTTCCTGGCCGATTACCAGCAGCCCGAATGATGCCATCAGCATCACCTCGAACCAGACATAGAGATTAAACAGGTCGCCGGTTAAAAAGGCGCCGCATACCCCGCCGAGCAGGATGTGCATCAACGGGTGATAGCCGGCAGCCTGGAGGTCTTTTGACACTTCGGTTTTCGCGTAAGCCGTCACGGCCAGCCCCAGGATGCCGGTGACAGCCACCAGGATGGCGCTTAAATGATCGGCCGCAAACGTGATGCCGAACGGTGCCGGCCAGCTGCCGATTTGCATGGCGACAATGCCGTTTTGCCGAACGGTGAAAAACAGCAAAAGACAGGCGGCAAAATGCAGCAGGGCGCCTGCGAGGCTGACGTGCTGCTGCCGGGTGCAATCATTTCGCAGCCAGAGGGTGGCGGCGGCCACGGCAAACGGCAGTATGACGGGAAAAATCAGTGCCCAGTTCATGCGCCTTCCTCCGCTGTGTTCGTGCCGTGCCGGTTGGCCGGTATATCGGACGGATCGCCCGTGCCGGCGGTTTTTTCGGCGGGTTCGGAAAAGCGCATGGATTCGGTCTCCACCGTACCCAGGCTCTGGTAGGTCCGGTAGAAAAGAATAAAAACAAAGGAGAGCAGGGCAAAGCCGATTACGATGGCGGTTAAAATCAAAGCCTGGGGCAGGGCATTGGCCAGGGGTTTTGTCGGCAGCGCTGCCGTTTCGGCAATCAGCGGGGGCCGGGTTGCCGAAAGCCGGCCTGCGATAAAAATCAGGACATTGACGGCATTGGTGGCCAGCACCAGGCCGAAGATAAAGCGGATCAGGTTGCCCGAAAGCATCAGGTAGATGCTTGCCGCCACCATGATGCCGCAGACAAAGACCAGCACGGTTTCCATATCAATCCTTTTCCA
The DNA here is from genome assembly GCA_051745395.1 of Thermodesulfobacteriota bacterium. GTDB lineage: Bacteria > Desulfobacterota > Desulfobacteria > Desulfobacterales > Desulfosalsimonadaceae > JBNJEA01. Next base: position 25,751 of record JBNJEA010000015.1, on the reverse strand, counting down.
GCTCTGATTCCAGGGCGAAAACCAGGGTCAGAATCGTTCCCAGCACAATGGCAAACACCCCGATATCAAAGATAAACGGCGTGCCCACCACGAGTTCTACATTATTGAGCTCCGCCACGGTCCACCAGAGGCCGGTAAAAAAGGACTGGCCGGCAAATCCGCCTGCCAGTCCGGATAAAATGGCCATGGTCATGCCGAATACGATCAACTGGCGGGGATCGATGCCGATGGCCCGGCGTACCGGCCGCACCCCTTCGGCCATGGCGTAAAGGGCAAAGCCGGTGCCGGCGACCAGGGCGCCGGAAAACCCGCCGCCCGGCGCGTTGTGGCCGCGCAGCAGCAAATACACCGAAAACACCAGGATTATGCTGACCAGCAGGCGGGTGGCGGTTTTTAGGATCAGGGAGTTGCTCATGACTGGCTCCGTCGCCTTTCAATTAATGCGTAACCGGCCAGCCCGGCCGTGGCCACCACGATGATTTCGCCCAGGGTATCCATGCTTCGGAAATCGACCAGGATCACGTTGACGATATTTTTGCCGTGGGCGGCGATGTAGCTGTTGTATTCAAAAAAACTCGTGATGCTCCGGTCTATCGGTGTGGACAGCACCGACAGCAGCAGGATGATCATCAGCCCGCCCATGCTGATGGAAAGCACGGCGTCCACGCCCTTCTGACGGGCCGGTTTTTTCTTTGCATTTTCCAGGCCGGGCAGGCGCAGCAGCAGGATGGATACGATGATCACCGTGAGGGTTTCGACCAGAAGCTGGGTCAGGGCCAAATCCGGTGCGCCGTAGCTTAAAAAAATCAGGGCGATCACCGCTCCGACCACACCCAGGGCGCAGATGGCCAAAAGGACGGAGCGGGTCAGCAGCACGGCCAAAACCGCAGTTACAAGCACGATCACCAGCAGTGCTTGCTCAATGGCCGGCATCGTCAATTCCATGGCCGGCCATGCCCCGGCACCGGCGATATAGCTGTATCCCGTAAAAAGGAAAAAAGTGCCGGCCACGATATAAAAATAACGGTGCAAAGAACCGTTTTGCAGCACCCGGACTTCGATTTTTCCGACGGCGGCCACCGCGTTTAATGCCGCGTCATATATCCGCGAGGCATCTGCCGGCAGGGCGTCGTATGCCGAACATACCCACCGGTTTACCCGTTTGCGGTTCAAATAAACCCCGATACCGAAAGCCAGGGTGATGATGCTGAGCAAAAGCGGGTCATTGATGCCGTGGAACAAGCGGAGGTGAATGTGTTCGACCGTGGCGTGAAACGAGGTGACCGCCGGCGATACCAGCCATCGGCCGACAAAGTCCGGTACTATTCCGAAAAAGATGCCCAGCCCGCCCAGCGCGGCCGGCCCGATCCACATGGAGGCGGGGGCTTCCCGGACGGTTTTGCGGTACGGGCCGGGTGGACCCAGAAATGGGCGCACCAGGATCATGCCGGCCACGGCGGTCATCAGGCCGTTGACTGTCACGGCGACCGTGGCGGTCAGCCCCGGCATCATGGCTTCTGCCAGTGCCCCCTTGTACATGATTTCCTTGCCGATAAAGCCGAAAAAAAGGGGAAAGCCGGCCATGGACAAGCAGGCCGCCGCCGCGGCAAATGCGGTACAGGGCATGGCCGTGAGCAGACCGCCGAGGTCGTCGATCTGCCGCGTGCCGGTCTGGTGGTCGATGCTGCCGGCCACCAGAAACAACGCGGACTTGTAAATGGCATGCACCAGCAGAAAGGTCATGGCGGCGGTCAGCGAGGCCGTGGTGCTGCCGCCCAGCAGCATGGTCATGATGCCCAGGCCCGCCACGGTGGTATAGGCCAGGATCTTTTTCAGATCCGATTGGCCCAGGGCGGTGCAGGCCCCCATCAGGGCGGTCACGGCGCCGATGAACACCAGGGTGGCCGTCCAGGCCGTCGTGGTCCCCAAAACCGGGTGAAGCCGGGCCAGCAGATAGATGCCGCCCTTGACCATGGTGGCCGAGTGCAGAAAGGCGCTGATGGGCGTCGGGGCGGCCATGGCGCTGGGCAGCCAGAAATGAAATGGGAATTGGGCCGATTTGGTAAACGCCCCCAGAAAAATCATGACGAGAATGGCCTCGTAGAGCCGGTGTTGCTGGAGTAGTTCGGCCAGCGGGACCATCTGCGAGATTTCATAGGTACCGGTGACAATGGCCATCAGCAAAAAGCCCACCAGCAGGGCCAGCCCCCCGGCGCCGGTGACGATCAGCGCCTGACGGGCGCTTTTGCGGGATGCCGCATCCTCGTGTTCAAAGCCGATGAGCAGGTAGGAAAATAGGGTGGTCAGCTCCCAGAACACAAACAGCGCCAGGATGTTGTCTGCGGTGACCAGGCCCAGCATCGACAGCATGAAAGCATGCAGAAAAAAGAAAAATCGGCCGGTGTGGCGGTGGCCGTGCAGGTAGGAAACCGAGTAGAGGGTGACGAAAAATCCGATGCCCGTGATGATCAATACAAAAAGAACACTCAGCCCGTCGAACAAAAACGACAGATTCACGCCGAGTGCCGGGACCCAGGGCCATGCCAGTCGATACGCCTGCCCGGCCGACGTGCGGAAAAGCATCGCCGCTGCCGCCAGGAAAAGGGCCAGCGGCAAAAGGCTGCTGGCCCTGGCAACGCGTTCGATTCGTTTTGTCCGGTCATGGTTGGCCATCGCGGATCATCCAATGCGTCGGGGGGATCGGGCCGCCGGGGAAAACGTCTTTAGACGGATTTCAGGTGATGCTTGGCATTGTCGCAGATCATATGGACTGCGTCCGCAACACTGTGTTTGCCCATATCGATGATTACGTCATAGAGCCGCGAGTCCATCCAGTCTTCGTGGAAGAAATGCTTGATGTAGGCTTTCCGGTCGTTTTCCTCGGTTTTGATCATCTGCTCGGCGGTTTTTCGTGTAATTTGCTGATCGGCCATGAGCGATTCGATTTTTTTCTCATCGTCATTTTTCAACAGCACATGGAAGGTCTCGGGTTTGGACTTCAGGATGCATTGCGCCCCCCAGCCGAGAATGACGGCATTTTCGTTGTCATAGATCTTTTCCACCAGTTCCCGGGTTTTGTTGTAATAGGTATCGTCATCCAGGCAGCCGTGTTGCCGGTCGACCACCCGCTGGACAATGGAGCAGGTGTAGCGGTCCAAATACCGCATGAGCGAAGATTGCGAAGCCTTCCGGAAGGCATCGGCTTCATTTTTGGAAATATGGAGCTCCTTGGCGATTTCGGCGACGAGTGCGTCGCCGATATAGGCAAAGCCGAGTTTTTCGGATACGCCAGAGGCCACCCTTTGACTGCCGGTTCTGTATTCACTGTTTATCGTTATCACTGCCATGATTGCCTCCTTGGGTTGAGTGCTTCTCCCGGGTTGCAGACCGCTTCTCCTCCATTGTTACCAGACCGGGTCCGTTGAACGTGCCATTGCCGCATCAAAACGATACCCCATCTTAATGGCGATTGATTGCCCCGTCAAGCCTCAAGACGTATCAAGGGGGAGTCCTGGCCGGGCGGAGTTGGGGAGTGACGGCAATTCGGCCGCGGGGCCGGGAAAAAAATCCGTATGTTTTAAAATGCGCTCCACATTGCTCCACAGCTTCATTAGTCCAGTTACTATTTAGAATTATTTTAAAAATTGAACTAAATAACGGGTTTTTTTCTTGACAAACCGTTTTGTTCTAGTAGATTTAGAAACAAAGTGGTGCAAAGTGGATAAGACTGGGGGCTTATGTTTCGGGGGAGCTCATTTCATACAATTGATTCGAAAGGCCGTATCATCATTCCGACGCGGTTTCGTGAGCTTGTCCGCGAAAACGGCGGGGAGGGGCTGATTCTGTCCGGTATGGACAACGGCCTGGTGGCTTATCCCTATACCACGTGGGCCGAAGTGGAGCGGAAAATTTTGATGATGGCGGAAAAAAGCCGGGCCATGCGGCGGTTCCGGCGCGTGTTTATCGGCGGCTCCTCGGATTGTCCCCTCGACCGGCAGGGCCGTATCCTGGTGCCCCAGTCGCTTCGACAATACGCGAACCTGAATAAAGACATTGTGATGGTCGGGGTCCTCGACCACTTTGAAATCTGGTCCCGGGACAACTGGGACGAAGAAAACCGGAAGCTCGAAGAAGAGGATCTGCAGGATACGGAGGTTTCAAACGAGATTGCCAAGCTGGGACTGTAAGGCATGTCATATCGCCATATTCCGGTCATGTGCGCGGAGGTACTGTCGGCACTCAACTGCCAGCCCGGCGGCTGCATTGTCGACTGTACGCTCGGCGGGGCCGGGCATGCCGGTGCCATTGTTGAAAAAATTTTACCCGACGGCTTATTGATCGGTATCGACCAGGACCGGGCCGCCATTGAAAACGCCCGGCAGGTCCTGCATCCGCATGCTTCAAACATCTGCCTGCTGCATGATAATTTTGTCCATCTTCCGGAGATCGTCTCGCAACTCGATATCGTCGGCGTCGATGGCATTCTCGTGGATCTGGGCCTTTCATTGTACCAGATCGAATCCTCGGGGCGGGGGTTTTCCTTTGCCGCCGATGAACCGCTGGACATGCGGATGGATGAAGACGGTCCCACAACGGCAGCCGAAATTGTAAACACCGCCGATGCCGGCCGGCTGGAAACCATTTTCCGGCAGTACGGGGAAGAACGCTGGGCCCGAAAAATCGCCCGCCGGATCGTCGAGGCGCGCCGGCAGGCACCGGTGGATACCACCGGCCGGCTCGTGGAGCTCATCCGCGAGGCCGTCCCGAAAGCCTCGGCGGCGCGGCAGAAGATTCATCCGGCCACCCGGGTATTCATGGCGCTTCGCATCGCGGTCAACCGGGAACTCGAAGTGCTCGAAACCTTCATGAACGAAGCGGTCGGGCTGTTAAACCCCGGCGGCAGGCTTTGCGTCATCGCCTTTCACTCCCTGGAAGACCGGATTGTAAAACATCGCCTGAAAGATCTGGAAAAAGGTTGCAAATGCCCCAAGGATTTTCCATCTTGCGTCTGCGGGCAAAGTCCGCAAATCCGCTTGTTAACCCGAAAACCGCAGCGCCCGGGCCCTGACGAAATCCGGCAAAATCCCATGGCCAGAAGCGCCGTGCTGCGCGCGGCGGAAAAACTGCCGGCAACCGGATAAAGGAAAAACGTCGTGGTGGAAGGGACTCAGAAAAACAAAAAACGCGGCGAAACCCTCTGGACCCCGAAGTTTGCGGCCATTTGCATGACCTTGATGCTCATTTTCATGGCCGAAGTGTTTTTCGATACCTGGTGCGGGGTGCAGTGCCGGCGAACCGGCTATGAAATCGAACAGGCCCGTGCCCGGCAAACGGATTTGCGGACCTTGCAGAAAAAACTGCAGATCGAGCGGGTCCGGCTGACCTCGCCGCAGGCGCTGGGCCAGTATGCGAAAAATCAGCTCGAGCTGATCACACCGTCACCCGAGCAGGTCATAATTTTGCCATGAATACAAACGCCCGGGAAAAACAGCAAATCGCCAATCGCAATCGGCGGATTACGATCGTCGGGGTCGTGTTTACGTTTTGTTTCATGGTCATCGGCTTAAAAGCCGCCTACCTCCAGGTGATTGCGGAAAACGACCTGTCGCAGCGCGCTTCTTCGGAGTATTGCCGGGCCGTGGAAAACCGGGGCAAGCGCGGTACGATCTACGATGTCAAATCCCGGGAAATGGTGGTGAGCACCGATGTCATCTCTGTCGGCGCGCATCCGGAGCAGATACAGAACCCGAAAAAAACCGCCCGGGCCATTGGCGAAATCATTGCCGTTGAAACCGGGGCGCTGGCCGACCGCTTGGCCTCGGACAAAACCTTTGTCTGGGTCAAGCGCGACGTTGCGCCGGATAAGGCCGATCCCCTTAGCCGGGCCGTGCCCGACGGCCTTGAGATCATGGACAGTTTCTGCCGGGTCTATCCCAACAAGACCCTGGCGGGCCAGGTGCTCGGCTTTGCCGGTGTCGACGGCAATGGGCTGGAAGGGCTGGAATACTATTATGACGATTATCTCAAGGGCGGCAGGGGCGAGCAGACCATTATCAAGGATGCGCTGGGCCGGATCTTTCAACGCTCCGCCGCACAGTCGCCCCCAACCCGGGGCAAAAACGTTGTCCTTACCCTGGATGCCAATATTCAATATATAGCGGAAAATGCCCTGGAAAAAGCGGTGTTCAAATACCGGGCCAAATCGGCTATGGCCGTGGTGATGGTGCCGGATACCGGCGCCATCCGGGCCATCGCCCATTATCCGGCATTCAATCCGAACAATTACAGTCTTTCTCCCCGCAATGCCTGGCGCAACCGGGTCATCACCAATTCCTTTGAGCCCGGTTCAACCATGAAGGTTTTTACGGCCGCCGCGGCCCTGGCCTCCGGGCAATGCAGGCCGCAGACGGTGGTGGATTGTGAAGACGGCCAATACAAAGTGGCCGCCAATACCATCCATGACCCCCACCCCCATGAGCTGCTGACCCTGCACGAGGTGATCAAATACTCCAGCAACATCGGGGCGGCCAAAATCGCCGACCGGATCGGTCCGCAAATCCTTTACGATACATTGCGCAATTTCGGGTTCGGCGAAAAAACGGGCATTGACTTTCCGGGCGAGGCGGCCGGCCGGCTTCGTCACTGGCAGTCCTGGCGCAAAATCGATCATGCCACCATCGCCTTCGGCCAGGGGGTTTCGGTCTCTGCGGTTCAGTTGATCACGGCGTTGTCGGCCATCGCCAATGACGGCGTGTTGATGAAGCCCCGTATCGTCAGGGCGGTCAAAAATCCCGATGGCAGCACCTTAAAGCGATTTGCCCCGGAAGTGCGGCGGCAGGCCACTTCCCCGGCCATTGCCGAAAAGGTACGGATCATGATGCGCTCGGTTACCGACGCGGACGGCACCGGCCCCCAGGCGGCGCCGGCGGGATATTCGGTCTGCGGCAAGACCGGAACGGCCCAGATTATCAATTCCGACGGGACCTATCAAAACTGTGATTATAATGCGCTGTTTATGGGATTTGCCCCGGCACGAGCCCCGGAACTGGCCGTGCTCGTCGTTGTAAAAGCCCCGCACGGCAGCCACTACGGCGGTGTCGTGGCCGCACCCGCATTCCGGGAAATTATTCGGGAAAGTTTCAACTATATGGATGTATCGCCTGTTGAGTCGCCGCAAACTGCCACGGAAAAAGGAGGCGATCTGCCGGCATGAAACTCGAAATCCTCATAGACGCCATTGCCGACAAGCCAACACCGGCCGGGTGGGCTGAAACGGCCGTATCCGATATTACCGGAATTTATTTCCGGTCCGACCAGGTCCGGCCGGGGGGCGTATTTGTTGCCCTTACCGGCCATTTTGCCGATGGCCACGATTATATCGCCGATGCTGTCGACCGCGGCGCGGCCGCCGTGGTGGTCGACCGGCCGGTTTCCGCCGGGGTCCCGGCCATCGAAGTCGTCGATACCCGCCGGGCAATGGCCGAGATGGCCGCCGCGTTTTACGGCCGGCCGTCTGAGCGCATTACGCTCATCGGCATCACCGGCACCAACGGCAAGACCACCGTGGCCTATCTGCTGGAAAGCATTCTGAAACAGCAGGGGGTAAAAACGGGGGTCATCGGCACGGTCAACTATCATTACGGGGCAAAGACGTTTCCGGGCGGGCTGACAACCCCGGAGGCGCCGGACTTGCAGCGGGTGTTATCGGAAATGGCGGATGCCGGGGTCACCCACGTGATCATGGAGGTCTCATCCCACGGAGTGGTTCTGGATCGGGTGCGTGAATGCCGTTTCGATGTGGGGGTGTTTACCAATCTCAGCCAGGATCATCTCGATTTTCACGGGGATATGGAGGCGTACTGGGCGGCCAAGCAGCGGTTTTTTACCGATTGTCTCCATTGCCGGCCCCCGCAGAAACCGGCAGCCGTGATCAACTGCCACGACGAAAAAGGACGCGCCCTGGCCCGGCAACTGGAAGGCGCCGCCGTGCTCACGGTGGGCAGCGATGAAAACTGTCGGGTCCGGGCATCGGCGCCTGGCTTCGACGAAACCGGCATTTCCGGTCGCATGCATCTGCCGGACGCTGAATTTTTGTTCCATTCGCCACTGGTCGGGCCGTTTAACCTGGAAAATATTTTGTGTGCCGCCGGGGCGGCTGCGGCATTACACGTGGCCCCGGAAACCATCCGGGCCGGTATCGAGAGCTTTGACAGCGTGCCGGGCCGTCTGGAGCCGGTGGCCAACAATGCCCGGCGGCATGTGTTTGTGGATTTTTCCCACACCCCGGCCGCGCTGGAAAATGTGCTGACCGCCCTCCGGGCCATTGTCCCGGGTCGGCTGATTTGTATTTTCGGCTGCGGCGGCGACCGGGACCGGGGCAAACGGCCGCAGATGGGCGAAATCGCCGCCCGGCATGCCGATCTGGTGATCGTAACCTCGGACAATCCCCGCACCGAGGCAAAACAGCAGATCATCGACGATATCGTGGCCGGTGTGGGCGAAATCACCACCCGCCGGATCGATCCGGCGGCCATCGATACCCACTTTGTTTCCGGCAGCTTTGTGGTCGACGCCGACCGCGCCGGCGCCATTGATTGCGGCATCCGGGTTTCCGCGGCCGGCGATGCGGTACTGATCGCCGGCAAGGGGCACGAAACGTATCAGATTCTCGGCCGGCAGACCATCGCTTTTGACGACCGGGCGGCGGCGCAAAAGGCGCTTGCCGCCTACGGGATGATTAAAAATGGCACCGATTCCATGGACAATTAACGATTTGCTGTCGGCCACCGGCGGCGAACTGATGAGCGGCGCCGGCCAAGGGCGGTTTGCCACCATTGCCACCGATTCGCGTCGCTCGGGAGAAAACGATGTCTTTGTGGCCATCTGCGGCCAGCGGTTTGACGCCCATGATTTTGCCGCCGATGTAATCGGAAAGGGCGGACGGTGCGTGATCGTCGACCGGAATAAAGCCGGCGATCTGCCCCTTGGCAACTGGCGCGAACAAGGGGTCAACTGCATCGCGGTCGGCGATACCATCAGCGCCTTGGGCGCTCTGGCGGCATACAACCGGAAAAGGGCCGGGGTCCCGGTAATCGCCATTACCGGCTCCAACGGCAAAACCACCACCAAGGAAATGACGGCCGCCATTTGCCGCCGGCGATTTTCGACCCTGGCCACGTCGGGCAATTTGAACAATGAAATCGGAATGCCCTTGACCCTGCTGCAATTGGAGCCGACCCATGAATTGGCCGTGCTGGAGCTGGGGATGAATCATCCGGGTGAAATCGGCCGCCTCTCGGCCATATGCCGGCCCGATATCGGCGTGATCACCAATGTCGGCCCGGCACACCTGGCGGGGCTCGGCGATTTGGAAACCGTGGCGGCGGCCAAGGGCGAGTTGCTGGAACACATCGATCCTGAAGGCGCGACGGTTTTAAATGCCGATGACTCCAATGTGTTGGCACTTCAGGCAAAAGCGAAAACCCGGACGGTCTTGTTTGGTACCCAAAATCCGGCCCAAATCCGGGCCGGCCGGATTCGTCAGGAAGACGGCACCATTGGTTTCGATCTGATCCTGCCGGATTCGACCATTGCCATCACCTTACACGTTTATGGAGGCTTTATGACCTACAATGCATTGGCGGCCGCATCGGCGGCGCATCAGCTCGGCATCGGTCCGGAAGAAATCAAGACGGGCCTGGAAAGCTTCTCTGCGGTCAAGGGCCGGATGGCCATTTATGAAACCGGTCAGGGCGCCTATTTAATCGACGACACCTACAACGCGAATCCCGGCTCCATGGCCGCGGCCATATCCACGCTGGCGGGCTTGACCGGAAAAAAACGGGGCATTCTGGTGGCCGGGGACATGCTGGAACTCGGCGATGCTGCGGCCCGCCATCATGAAGAAATCGGCGAAATCGCCGCCAGCCAGGGCATTACCCGGCTTTACCTTACCGGTGAATTTGCCGCCCGGGTGGCCCAGGGGGCGCGGGCCGGCGGCATGGCCGGCAATAATATTTTCGTGGGAACCCGCGACGACATTGTCAAGGACCTCGCCAGCCGCCTGGAAAGCGGCGACTGGGTGCTGGTCAAGGGCTCGCGCAGTACGGGCATGGAAGAAATCGTTGCGCAGTTGCGCACCGTTGAAACGGAGGCGGATGGGGTCACGCACTGAAAGAAGGTAAAAGGTATAGGGTATAGGGTGTAAGGTGTAAGGTGTAAGGTATAAGGTTTAAGGCGTAAGGTAAAAGGTGCAGGGTATAAGGTGTAAGGCATAAGGTGCCACCGAGAAGCCGCTACTATAGACCCTAAACCTCAAACCCTGAACCTTGAACCTCAAACCCTGAGCCCTGAACCCTGAACCTCAAGCCTCAAACCTTAAACCTTAAACCTTAAACCTTAAACTTTGATTTCTAACAGCGGTAGCGGATTAACCAATGCTTTATCATTTACTATACGGTCTTCATGCCGAATTTTCGGTGCTAAACGTCTTTCGTTACATCACGTTTCGAACGATCTGCGCCGGTCTGACCGCTTTTCTGCTCTGTTTCGTGCTGGGCCCGCGGGTCATCGCCTGGTTGAGCGAAAAGCAGATCGGCCAGTATATCCGACGGCTGGGGCCGTCATCGCACCAGGACAAGGCGGGCACGCCCACCATGGGCGGTGTGTTGATCATGCTGGCCGTGGTGGCGGCAACGCTGCTGTGGGTCGATCTGTCAAGCACCTATGTATGGATCGTCTTGTTTGTGGCGGTAAGCCTTTTTGCCCTCGGCTTCTATGATGATTACCTGATGCAGATCCGCAAGCGCAACCGGGGGTTGCGGGCGTGGAGCAAGTTCGGCATCCAGATCGCCATTGCCGGCACCGCCGGGGTGTTGCTCTATACCCATCCCGAGTTTTCGAGCCGGATCACCATTCCGTTTGTCAAGACGTTTTCGCCGGAGCTCGGGGCGGGCTACATCCTGTTTGCCATCCTGATTATCGTGGGCACCTCCAACGCGGTCAACCTGACCGACGGCCTGGACGGGCTGGCCATCGGGCCGGTGATCATTGCATCGGCCACCTACATGTTGTTTGCCTATGTGGCCGGCCATATCCGGATTGCCGATTATCTTCAGATCAACTACGTGGCCGGCTGCGGCGAGGTCACCATATTGTGCGGGGCCCTGGCCGGTGCCGGGCTGGGGTTTTTGTGGTTCAATGCCTATCCCGCGCAGGTGTTTATGGGCGATGTGGGGTCATTGCCGCTCGGCGGCACCCTGGGCACCGTGGCCATTATCACCAAACAGGAGATTTTGATGCTAATCGTCGGCGGGGTGTTTGTCATGGAGGCCTTGTCGGTGATTTTGCAGGTGGGGTATTTCAAGCTCACCGGCGGCCGCCGGATTTTTAAAATGGCGCCGCTGCACCACCATTTTGAGCTAAAGGGCTGGGCCGAACCCAAAGTCATTGTGCGGTTCTGGATTGTGGCCATTTTGTTTGCCCTGATCTCATTGAGCACCTTAAAGCTTCGATAGGTAAAGTTGTTTTCATGGAGTTTGCAAACAAACATATCGTGGTCGTCGGGCTGGGAAAGACCGGTGAGGCCCTTTGCCGGTTTCTGGTCAACCGGGGGGCGGCCGTTACGGCCACGGACCGCAACCCGGCCGATGCCCTCGGTGATGCGACCGGCCGGCTGGCGCAGTTGCCGGTCCGCCTCGAACTCGGCGGTCATAACGAAAAAACCTTTACCGCTGCCGACATGGTCGTGGTCAGCCCGGGTGTGGCCCATACAATTGCGCCCATTGCAGCTGCAAAAGCAGCGGGTGTTGCGGTGATCGGCGAAATCGAGCTGGCCTGGCATTTCATCAGCGCCCCCATTGTGGCAGTCACCGGGACCAACGGCAAGTCCACGGTCACCGCCTTGATCGGAGAAATGCTTTCGGCCTCGGGCGTTGATGTGTTTGTCGGCGGAAACATCGGCACGCCGTTAATCGCCTACGCCGACGGCAACCATGCCGCGGATGCGGTGGTCGCCGAAATCAGCAGTTTCCAGCTCGATACCATTGTCGATTTCCGCCCACGCGTGGGGGTGTTGCTCAACATCACGGCCGATCATCTCGACCGGTATGCCGATTTTGACGCCTATGCAAGGTCGAAGGCGCGGTTGTTTGAAAACCAGCAGCCCGGAGATACCGCGGTGCTAAACGGTGCAGATGCCGCCGTGGTCCGCGTGTCTGCCGACGCTGTCGGGCGGAAATGTTTTTTTTATCCCGAAGCCGGCTGCGAATGCGGGGCTTTTATCGACGATACGGGCGTTACCCTCCGGATGCCCGAGACCGGCGAAATTCGGATCCGGGATGCCGATATCCCGCTGGTGGGCCGGCACAACCGGGAAAACGCGGCCGCAGCAGCGCTGGCGGCCCTTGCGGCCGGGGGCGATACCGCGGGCTTGTTCGACGGGCTGCGCGGGTTTGTCCCCGATTTTCACCGGATGCAATACGTGGCCACCATCGACGGCGTGGCCTTTTATGACGATTCCAAGGCCACCAATGTCGATGCCGCGGCCCGGGCCATCGAGGCCGTCGACGGCCCGGTGGTGCTCATTGCCGGCGGCCGGGACAAGGGCGGCGGATATAGCGGGCTGCGGCCGGTAGTCCAGCAGGCGGTCAAAACCATTGTGGTCCTCGGCGAGGCGGCGCAAAACATCGCCGATGCCCTGGGCGATCTGGCCGATACCCGGCACGCGGCCACCATGACCGAGGCGGTTTACCTGGCGGCATCCGCGGCCACGGCCGGCGATACGGTGCTGTTGTCGCCGGCGTGCGCGAGTTTTGACATGTATGACAGTTACGCCCGGCGGGGCGAAGATTTCCAGCAAACGCTCCGCTCCATGGCGGAAACCGGGATAAAAACCGGGGCAAAGGCAGACAAATGAAGGGCACAGGCGCCAAAAACGAAAAAAGCAGGGCACCGCTGTTGGATCCGCTCCTGCTGTTTCCGGTGCTCATGCTCACCGGCATCGGCATTGTCATGGTCTATAGTGCCAGCAGCGAGATTGCCCTGCGCCAATACGGCAATGAATATCATTTTTTCATCCGGCAGTTGATTTTTGCCGGCCTCGGGCTGGCGGTCATGGCCGGATGCCGGTTTATTCCGTACCGGCTCTATCGGCAGCTTGCCTACGGGATCCTCGCTGTTGCCGTTTTGCTGCTCTGCGCCGTGACCATCGACGGCTTGGGACATACGGCGGGCGGTGCGACCCGGTGGCTGCGCCTGAAATGGGTGTCGTTTCAGCCGTCGGAATTTGCCCGGCTGGCATTGATCGTGTTTATGGCCTATTCGCTGACCAAGAAGCAGGAGGCCGTGGACCGGCTGTCCATTGGTTTTCTGCCCCACGTGCTGGTGCTGTTGATTTTTTCCGGCCTGGTCATGCTCCAGCCGGATTTCGGCACCATCGCCATTTTCTGGGCGCTGACCTGGGTTGTGATGTATGCGGGCCGGGTGCCGTTTGCCCACCTGATATGCGCCTGTGTCCTGCTGATGCCGTTTGCGGCCTGGCTGCTGGTTTCGGCGGAATACCGGCTCAAACGCTACATCACGTTTTTAGACCCCTGGAAGTATCCCCTGGACGAGGGGTATCAGATTATTCATTCGTTAATGGCATTCGGATCCGGCGGCTTTGCCGGCAAGGGCTTCGGCCAGGGCTACCAGAAACTGTTTTACCTGCCCACCCCGCACACGGATTTTATTTTTTCGGTTATCGGCGAAGAAGGCGGGCTGCTGTGGGTTTTGATTGTCCTGGCGCTTTATCTGGTTGTCATGTGGCACGGTTTCCGGATCGCGGCCACGGCCAAAGATTGTTTCGGCTCTTTGCTGGCCTTTGGCATCACCACGGCCATTGTCCTGCAGGCGGTTGTAAACATGGGCGTCAATTTAAGCCTTTTGCCGACCAAGGGGCTGACCCTGCCGCTGCTGAGCTACGGGGGCTCCTCGCTGGTGCTGACCCTGGCGGGCATCGGGATTTTGATGAATATCAGCCTGGCGCGTCATAAATGAGAAAGGACCGGCCCATGGAAAACGCCCAACCCCCATACGATCCACACGGTTTGCCGATCCGCCTGGTAATCGCCGGCGCCGGCACGGGCGGTCACCTGTTTCCCGGCATTGCCGTGGCCGAAACCGTTATGGAGCAGATGCCGGGCGCCCGGGTGCTTTTTGTCACCACGGGCCGCGCCATTGAAACCACCGTTTTGGGCCAAAAAGAATTTGAAACCGCCGTGATTCCGGCCGCAGGGCTCAAGGGGATGGGGTTGTGGCACAAGCTGCGGTCCTTGGGGATTTTGCCCCGGGGATTGGTGACCGCCATTCGTATTTTGCGACGGTTTGCACCCGACGTGGTCATGGGCATGGGCGGCTATTCCTCGGGCCCGGTCATGGTCGGGGCCAAGCTTTTGGGCATCCGGCGGGTCATCCATGAGCAAAACCGGTGGCCCGGGCTGACCAACCGGCTGCTGGCCCGGATGGCGGATCGGATCTACGTCTCCTTTGCCGATACCCCCATCGGCGCTGCCGGCGAAAAAGTCCGCTTTACGGGCAATCCGGTCCGGACAGAGATCGCCGAATGCGGGCGTGCGCGGCAAAACGCCCCGGATGCAGAGAAAAAACAGCGGTTATCCGTTTTGATCCTCGGCGGCAGCCAGGGGGCGCACCGCATCAATGAAGCCGTGATCGAGGCCGTCGATCACCTGGACAACGTAAGCGATTTCTGCTTTATCCACCAGACCGGCACCGCAGATGCGCAGCCGGTGCGGGCGGCTTATGGCCAAAAAGGGGCAGCGGCCCAAGTTTCGGCCTTTTTCGACGACATGGCCGAATGCTACCGGGTTGCCGACATAGCGGTCTGCCGGGCGGGGGCGACCACCGTGGCCGAGCTGGCGGCGGCTTGCGTGCCGGCGATTTTTATCCCTTTTCCCCATGCGGCAGACAACCACCAGGTGGCCAATGCCGAGGGCATGGTTGCGGCCGGGGCCGCCGAGATGGTGAGCGAAGACCGGCTCGACGGGCCTTTTCTGGCCGGCCGCCTGGCCCGTTTCGCCGGGGCGCGGCACGAGCTGGCGCGGATGCAAAAGGCCATCGAAAGCCATGCCGCAGCCGTTGATGCGGCCTCGGTCATCGCCGAAGACCTATGCGCCCTGGCGGGGAAAAATTTCCGCCGGGACGCGGATAAAACCATAGGGCAATAGGATGTATCGCAAACAGTATCACATATTTTTCGTCGGCATCGGCGGCATCGGCATGAGCGGCATTGCCGAACTGCTGTTAAACCTGGGCTACCGGGTCTCCGGTTCCGATATCGCCAGAACCGATGTCACCGATCGGCTCCAGCATCTGGGCGGCACCATCTATACGGGCCACCATGCCGACCATATAAAGGACGTGGACGTGGTGGTCACCTCTTCGGCCATCGGCTCGGATAATCCCGAGGCGGGGGCGGCCATGGCGCAATCGATCCCGGTGATTCCCCGGGCGGAGATGCTGGCCGAGCTCATGCGCCTGAAATACAGCGTGGCCGTGGCCGGCGCCCACGGCAAGACCTCGACGACGTCGATGTTGTCGGGGGTGCTCGGCGCCGGGGGACTGGATCCGACCGTGGTGATCGGCGGCAAGCTCAAAAGCATCGGCACCAACGCCGTGCTGGGGCAGGGCGATTTCATCGTGGCCGAGGCCGATGAAAGCGACGGCTCGTTTTTGAAGTTCAACCCGGCTATTGCCGTGGTCACCAATATCGACCTGGAGCATCTGGATTTTTATAAAGACATTGCGGCCATCAAGAACGTGTTTCTTGATTTTATCGACCGGATTCCCTTTTACGGGCTGGCCGTGCTCTGTCTGGACAACGAGCATGTCCAGGCCCTGATTCCGCATATCAAGAAGCGCTACATTACCTACGGCCAAAGCGTGCAGGCCGATTTCCAGGCCGCCAATATCTATTTCGACGGCGGACGCACCTGTTTTTCCGTCTATCACGACGGCGACCGGCTCGGCGAGATCCGGCTGAATTTGCCGGGCCGCCATAATGTGGCCAACGCCCTGGCCTCCGTTGTGGTGGGCCATGAACTGGAAATATCGTTTGAGACCATGCGATCGGCCCTGGAAAACCTGGAAGGCGTCCAGCGGCGAATGGAGGTCAAGGGTGACAGCAAGGGCATCAAAATCGTGGATGATTACGGCCATCATCCCACGGAAATCAAGCTCACCCTTGAGGCCGTCCAAAACAGCTGGCCCGACCGGCGGCTGGTGGTGGTGTTTCAGCCCCATCGCTATTCCCGGACACAGATGCTGTTTGACGCCTTTACCCGGGCATTTTACCAGTCCGATCTGTTGCTGGTGCTGCCGGTCTATTCGGCCAATGAGCCGGCCATCGAAGGGGTCAATCACCGGGCGCTGGCCGCCGGTATTACCGCCCACGGCCACAGGGCGGTGTACACGGCCGACGACAAGGATGCCGCGGTGGCGTATTTACTCGATACCATCCGGGCCGACGACCTGGTTTTGACCCTGGGGGCCGGCAATGTCTGGCAGGTGGGCGAAACATTGCTTGCCAGACTCGAAAACGATTCGGACCGTTCTTGAGACAGGAGTGATCGGTTTTGGCTCTTCCGGCGACCATAAAACAGGCTCTGGAAAAAACATTCGGCGACCGGGTCCGCTTTGACGAGCCCATGGCGGCACACACGTCGCTTAAAATCGGCGGGCCCGCAGACGCGCTGGTGTGGCCGGAAACGGAAACGCAACTTTTGGAGCTGCTTCGGCATCTGGACGCCGAAGGCATTGCCTGGTTTGTGATCGGCGGCGGGACCAACCTGCTGGTGGGCGATGCCGGCCTTCGCGCGGTGGTGGTGGACTTGGGCAAAGGGTTTGCAGAGATTGCAATCGAGCGCCGCGACAATGAGCAGGCAATGGTGAGAGCCGGCGGCGGCGCCCGGCTGAGCGCTCTGTGCCGGTATGCCGTCGAAAACGGCTTGGCCGGGATGCTGTTTGCCACCGGAATCCCCGGCACTGTGGGCGGTGCGGCTGTTATGAACGCCGGCACCAGCCGCGGTGATATGGCCTCGGTCATTTCCGACATCCGGATGGCGACGGGGCCGGATGCCATTGAAACCGTGACCGCGGACCGGCTTTGCTTTTCCTACAGGGGGCTGCAATGGGGCGACCAAGCGGCCCAGCCGGTGATTGTTTCCGTCGGCCTCTGTCTGGGCGAAAAAGACCGTGAGGTTTTGCGCCGGGAGCAAATTCAAATGCAGCAGTGGCGGAAAAAAAATCAGCCCGCAGGATTGAGCGCCGGTTGTTTTTTTAAAAACCCGGCCGACGGGCATCCGGCCGGACAGTTGATTGAGCAGGCCGGGTTGAAGGGGATCGGCATCGGAGATGCGGTGGTATCGGAAAAGCATGCCAATTTTATTCTCAACCGGGGACAGGCCACGGCATCGGATATGCGCCGGTTGATTGAAACGGTGCAAAACCGCGTGTACCAGACGTTTAATGTGTATCTTGAGCTGGAAGTCAAAATCATTGGTGACTAAGCGAAATCGGAAAAACCGTTATCAGAATCCGAATACGG
Organism: Thermodesulfobacteriota bacterium; assembly: GCA_051745395.1. Lineage (GTDB taxonomy): Bacteria > Desulfobacterota > Desulfobacteria > Desulfobacterales > Desulfosalsimonadaceae > JBNJEA01. Next base: position 8,149 of record JBNJEA010000015.1, on the reverse strand, counting down.
AGGCATCGCAAAACCGGCGCCGGCCGATCGCCCTCATCGCACAGGCGATGACCGGCGGGGCGGTCATTATCGGCATGAGCCTGCTGTTTGTGTTCAGCCACGACTGGGTTACCCAGTGCGATTATTTCCGCGCCGAGAAAGTCACCGTTGAAGGTACCGATCGGCTCGATCCGGTGGCGATCCAGAAAGTCGCCCATATCTGGGAAGGGGTCAATATTTTATCCGTCAATCTGACCTCCGTGAGAAAACGACTGATTTCCGAGCCATGGATTGCCGATGCCGATATCCGGCGCGATCTGCCGTCGGCCATAACGATTCGGATCGACGAGCATCAGCCCCTGGCCATCATTGACCTGGGCCGCATGTTTTTAATCAATACCGAGGGGGCGATTTTCAAGGAAACCGAAAAAGAGCGGTTTCCCGCTTTGCCGGTCATCAAGGGCGTAAATTACCCCGAGTGGAAAGGCCGCGATCAGCAGCACGCCAAAGCCTTTTCCTCGGTCATGGCGGTGCTGCGGCTCGGCAGCCGGCCCGGCAGTCCCCTGCCGAATCAAGAGATCGAAAAGATCATTGTGGACGAGCAGATGGGATTGACCCTTACAACAGAAGACAGGCTCGCGGTGATCACGCTGGGCTACGGTGATTATAAAAAAAAATACCGGAGATTTGAAAAAATTTGTGCCCATATGAAACCGTCAGCAGATGATCGGCAGTTTTATGAAATGGATTTGAAAAACCCGGATCGGGTTGTGGCCAGACCCGCAGAGGCGGCAAGTCAAACCGTGGCGGGAAAAGGAGGTTTAACGTGAAAGACAGTGAAGAGCTCGTCGTGGGCTTAGATATCGGCACGACCAAAATCTGCGCGGTGGTCGCGGAAGTCGACGAGGACAAGGTCAATATTATCGGCATCGGCAGCCATCCCTCGATCGGGTTGCGCAAAGGGGTGGTGGTCAATATCGATTCCACGGTCGATTCCATCAAAAAGGCGGTCCAGGATGCCGAGCTGATGGCCGGCTGCGAAATCTCATCGGTGTATGCCGGCATCGCCGGCGGCCATATTACCGGGTTTAACAGTCACGGTGTGATCGCCATCAAGGGAAAGGAAATCGTTCAGGCAGACGTGGACCGGGTCATCGAAGCCGCCCGGGCCGTGGCCATTCCCATGGACCGGGAAGTCATTCATGTGTTGCCCCAGGAATTTATCATCGACGGCGAAGCCGGCATCCAGAACCCGGTCGGCATGGCCGGCGTGCGCCTGGAGGCCAAGATCCACATCGTCACCGGGGCGGTGACTTCGGCCCAAAACATTGTCAAGTGTGCCAATCAGGCCGGCCTGGATGTCTGCGACATTATCCTGGAGCCGATTGCCTCCTGTGAATCGGTGCTAACCCCCGAGGAACGGGAGGTAGGCACCGGATTGATCGATATCGGCGGCGGCACCACGGACCTGGCCATTTTTTCCGGCAACACGATCCGGCATACTTTCGTGCTGTCGCTGGGCGGCAACAACATGACCAACGACATCTCCGTTGGCCTGCGGGTGCCCATGGCCGAGGCCGAACGGATCAAGGTCGAACACGGCACCTGCGCCGCCGACAAGATCAAAAGCGATGAAACCATCGATTTGCCGGATATCGGGGGGCGAAAGGGCCGACAGCTGCCCCGCCAGATTTTGTCCGAAATTTTAGAGCCCCGGGTGGAGGAGGTCTTTACGCTGATCAAGCGGGAAATCGAACGCTCGGACATGAAGGAGGAAATTTCATCGGGCATTGTGCTCACCGGCGGCGCCGCGCTGCTCGACGGCATCTCCGAGATCGCGGAATCGGTATTTGAAGTGCCGGTGCGGCAGGCCACGCCCCACGGCATCAGCGGATTGGTCGATGTGGTCAACAATCCCATGTATGCCACCGGCGTGGGCCTGGTGCTCTATGGGGCGCGCGACGAAGGGCGGAAAAAATTCCGGATCCGGGACACCAATATTTTTCACCGGATCATGAACCGGATGAAACGCTGGTTTAAAGAGGTCATGTAAGGCGTTGAACGTATACCGGCAAAATATCAATTGGGCAAATTGTAACCAAAACGCAAAGGGGAGGAAAAAAAATGGATTTTACCTATCTGGAATCTGAAAATTCGGCAAAGATCAAGGTAATCGGCGTCGGCGGCGGCGGGGGCAATGCCGTCAACAACATGATCGACGCCAATCTCCAGGGGGTCAAGTTTATCGTGGCCAACACCGACGCCCAGGCCCTGGCCAATGCCAAAGCCAACACCAAGATTCAGTTGGGCGAAGAATTGACCGAGGGACTGGGCGCCGGCGCCGATCCGAATATCGGCCGGGATGCGGCCTATGAATCGGCGGATTTGCTGCGCGAAGCCCTGCGCGACAGCCACATGGTCTTTATCGCCGCCGGCCTCGGCGGCGGCACGGGCACGGGCGCGGCGCCGGTGATCGCGGAAATCGCCAAGGAACTCGGGGCGTTGACCGTGGCCGTGATTACAAAGCCGTTTAAATTTGAAGCCCGGAAACGGACCAAGCAGGCCGACGACGGCATTGCCAAGTTAAAGGAGATGTCGGATACGGTCATCACCATTCCCAATGACCGGCTGCGGGGCCTGGCCAAGAAAAACGCCACGCTGATCCAGATGTTTCGGATGGCCGATGAAATCCTGCATCATTCCGTCAAGGGCATTACGGACTTGATTATGCACCCGGGCTTGATCAATCTGGATTTCGCCGATGTCAAGACCATCATGAGCAAGTCCGGCATGGCGATCATGGGCATCGGTATCGCCAGCGGGGACAACCGGGCCATTGAAGCCGCAGAAAAGGCCATTTCCCATCCGCTGCTCGAGGACAATTCCATCGGCGGGGCCAAGGGCGTGCTGATGAACATTACCTGCAGCTCCGAGCTGACCATGGAAGAAGCCATCGAGGCCTCCGAGCGGATCTATAACGAAATCGGAGATGACGATGTGGAAATCATCTGGGGTACTGCCATGGACGACAACATCGGCGATGAAATGCGCATTACCGTCATTGCCACCGGCATCGGGGACCTCGAGGACAAGAGCATGCACATGCCGAAAAAATCGGTCCGCGAATTAAAGGACATCAAGCGGGGCAAGGTCCGGGACTACACCCAGGCCGACCGCGACTACGAAAAGAAACTCGAAGAGCCGACCTACTACCGGGTCCGGCAGGACCGGGCGGAGCGAAACGAAGAAGCCGCTTCAAGCCGTCAGCCGCGCAAAAAGGTCAGCAACGGCTATGAAGACTACGAAGATCTCGATATGCTCGATGTGCCGACGTTTATGCGGCGCAAGGCGGATTAGGCCGCCTCTGGCCGGTCGCGCTCTTTGCGTTGACTTGAAAAAGGGAAAGCAAGAGGTTTTCCCGGGCGCGGATGGGGAATAAAAAAAACGGTTTGTTTTTGCCGGAGCAAACCGTACGATCCGCGTGTACAGAAAGGTAAAATCCGTTTTTTTGAAGCCCCGGTCCAAGGGCTTTCAAAGCAATTTCCAAACCAAATCGCCACAGCCGTCTGCGGGGCGGGCAAAAGAGTTTGTTGCCCGGTCACCGCCGCGGATGCTGTGGCTTTTTTCTTTGAACGGGTGCGTGGCGGCCACGGGATAAATGTAGCTGAATCGCATTGTTTGGGATTCGGTGAAAAAGCTTGACAAATGCCGCTTTAGGATATAAGTGGGATAGTTTAAATTTCGTTGTTTTCTTCGGTATACCGTTTTTCTACTCTTGGATAAGCGGGCCGGTGGTCGCTTGTGCGCAAACAAAAACAAAGCGGCCATGAAAACCGCATTCGGTATTTTGGCAGCGCCCCTTGTTGTGCAAAGCTGAATGTCAACCGGAAAGTCAGCCCTTGAAAGGAAGCTTACGGAAAATGTCGGACAAGAATGAATTGAAATTCGCTTACGTCATTGTTGCGGCTTGTCTTGCTGTCGGCGTCATCTGTTATGGCGCCATTTCTGCAAAGAGCCCCGAGGAGCCGGTTCGGGTGATGTTTGAATCCACGGGGGAAAACGTGCTTTTCGAGCACACCACCCATGTCCAGACGTACGGGTTTGAGTGTACGGACTGCCATCACGCCGTTTCCCAGCAAGTCCGGGAAAAGCCGGACTCCTGCGGCCAGTGCCATACGCCGGAAAGCGAACATCAGCCGGCAATCGGAGAGAATGGGGCTTTCGATCATGAAACGCACAGCCAGTATTACGGGTTATCCTGTGCCGAGTGCCACCATGAAATCGAGGACGGCTATGCGAGCGACCCCCAGCCATGCAGTTCCTGCCACATGGAGACCTCCGACGATCCTAGCATGCCCAGCGCCGCGGATGCCTATCACCAGCAGTGTATTGACTGCCACAGCAATATGGGCGGGCCGGTCACCGAAGACTGCGATGCCTGCCATAAACCCCGGAAGCGGACGGAAGCATTTCATACCCAGTGTATTGACTGCCATGAAGACATGGGCGTCGGTCCCAACAATGAAAACTGCAAGGGATGCCACGGCTATTAATCAAACATCGGGTGAAACCACGGAGTTTCAAATGGGTGGTAATCTGACAAGATCAAATAAAGGAAGATCGATGAGTAAGAGGTCATTTTTCGGATTCATGCCCCCCCAACTGAGATACGACACCATTTCGGACGCACAGTCGGAACCGGCGACGGTTTCGCCGAAAAAAAAGGTGACGCTGTTTATCGACGCCCCTCTCGAAAAGGCGGCCGAATCCCGGCTGCATGTCGGCGACGGGGTAAAACGGGGGCAAAAACTTCAACTGGCAGCCGATGCCGCGGCCTACGCCATTTCGCCGGTGGCCGGCAATGTGGTGGGCATCGCCCCGTTTGTCGGGGTCATGGAACGGCAGATGACCGCGGTGACCATCGAGGTTTCCGCAGATGAAGCAGATACCGCGTTTCAAAGCCAGGCCAAGACGCCGACCATGGAAAACGCCGCTTCGTTTCTATCGAAGCTGCCCGGCAGTCCGGATTTTTCCGGCCTAATGCAACCGGGCGCATCGGTGAAAACCATCGTGGTGCTCGGTGCGGACAATGATCTGCAGACCCTGACCAACCAGTATGTGATCCAATCCGATATTGCATCGGTTAAAACCGGCATCGATATTCTGCGAAAGATTTCGGGGGTCCAGAATATCATTTTGGTGGTGCCGTCTCACCTGGTACAGGCCGCCAACGCTGCGGGCGCCGGGGTCAAGACGGTTTCCGGGGCGTTTCCGGCGGCCCATCCCGAGTTAATCGCCATGGATCTGCTCGCAGACGAACTGGGTGGACATCCGTCCCGGGAAAATGCAGCAGCGTTTTTTTCCGCCGAAGCAGTTGCCGCAATCGGTCGGGCATATGAGTCGGGACAAATTCCGGTTCACAAGCTTTTGACGTTTGTGAAAAAAGACGGCGCGCGGCACCTGATTTCCGCGCCGGTGGGCACGCACGCGGGCGATGTCATAGAGGCCATGGGCGATACGGTTACATCCGGCGATCGCCTGGTTTTTGGCGGCCCGATGACCGGCCAGGCGATCTATACCCTGGATCATCCGGTGCAGCCCGATACGGATGCGATCTTGGTTCAGGATCAGGACCGAATCATAGAGGGAAAAGACGTTGCCTGCACCAACTGCGGCGAGTGTGTCCGGGTATGCCCGACCAACGTGCCGGTCAATGAACTGATCCGATACCTGGATGCCGGCCAGTATGAACAGGCGGCCGAGGCGGCCGAGCTTTATGCCTGTATTGAATGCGGGTATTGTACCTATGTCTGCGAAGCCCGTATCCCGATATTCCAGTTTATCAGGCTGGCCAAACATGCCCTTGAACGCAGGAAAGCGGCGGAGGAAGAAAATGCCTAATCGGATGAAGCTAACTGTTTCCCACGCGCCGTTTTGGCACAGTGGGGACAAAGTCACTTTCAAGCACTACAATATTATGCTGGCAACACTGATCGCCGTTATTGCCGGGCTGCTGCAGTACGGCACCCAGGCACTGGGCGTGGTGACGCTGTCTGTGGCAACGGCGATGATCTGGGAATTGGTGATGAATTACCTGACCCGCCGGCCCATCTCCATCGGCGACGGCAATGCCGCCCTGATCGGCTTGCTGTTTGCCATGCTGCTGCCGGCCACCACGCCCTGGTGGGTGGTGGTTACCGGTACGCTGGTGGCAATTGTAATCGGCAAACAGATCTACGGCGGCCTCGGCGGCAATCCTTTCAATCCGGTCGTGGTCGCCACGGCCGTTTTAATGGTGGCCTGGCCGCAATATTTCGATTTCAACGCGGCACTGGTCAATTATCAGTTTGACTTCAACCCGGTCTATCCGCTGGTCTTGTTTAAGTCCTACGGCACGGCCGCGGTGGCGCCGTTTTCCCTGACGGATCTGCTGCTGGGTCATCAGGTCGGCGGCATCGGCGCAACCTTCGGGCTCGGCTTGATTATCGGCGGCCTCTACTTGATGATCCGCGGCTTTATCCGGTGGGAAATCGCACTGGCTTTTCTTGCCGGTGTCGGTTTGACCGCATTCTTTTTCAACCTTTCCAACCCGGAAGTTTATGCCGGGCCGGGATTTCACCTTTTAACCGGGTATACCCTGATCGGGGCCTTTTTCCTGGCCCCCGAGGATTCCTCGTCGCCGGTGAATTTTGTGCCCATGCTCATATACGGTCTGCTCGGCGGGATGCTGACCGTGCTGATTCGCAATCTCGGCACCCACACCGACGGGGTCATCTATGCCATTCTCGTTATCAATCTGGTCAGTCCGATTATCGATAAAATCCGGCCCAAAGCGAAGAAAAGGGTTATGAACTATGCGTGAAATGATGAAAATGGTCATTGTTTTAACGGTGCTGGCAAGCCTGTCCGGCGGATTGCTTGCCGCAGTCAAAAACAACACCCAGGAGCGGATTGACAGCCAGGTGCTTGAATTTGTCAAGGGACCGGCCATCTTAAAGATCCTGGAAGGCACCTCCAATGATCCGATTAAAGACCGGTTTTCGCTGACGGTCAAGGACGAGGAACGCAATTTTTTTGTCGCCAAGTACGATGGAAAACCGAAAACAGTCGCCTTTGAGACCAAAGCATCCGGATACGGTGGAGATATGGGCGTCATGGTGGCTGTCAATATACAAACTGGTGAGATATCCGGTGTCAGCGTAACAACGCACAACGAAACGCCGGGTATCGGCGCCCGGATTGAAACGGCAAGCGATTTCAAAAACCAGTTCGAGGGGCTTTCCATTACGGCGGGGCCGAAAGTGAAAGATGATGGCGGCGAGATCAATGCAATGGCCGGGGCCACCGTTACATCCCGGGCGGTAACGGCTGCTGTGCGAAAGGCCGGAGATCTTTATAAAACACATGAGTCCAAAATCAAAGACAAGGCGCAATCCTTTGCTGGATAGGAGTAAAGAAGATTATGGCTAAATCAGTCGCTCAGGAGTTTGCAAAAGGATTATGGGAAGAAATTCCCCCGTTTCGTCTGGTGCTCGGCCTTTGTCCGACCCTGGCGGTGACCACAACCGTTAAAAACGGCATCGGGATGGGATTGGCCACGACATTCGTGCTGCTGTGTTCCAACTTGCTGGTGTCGATATTGAAGGATGTCATCCCGCCAAAAATCCGGATCGCGTGCTATATCATCATCATCGCCACATTTGTTACCATGGTGGAATTGCTGATGCAGGCGTTTGCGTATCCGCTTTACCTGCAGCTCGGCATTTTTATTCCCTTGATCGTTGTCAACTGCCTCGTGCTTGGCCGGGCCGAGGCCTTTGCCTCCAAAAATCCGATCATCCACTCCGTGGCCGACGGCCTTGGCATCGGCATCGGCTTTACCCTGTCGCTGGGCGTTTTGGGCGCTGTACGGGAAAGCCTGGGCAATGGCACGCTGCTGGGATATACCATTTTCGGCGAAGCATTCGAGCCGTTTACCTTTATGGTGGAAGCGCCGGGCGCCTTTGTCGCCCTTGGTCTGCTGTTGTGCATCATAAACATATTGGGGAAAAAATAACCCGGAAATCATCTGTCGGGCGGCAATATCTGAAATATTTACAACCGCGGCGTCTGAAAGCGTTTACCGTATGCCGCCGCGGCAACAGCATCGGGAGAGAGCGGTATGGGCGAT
>JBNJEA010000014.1:0-34290 GCA_051745395.1 Thermodesulfobacteriota bacterium | reverse complement strand
TTCATGATAGAAATGGCGGCCCAGGAATTTGAAACCCTGCCGGCGAGACAACAACTGCAGTTGCTTTCCAGGTTGCCTGAATTGAAAGGCTATCTGAGCCGTCGCCATGCCGATCCGGCACAGCGATACATTCAGCCGGAAACCCTGTTTGGCCCGGAGGAGTTACACCGATTAATCGGATCGCCGGTGGGAGAAATCGGGTTTTCAGAACACGCCCGACCGGCATTGACCGGACGGGAGCATCCGGTCAATGCTGCCATTGCATACGAAGCCCGTTTTCGGCTTCCGGATTACGTAGTGCTCCGGCTGGACAAGCTTTCCATGCGCCATTCGCTGGAAACCCGCACCCCGCTGCTTGATTACCGACTGGCCGAGTTTGCAGCCCGACTGCCGCTGCCGTTAAAGGTCAATCTGGCCATGGACCGGGAGAAATTCATCTGCGCCTATGCCTATGTCAAGCACGGCATGCTCAACGCCGCCGCTGCCTTTCGGAAAAAACAGCCCTTTACGTTTCCCATGGCCGACTGGCTGGCGGATTCTTCGTCCTTGCCGGAATTTATCCGGGAGATTTTATTCGGTGATGTGATTGCCGGACAGAACGTAATCGATCCCGCATTCGTTCGGGGGCTTGTTGCAAATGTCACAGCAGAAGGCATCGGCCCGCAAACCCTGGTTTCCGAAGCCGATCGCCTTTTTTCGGTCATCATTTTCACGATCTGGTATCATGAAATGATTGCTTCAACCTAACCCAACAACGAACGACAGGATTTCAATTGCCGCCCCATCACCCGAACCCTGAACTGGTTGATCGATTCTGCAAACAATATCTGGAGGTGTTGTCCCATACGCTGCCCAAACAACACCGGACCTATGGGTTTGAATATGAATTCATGCCCCATCGGGCGTTAAATCTCGATGACATGGCCGACCTGGATCGGGTGCTTGCCGAAATGGGGGGGCGCAAGGAACAGGGCGATCACGTATTTGACAACGGCATCCGCGTCACCTTTGAGCCGGGCGGACAGATTGAATACTGCAGCCCGCCATTGCCGGCCAAGGATTTCCGCGAAATTGACCCGCTGCTTTCCTTCATTTCCCGAGCCAACACCTGGATTTACGAAAAACTCGCGATCCAATATATCGGTACGGATGCCATTGCCGGACGGGCCAATGCGCCATTGTGCCTTCAATCGCCCCGCTATGTCGCGCTTCACCGGCGCCTGGCCAGAAGCGGTTCCCGCGGACATGAAATGATGAAAGGCACGGCCTCCATCCATTTGCATGTGGCCATCTGCAATATGGAAGAACTGTTGCCGCTGTTTTACACCTTATGTGAAATGACCGGTGAACCTTCATTCCAAATGTCTAAGACCCGCCGCAATATCTGGAGCCAGACGGACTCGACCCGCTGCGGGCCGCCGCCATGTTGTTTCGAAGCCCTTGACAGTCCATCGAGTCTGATTGCTCGATTGATCCAGTTTGCCCTGCAGGTGGTGGTGTTGGGCGAAGAAAAGCCTTTCGAGCATACCAGCGATCAATCCTTTGATGCGTTTTTGTATCACATGACCACGATTTTTACCGATGTGCGGTTTAATCTGAAAGGACCCACCCTGGAATTGCGAACCCCGGACAGTGTCCCGCTGGATCAGTTCAAGTCCAGGTGGGAGTTGTTTGTATCCAGACTCAATAGTGTTCAATGTCAAAAAAAGGAGACCCAATGGCAAAAGTAGAAATTTATACCACCCGGGTTTGTCCCTATTGCATCCGTGCAAAAGAGCTGCTCGAAGACAAAGGCGCCGATTACACAGAAATCGCAGTGGACGGGGATCCGGACCGGATGAGTGAAGCGGTGAAAAGAAGCGGTGGACGCAAGACGGTGCCGCAAATTTTTATTGATGATCAGCATGTCGGCGGATATGACGAACTGGATGCGCTTGAAAGAAAAGGGGGACTAAATCAAATGCTGAGAAAGTGACAGCAAAATTGGCAGATGAAGTGACAAGGGCTTGACATTCCATGAGTGTAGCGATTAAAGTATCGAATGGGATCAGGATTCATACGATCTGTTTGTTGCGGTTTGCATCCGTGTTTTCAAGGTAAAAATCGGGGTTTTCAAGGTAGAAATCGGGGAAAATCAATGATCGAAAATCAGCGTCCCAAACGCAAAAATACCCGCTCCCAGGTCTGGCAGGATCTGGAGGCCACCATAAAGGTCAATGACCCTTTTGGTGGCAGTGTGGCACGGAAAATCCTGACCGTTTCCGGCGCAGTGCTCGATCTCGGCGGCACCGGCATGTTTTTAAAGACCCGGGAAAACGTCCCGGTGCCGGCAAAGGCCGAAATAACAATCGACTTTGATCCATCGGGCAACGGCAATCTGACCATCAGCGCCATGGGCGAAACCGTGCGTTCCACTGCCGATGGGGTGGGGATCCGCTTTACCACCATTGATCTGACACGCCTGCAGCATTGCATCATGGCGCGAATGAACCGGTCGTAACATGCCTTTTGATCCGCTGGCAGGGCAGAGGGGTGTCGGTACGGTTCCGGCGATTCATTGATAGGGTGAGGGATGGGGTCGGGACGCTTTTTTCCGGCGGGCGTCGATGGTAACCATCACGATAAAGGGGAAAGTCGCCAGAAATTCAAACACAAATCCCAACGGGATCATCAGAAAGACAAAGGGAAGTTTGAGCGTGTAAAAATGAAGCCGTTTGTAAAATTTTGTAAAGAAATCGTTCATAATGGATAATGTGGTGGGCAAAACAGATAATGACGCTTATTGTGGTGCCGAAGGCCGGATTTGAACCGGCACGGGCGTGGCCCACTACCCCCTCAAGATAGCGTGTCTACCAAATTCCACCACTTCGGCACTGTGTATCATCAATTCTCTTGTATCTTGCCTGCCCGCCGAAAATTATTCTCCCGGGTCAGAAGGCGCGGGGCGCTGTTGTTGTTCAGGCTGGCCAGGGGCGGGTATTTTTTCAGCAGGGGCTTTCTGCTCGTTCTGCTTGGCCCCCTTATCAAAATCCGATATCACCGATTCACCGCCGCCTTTGGACATATAGGCCAGGGTCAGGGATGTGACCATGAAAATAACAGCAGCGGCTGTTGTGGCCTTGCTCAAAAAAGTCGAGGCTCCGGTATTGCCGAAAAGGGTCTGGTTGCCGGCGCCGCCGAACATGGCCCCCATGCTCGCGCCTTTGCCTGTTTGCAATAAAACGATTAAAATCAGGGCAAAACAGACAATCAGATGGACGATGATGATAAAAATATGCATAAGCTGACTGTTATTTGTATTTGACGATTTCTGAGAAAGTATCCGGCTTCAGGCTTGCCCCGCCGACCAGGGCGCCGTCGATATCGGGCAGAGCCATCAATTCGGATATGTTTGCCGGTTTGACGCTGCCGCCGTAAAGAATCCGCGTCTTTTGGGCGATGGTTTCACCGAACTGGCGGCCCACCAATTCCCGGATATAGACATGAACCGCCTGGACCTGTTCCGGTGTGGCGGTTTTGCCGGTTCCGATGGCCCAAACCGGTTCATAAGCGATCACCACTGTTGCCATGTGATCTGCAAGTAGCCCTTTTAACCCGTTTTGTACCTGTTTGTCAAGCACGGAAAAGGTTTTTTCCGCATCCCGCTCCTCTTCCGTTTCGCCCACGCAGAAAACCGGCGCCAGTCGGGCGTCAATTGCCGCCTTGATTTTGCCGTTGATTTGGTCATCGGTTTCCTCGAAAAACTGTCTCCGTTCCGAATGGCCGACAATGACGTAACAGCAACCGGCCGACCGGATCATTGGCCCCGAAACCTCGCCGGTATATGCCCCTTCGGGTTCCCGGAACAAATTCTGCGCCCCGAGTGCAACGGCAGTGTCCTTGATTACGTCAAACACGCCGGTCAAGGCGGTAAACGGCGGGGCAATCATGACTTCGACGCTGTCGGTATCTCCGAGTTTTTCGGCCACCTCCCGGGCGGTTTCCACGGCCGCCGGGCATGTTTTGTGCATTTTCCAGTTGCCGGCGATCAATGGCTTTCTTGGTTCCATGCGCGCACCTCAATGCCGTCGATTTTAAAAGAAAAGACACCGGCAAAAGACGACCCGAAAGTCGCTTTGCGTACCGGATTCCGGTAAGCCGTCGTTTTGCCGGCCCTACAGATTACAGCTTTTTGCCCATCCGTTCGGCCAGATCCACCAGACGTTCGGAATAGCCTGTTTCATTGTCATACCAGGAAAGCACCTTGACCTGGTTGCCGATGACATAGGTATTTTCCGCATCCACGATCGACGACAGCGGACATCCATTAAAATCGTTAGAAACCAGCGGCTCTTCACTGAATCCCAAAATACCGGACAGCTCGCCTTCAGCGGCTTTGCGAAGCGCTTCATTGACGGCATCTGCATCTGCGGGATTGTTGAGGGTCACCACCAGATCGACCAGGGAAACATTGGGCGTCGGCACCCGAATGGCCATACCGTTTAACCGGCCGGCCAGATCGGGCAGGACAAGCCCCACGGCCTTGGCTGCACCGGTGGTGGTCGGGATCATGGAAAGCGCTGCCGCCCTTGAGCGGCGAAGGTCCTTGTGCGGGGCATCCAGCAAACGCTGATCGCTGGTATAGGAATGGACCGTGGTCATCAATCCGCTGATGATACCGAATTTTTCATGCAGCACCTTGGCGACCGGCGCCAAGCAATTCGTGGTACAAGAGGCATTGGATACGATATGCTGGCTGGCGCTGTCATAGGTGTTTTCGTTGACCCCTATGACGATGGTGTGATCCGGCCCCTTGGCCGGTGCGGAAATGATGACCTTTTTGGCGCCGCCGGCGAGGTGCTTGGCCGCACTGTCGCGATCCCGGAACAACCCCGTGCATTCGGCCACGATATCAGCCCCGGCCTGGCCCCATTTCAGGTTGGCCGGATCTTTTTCCGCAAAAACCGGAATCGTTTTGCCGTCTACCTCGATGGCGTTTTCTTTGGCGATAATTTTTGTCGCAAGCGGTTGATGGACAGAGTCATAGGTCAGCAGGTGCGCCAGGGTCCGGGTGTCCATGATATCGTTTACCGCCACGATATCGATATCCGAACGTTTCAAGGCCCGGCGAAAGACAATCCTTCCGATCCTTCCCATGCCATTGATTCCAAGTTTTACTGCCATTTGTTACCTCCTTTTCAGTTTTTTCCGCATAAGCATGGCATCTTCTGTTGGTCCTGAATCCTGTACATAGTAATTCGGCCGAATGCCGATCACATCAAAATCGAATTTCCGATAAAAAGCAATGGCCCCGATGTTGGAGCGCCGCACTTCGAGAATAACCGAACAAAACCCCTCTTGACCGGCTGTTTCAAGGCATCGGCCCAGCAGAAACTTCGCAATACCCTGCCGGCGCCAATCCGGCTCCACCGCGATTTTAAGCAGATGGATTTCGTCTGCAACCAGTTGAAAACAAACGTAGCCAACCATGTGCCGGTTTTTGAGGACCGAAGACAAATCCTTTCCGTATTCCACAATATAATTGCGGGCAAAGGGGGTACGCAAGCCATTTACAAAAGCGCTTCGATGCCAGGGTGCGGAAAAGGCACGGCGTTCGATTTTCACCACGGCATCGAGGTCGGATGCTTTCATGGGGCGTACGATCATTTCATTGCCAAATCCGTTTCGTATCCCCTGTCATCTGCCCGGAAAGCGGCCAATCGAGGCTTGCGGTGCATTCATTCGCGTTTGTTGCCTTTGAGGATGTCGCTGGCCAGGGAGATGCTTTTTTTGCCATAAGTTTCAATTACTTTGGCCATTTCATGCAGCTTTTCCTCCCGGGCGCGCAGATTAACGGCTTTGATCAATACCGGCAAATTCACCCCGGAAATCACCTCAATTCTGCCCTCCTCCAGAAACGAGTAGCTCAGATTGGAAGGGGTGCCGCCGAACATGTCGGTTAGAATTAAAATCCCGTTGTTGCGGTTTACAGCCTTGATGCCGGCTTCGATTTTCTGGCGAAGTTTATTGACATCCTCTGCCAAATCGATGGAAACCGATGTCACGGCTTCCGGCTGCTCCTCAAATATTTGCATTGCGGTTTCCACCAGTGCATCGCCGAGCTGGCCATGGGTGACAATGACGATACCGACCATAAAAATTCCTTGGTTCAGAGTTCAAGATCCACGTCCCGGTGCGTTAGTTTAACCAGCCGGCCCGGCTTATTGATGTGGGAATAAAGGGCATCGGCGATGGCAACGGAACGGTGTTGTCCGCCCGTACACCCCACGGCGACCGTGAGGTAGGCTTTGCCCTCCTTTTCGTAGAGCGGAAGCAAAAAGTCAACCAAATCATAAAATTTTTCCAAAAAACTCCGGGCATGGTTGTTGGTTAAGACATAATGCTTAACCGCTTCATTCCGGCCGTCCAAGGGTTTTAAGTGGGGTTCAAAAAAGGGATTGGCGACAAAGCGAACATCCATGGCAATGTCGGCTTCCGGGGGGATGCCGTGTTTGTAGCCGAAGGACAAAATATTGACCTGCATGGGCACCACATCGGCAAATTTTTCCACAATGGTAAAGATGATGGCTTTTAATTCATGGATATTAAAAGCCGATGTATCGATGACCTGGTCGGCAAGCGCCTTGATCGGTTGCAGTTGCCCAATTTCCGCGCGGATGCCTTCGACCAGGGTCTTGTCCTGGGAAAGGGGATGGTGGCGGCGGGTCTGGCTGTAGCGTCGGACAATCACGGATTCTTCGGCCTGCAAAAAAAGGACCTCGATGTTTTGTCCCCTTTGGCGAAGCTCTGAAAAAATCTGGGGAAATGCGGTTAAAAATCCTTTTTCCCGAAGGTCCATCACAAAGGCGATACCGGTGAGTTCACTGTCGGCCTGGAGGGGCAGATCCAAAAACTTGGGCAACAGCTTGACGGGCATATTGTCCACGCAGTAAAATCCGGCATCCTCGAGCGCCGCCAGTGCCACACTTTTGCCCGAGCCCGACAGCCCGGTAATTACCATGATTTTAAAATGCTTCATTTTGCCGCCTGCTTTCCGATGTCTTTACACCAAGGCTCGGGCCGCTTAAAAATCCGTATCCACCTCCTCAATGGCACGGATAACCGTCTCAGCATCATTGACATGTTGGAGTCTTTGCTTGAATGAATCCTCCTTTAACAGTTTCGAAATGCGCGCCAGCAGGCGCAAATGAAGCCCAGTGGAATTGTCCGGGCTCATTAAAAGGAAAAACAGGTACGTGGGTTGCCCGTCCAGGGCATCAAAGTTCACTCCCTGGCGACTCCGGCCGAAACCGAGTATCAATTGCTCGATGCCGCCTAACTTGCCGTGGGGAATGGCGATGCCTTCCCCGATGCCCGTGCTGCCAAGACGCTCGCGCTCAATGAGCACACGCACGATCTCCCGGTGGTTGACATGGCTGACTTCGGCAACCGGTTGGGCCAGTTCATCAATGACGCCTTTTTTGTCAGTGGATTTCAGATCCGTCAGAATGGTCTGTTTATATAGAAAATCAAGAATTCTCATTACATTGGTGCCTTATCCGGATTTGGGCGCACATGTCGGGTTTATCGCATCTATAAAAGGCGCATCAGCCCAGCGGCTGAATGAGACCTAAGTCCCCGTCCTTGCGCCGATATAAAACATTGACCTGGTTTGTGCGGGCATTGGTAAAAACAATAAACTCATCGGCAACGAGTTCAATCTGCATACTGGCTTCCTCCACATCCATGGGCTTGTATTCAATGCTTTCAATCTGAATGCGGGGTTGTTCGGAAAGTTCCGCCTGGGCAACGGGGCTCGCGGTCCCGGCCATATCGTCGGCTTTGCTTTCACCGCGGTTGTTGGGCCGGTGATTTTTGATTTTTTCCTTCTGCTTTTTCAGTTGTTTTTCCAGTTTGTCCAGGGCCAGGTCTATGGAGGAATACATGTCATTGGATTTTTCACGGCAGGCAATATTGAGTCGATCCCCGCTCAACCGGATTTCGGTGATATGGCGGATTTTTTCAACGGACAGCACCACCTGGGCTTCGGCGGGATTGTCCAGCAGCTTGTCAAGCCGGTTGAGCTTGGTGGTGACATAATCTCTCAGGTGCTCGGAGGGATCGAGATTTTTAAAGGTCACAGATGTTTGCATAAGTACCTGCCTCCTTAAAGTTGTTTGCGTTTGCTCGACGGGAGAATGCCCATCATTTCCCTGTATTTGGCAATCGTACGGCGGGCGATGCGGATGCCGGAGGCCTCGAGCATATCCGATATTTTTTTGTCACTGTAAGGTTTTTTGCTGTCCTCATTGCTGACAATTCGCCGGATTTCCTCCTGGACGCTGGCCGAAGCGATGGTTTCGCCGTCCGAACGGTTGATTGAACTGTTGAAAAAAAACTTGAGCTCAAAAATCCCATGGGGGGTGTAGGCATACTTGTTCGTTGTCACCCGGCTGATGGTCGATTCGTGCATCTCGATGTCCTCGGCGACGTCTCTTAGCACCATGGGTTTTAAGTGGGCGATGCCGAAGTCGAAAAACTCTCTTTGAAATTTCACAATGCTTTCCATTACATTGTAAATGGTCTTGCGCCGCTGCTGGATGCTTTTGATCAGCCATTCCGCCGAACGCAGCCGGTCGCGCAGGTAGGCCCGGGTGTCTCGGTTTAAGTGATCGCCTTTGCGGGCGGCTTTTTTGTAGTATCCGTTGATATACAGCTGGGGGATGTCTTCGTCGTTTAGCAGGACGATATAGTCATCGTCTTCCCGGTACACATAGACATCCGGAGTGATATAGATCTGTTCAATTTCGTCGAACCGGTCGCCGGGGCGGGGGTCTAGCTGCCGGATGATTTCCACGGCCGCAGTCACAGATTCCAAGTCGGTATGCAATGCCTTGGCAATGGCTTGATGGCGTTTGTTTTCCAGATCTTTTAAGTGATTGGAGATAATTTGCTTGACCAGGGGATTGTCAATGCCGAGTTGATCGATTTGAATCAAAAGGCTTTCGCTCAGGTTCCTGGCGCAGATGCCCGGCGGATCAAAGCTCTGCATTACCGACAGTACCTGTTGTACCCGCTCAACCGTGCTTTGATTGATGGTGGCAATCTCTTCGACGGGCAGATCCAGATAACCGAATTTATTCAGGTTGCCGATAATCAGGCTCCCGATATTTTCTTCTTCTTCGGTGGGCTGGGTCATTAGCAACTGCCATCTCAGGTGATCGGCCAGAGAGGACTTGCTGGCGGTGAAGGCTTCGTAATTCGGCGCTTCTTTTTCCTCCGTCTCAAAATGGGTCCTTCCCGTGGAACTGTATTCTTCGATATACTGCTGCCAATCCATCTCTTTGTTAAATTGGTCTTCAATGGTCACTTCCTTGGTTGGCTGCGCTTCTTCGGCCTCCGGCTCGGTTTCGTCGGAAGCTTCCATGTTTGCGGATTCTTCGAGGGTGGGATTGTTTTCCAGCTCCTGGCGGACCATCTCGACGAGTTCCACTCGGGAAAGCTGCAGCAGCTTGATGGCCATCTGAAGCTGCGGGGTCATCACCAGCTGCTGCTGCAACTTAAGATTTTGTTGTAATTCGATCGCCATTAGAGTCTAAACCGATTTCCGAGATAAATTTCACGCGCCGTGGGGCTTGCGGCAATGGTTTCCGGACTGCCGGATTCGATAACCTGTCCGTTATTTAAAATATAGGCGCTGTGGCAAACCCCCAACGTTTCGCGAACATTGTGATCCGATATCAACACGCCGATACCGCGTTCGGTCAAATGACCGATGATGTTTTGAATATCAATGACCGCCAGCGGATCGATTCCGGCAAAGGGCTCGTCGAGCAGGATAAATTCCGGGTCGGTCGCCAGGGCGCGGCTGATTTCCAGGCGACGGCGTTCGCCGCCGGACAACACAGCGGCTTTCTGGTCCGCCAGGTGGCGGATGCCGAGTTCGGAAAGCAGGGCATCGGCCTTTTCCTTCTGCTGGGCCCGGCTTACGGGCAGCGTTTCAATGATTGCCATGAGATTGTCTTGAACGCTTAACTTTTTAAACACGGAAGCCTCCTGGGGCAGATACCCCACGCCCTTCTGGGCGCGCAGATACATCGGGGCTTCCGTGATTTCTTCATCATCCAGAAAAACCCCGCCCTTGTCGGGGCGGATCAAGCCGACGGTCATGTAAAAGGTCGTGGTTTTTCCCGCACCGTTGGGACCCAGCAAGCCGACAACCTCGCCGCTTGCCAATTCCAGGTTTACCGAATCGACCACCCGCTTGCCGTGATAGGTCTTTACCAGTTGTCTAAGCGCCAGCGTCGTCATTTATTCCGTATCGTCCGGGGCCTTTGAAGGAATATCCTCGGGCGGATTCTGCAGTTGCGAATCGGATTCAAATACCGCCTCGACCCGTTTGTCCGTGCCGCCGATGACTGTCATCTCACCGGTCCGGCGGTTCCAGATGATTTTTTCGCCATCGATAAAATTGTTTTCACTTTCAATCCGGGTGCCGGGGCCGGATAAAACCACTTCGCTGTTGTGGGTCGTGTAGACGGCTTTTTGACTGTATGCGGTCCGGTTTTCAAACGCAATGTCGACATCGCCGGTAGCCACGATTTTGCGGATCATTTCGTCGTTGGTCTTGCTGTTGCCGCCCGGATCGGCTCCGGATTTGTAAAACACCTTCAGCCGATTCGAATGAATGACCGTATCGCCTTGCGTGGCCCGTACATCGCCGGAAAATTCGGCAAATTGCCTGTTTTGATCCGACACCAGCCGATCGGCGGTGATGTGGATTTTATCTTCGCCGGAAGAGGGGTTTTGGGACTCGGGTGTTGCCGGGGCCGGACAGGCAAGAAAAAAAAAGAGCAGAAAACACGCGATTGCCTTTCCCGGCACCCACTTCCGGGCCCGCGCCCGGCCCGGATTATTGACTGGCAAATTCACTGAACCAACCTTCCACATTTCCTTCAAATATCACCTTTGCCGAATCGATTTCGTATTTGGCGGTATCGGCGGTTATTTTGGCGCTATCGCCTGAAATGGCGACGCCTTTGTTGATCTCTATTATATTGGAGTCGTTGTAATATTGCAAGCTTTCGGTTTCCAGGGTGTAGCGGGGATGCCGCACGGCTACGTTGCCGCGGGCCGTCATGTTTTTCGAATCCATGTCGAGTTGCCCTTCATCGGCGTTCATGTGAACCACCGGCCCATCATCGAGAAAGTAGCGAACCTTCATGGTTTCCAGGCGGACGATATTTTTTTCGGAAAACATCTGCGCCGATTCGGCGGTGAGCTTCCAGTGCTTTTCGCCTTCTTGCATGGCGGTATGATTGAACCGGTTAATGGAAAGCGTGGCTTCGGATTTATCCGGAGACGCCGGTTTTTGAACGTTTTGCGTGGACAACCGGTACCGGATGAATATGATTACCAGGATTCCCATAAAAACCCCGATGGCCAATCGAAGTAAAAGCTTGAGCCGGTTTGTCCGGCGACCTTTCATGGCACCGATTATTCCCACTGTTTCAATATGTCTTCCCAGTATCCCCTGGCCTGTACAATGGCATTGCACACTTCCCGCACAGCGCCTTTGCCCCCTTTGGCCTCGGTGATGATTGACGCATACGGCTTGACCGCCGCTTCGGCATCGGCGACGGCAATCGCCACCCCCACCCGCTTCATCATAGAAATATCGTTGAGGTCGTCTCCGATAAAGGCCACCGCCTCGCTCCGGCATCCGGTCTGTGCCAGGATGGTATCGAGCAGTTCGCCTTTTTTCGACACCCCGTCAAAGCAAAGATCGATCCCGAGTTCCCGGGCTCTTCGATCCAGGGCCGCGGATTTGCGACCCGTGACAATGCCGACGGCAACCCCGGCTTGCTTTACCAGTCTTATTCCGAGACCATCTCTTACGTGAAAGGTCTTGGTCTCCGTGTCAGAACCGGTGTAGGCAATATCGCCAGTGGTTAAAACGCCGTCGACATCCGTAAGCAAAAGATCTATGTTTTTTAATAGGTTATGCATGATTTCTAAAGTAAAACATGAAGTTTGTACCGGAAAACCGCTACATCCGGGTTGCCTCTCGAATGGCCACGAGCTGATGAAGCAATCCCGTCACCGTATCCAGTGCAATGGCGTTGGGGCCGTCGGAAAGGGCGCGGTCCGGGTCGGGATGGACCTCCATGAAAACGCCGTCGCAACCGGCGGCCATGGCCGCCTTGGCCAGCACCGGCGCAAATTCCCGCTGACCGCCCGAACTGCCGCCGGCACCGCCGGGCAGTTGAACGCTGTGGGTGGCATCAAAGATAACCGGGCAGCCGGTTTGCTGCATGATCCGGATGCTGCGCATATCGGCGACCAAGTTGTTGTAGCCAAACGACGTTCCGCGCTCGGTTAAAAGAATGCGGCAGTTGCCGGCGTTTTTCGCCTTTTGCACCACATGGGCCATATCCCACGGGGCAAGGAACTGCCCCTTTTTAATATTGACCGGCTTGCCGGTTTGGGCGGCTTTGACCACCAAATCGGTCTGCCGGCATAAAAACGCAGGGATCTGGATTACATCGAGCACCTCGGCCGCCGGCTCTATCTCGGAAGGCTGGTGCACATCCGAGATCACGGGCAGGTTGAGATCGTTGCGTATTTTGGACAGGATTTCAAGGCCGCGATCGATGCCGGGCCCCCGGTACGAGGCAATCGAGGTCCGGTTGGCCTTGTCATAGGAGGCCTTGAAAATGCAGGGGATGTCGAGTTTTTCCGTGACGGTTTTGAGAAACGAGGCAATTTCGTAAGTGACCGCCTCGTCTTCGATGACACACGGGCCGGCGATCAAGGCGAACGGACCGTCGGCGCCTATGGTAAAGCCGTTGATGTCTACTGTTTCCATCGACGTAATCCCCGTTGCGGGTTAATCTGTAACAAAGTGGACCGTATAAAATGCCGCTGTTTTTTCTTGCCTGAAAAATCATGGTATCTGTTAACCCGCGAGTGGGCAAAAGTCAAGAAACGAAAATAAGGCCTTGCCTACTGCGGCGTGACCTGTTAAAAACCTTTTGATTTCAGTTTTTAAAAATAATTTTGAAAATACAGGAAACAAGTGCAATGAAGTTTAAACGCAAAGACCGTGGCAAATCCATCAAATACTGGCTGCTTGCCATTGCGGTGCTTGCGGTGGTTTTGCCGGCGTTGTGGGTATTGATCACGCGGATGGAGGGCACGCCCCCCGCCATTTCCCTGGAACAGGATCAGAAATACCTTCAGGTCGAATCCACTATTGCCGGCCGGGTCAGCGATGCGAAAAGCGGTGTCCGCAATTTCCGGGCAGCTCTTGTTGCCGACGGCCGCGAAATTGTCTTAAAAGATGCCGACTACGATACCGGGATGTTTTCGGGCGAAGACGAGCGAAAAGATGTCTCCTTTGAGCTAAAGATCAATACCAAAAAACTCGGGCTGCCCGAGGGCAAGGCCCTGCTACAGCTTTCGGCCCGCGATGGCTCCTGGCGCCATTGGCTTTCCGGCAACCGCGCCTACATGGAAAAAGAAATCGTAATTGATACCCGGCCGCCCCGGCTTTCCGTTTTGAGCCGGCAGCATAACATCAGCCAGGGGGGATCCGGCCTGGTGATCTACAAGCTCTCCGAGCCCTGCAAAACCCATGGCATTGTGGTCGGCGAAAACTTTTTTCCCGGCCACAAAGGTTATTTCCAAGACAAGGAAATGTATCTGGCCTTTTTTGCGTTGGCCCATACACAGGGCAAAGACACCGACCTGTATGTCAGGGCCGTCGATGCCGCCGGAAATGCCGCCCGCAGCGGAATTGACTACCATATCCGCAGCCGCCGGTTTAAAAACGACACCCTGACGGTTTCGGACCGGTTTCTCCGCAAAATCCTGCCGGAGTTTGACGGGGTTGATCTCAACCCGGACGCGCCGATGGCAGAGCAGTTTTTACAGATCAATCGCGAATTGCGGAAAAAAAACAATCAGGCGATTCGGGCCAGCTGCGGCGAGACCGACCGGCAGCTCCACTGGAAGGGGGCATTTAAGCGCCTGCCCAATTCCGCCCGGCGGGCCAGCTTTGCCGATCATCGCAGCTATCAATACAATGGCGACGTTATTGATCGCCAGATTCATCTCGGCGTCGATCTGGCATCGTTGAAACAAGCACCGATTCCAGCTGCCAATGCCGGCCGCGTGACGTTTGTCGGCCGGGTCGGCATTTACGGCA
This sequence comes from Thermodesulfobacteriota bacterium, assembly GCA_051745395.1. GTDB lineage: Bacteria > Desulfobacterota > Desulfobacteria > Desulfobacterales > Desulfosalsimonadaceae > JBNJEA01. The sequence continues at coordinate 20,102 of JBNJEA010000014.1, read as the reverse complement.
ACATGGTCACCATTGATCACGGCTTTGGCGTTTTTTCCCTTTACGCCCATTTAAGCCAAAGCCGGGTCAAGGCAGGCGACATGGTGGACAAGGGCGATATCATCGGGCGCACAGGCTCTACCGGTCTTACAGACGGCGATCACCTTCATTTCGGCATGATTGTAGACGACGTGTTTGTCAATCCGGTTGAGTGGTGGGATGCGGCCTGGATTCAAAACAATATCACCGCCAAACTTGAAAATGCGGCCAATTGAATAAGGCGTTTCGATGGCGAAATTTTTACAGGGAGTATGGCTCCAAAAATTGAAAAGAAACAAATCCGGCCCGACGGAAAAAAAGAAAACATCCGGCAAGGGCCGTCTCAGGGAAAACATTGAAGCCGTCATCATCGCCATTATCCTGGCGTTGTTTATCCGCACCTTCGTGGTCCAGGCCTTTAAAATTCCGTCGGGTTCCATGCAGCCGACCCTGAAAATCGGCGACCATATTCTGGTCAACAAGTTTGTTTACGGCGTCAAGCTGCCGTTTTCCGATGTGACCCTTATTCCGGTCAGCGATCCAGATCGCAACGATATCATAGTGTTCGAATATCCCGTGGAGCCGGACAAGGATTTTATCAAGCGTGTCATCGGCGTTCCCGGCGATACCGTTGAAATCCGGGACAAAAAGGTGTATGTCAACGGAAAGCCCCTCAATCATAACCATGGCATGCATACCGACAAGCAGACCCTTCCGGCCGCCATTAACCATCGGGACAATTTCGGCCCGGTGACGGTACCCGAAGGTGCCTACTTTGTCCTCGGCGACAACCGGGACAACAGTTATGACAGCCGGTTCTGGGGATTTGTGGAAGAAGAGATCATAAAGGGCAAAGCCTTTATCATCTACTGGTCGTGGAACAGCGAAGAATTCGGTGCCCGGTGGGACCGGATCGGAATGCTGCTGCATTAGGCGGAATATGGCAATGAGGTGGACCAAAAAAGATATTCTCGATATCGATTCCCTTTCTGCGGAGGAAATCCATCTGATCTTGGAAACGGCTTCCGGTTTAAAGGAAATTTCAGACCGGCCGATAAAAAAGGTGCCCACCCTCCGGGGCAAAACCATTGTGCTGTTTTTCATGGAACCCAGCACCCGCACCCGCCTTTCCTTTGATGTGGCCGCCAAGCGGCTTTCAGCGGATTGCCTCTCCATTGCCGCCGCATCGAGCAGTCTGGCCAAGGGCGAGACCTTGATCGATACGGCGCAAAACATCGAAGCCATGTCCCCTGACATCCTGGTGATCCGGCATTCTTCGGCAGGCGCGGCTCATCTGCTGGCCAAACACCTGTCGGTGGGGGTGATCAATGCCGGTGACGGCATGCATGCCCATCCGTCCCAGGCCCTGCTGGATATGATGACCGTCCGGGAGGAAAAGGGGGAGTTGGCCGGGCGCCGGTTGGCGATTATCGGCGATATTGCCCATAGCCGCGTGGCCCGTTCCAACATCATCGGTTTTACCCGGATGGGGGCTGAGGTGACCGTTGCCGGCCCGCCGACTATGATGCCGCCGGGAATTGACCGGTTGGGCGCCCGGGTGGCCGAAAACGTGGATGCGGCCCTCGAAGACGCCGATGTGGTGATGATGCTGCGTATCCAGAAAGAACGCCAGCAGCGGTTTTTAATCCCCTCGGAACGAGAGTACGCCCACCGGTTCGGGCTCAATCGCGAGCGTTTAAAACAGCTCCGGCCCGATGCGCTGATCATGCATCCCGGTCCGATGAACCGCGGGGTGGAAATCGCACCCGAAGCAGCAGACGGGCCGCATTCGGTTATCCTGGATCAGGTCGCAAACGGGGTGGCTTTGCGCATGGCGCTTTTTTATCTGGTGGCGGGAGGCAAGCGAAATGCGGATTCGGATTAAAGGCGGACGGCTCTTAGATCCCGGCCATATCGACAGCCGGGGCGACGTGGATATCGTCGATGGTAAAATCATCGGCATATACCCGGATACCAACGGTACCCCAAAGGATGCAAGCGCCGTGACGGCAGACATTGAAATCGATGCCACCGGCTGCATTGTCGCCCCGGGCCTTATGGATATGCACGTCCATCTCCGGCAACCCGGTTTTGAATACAAGGAAACCATAGAGACCGGGATTTGCGCTGCGGCCGCCGGCGGATTTACCGCCGTATGCTGTATGCCCAATACGGATCCGGTCAATGACAACGCCCAGATTACCAATTTCATTTTGGACACGGCCGCCAAATGCCGGTCGGCGCGCGTATATCCCATCGGCGCCATCAGTGTCGGCCTTGAAGGGCAGCACCTGGCGGCATACGGGGAAATGAAGGCCGCCGGTGCGGTGGGGGTAAGCGATGACGGCCGGCCCGTATCGGATGCCCAGTTGATGCGACGCGCCCTGGAATATGCAAACGGCATGGACATGGCCGTTATTTCGCACTGCGAAGACACGGGGTTGGCCGGAGGTGACATGAACGAGGGTGTTAATGCCACGCGGCTGGGTTTGGCCGGCATTCCCAATGCCGCGGAAAGCATCATGGTCCTGCGCGATATCGCCGTGTGCGAATTGACCGGCATACCGGTCCACATCGCCCATGTCAGCACCCGGCAATCCGTGGATGCCATCCGTACGGCCAAACAAAACGGGCTGCCGGTCACCGCGGAAACCGCTCCCCATTATTTTACCTTAACCGATGATGCCGTGGCCGCCTATGATACCCATGCCAAGATGAATCCCCCGCTGCGATCGTCCGCCGACCGGGAGGCCATCCGGCAGGCACTGGCCGACGGCACCATTGATGTCATTGCCACCGACCATGCACCGCATGACGCACTGGTAAAAAACGTGGAATTCGACCGGGCGGCAAACGGCATCATCGGACTGGAAACCGCGCTGCCGCTTTGCCTTGACATCGTCCGGCAAGGGTATATGAGCCTGTCGGCATTGATTGAAAAAATGGCCAAGGCCCCTGCCCGGATCATCGGAAAAACCTGCGGCCTGGCAGTGGATGCCCCGGCCGATATCACCGTTATCGATCCGGATTGCCGGTTTGACTACCATGCCGAACGCGGCTGTTCCAAAAGCTGCAACTCGCCGTTTGACGGCTGGCAAATGACGGGCCGGGCCATCTATACAATTGTTAACGGTCGCGTGGTATTTGACGCCAAAACCAATTCGCCCCGGCAGTAGACCCCCGATCGTATGAATCGATTAAAATCCATTGACATCGCATTCGTTACAATTATACCCGTTTCCAAATCCGTCGAACTGATTTATGGAACAACAGAGAAACGCCAGCCTGTTAATCGTCGATGATGAATTGAGCATGCGCGAATTTCTCGAGCTCATGCTCAGCCGGGAGGGCTACGTCATTGATTCGGCAGAAAGCGGGCAGCAGGCCAAGACCCTGCTGGACCGGAAGGGTTTCGACCTGATCCTTTGTGATATCCGACTGGGCGATATCAGCGGCCTGGACGTTTTGCGGAAGGCCAAATCCGTGCAGCCCGATACCATCGTGATCATGATATCGGCATATGCAACTGCTGAAAACGCTGTCGAGGCCATGAACGAGGGGGCCTACGATTACGTGCCCAAACCCTTTGACAACGATGAACTCAAGCAAACCATCGCCAAGGCCCTGGAACTGAAAACCTTAAGCGATGAAAAGCGCCATCTCGATGACGTGCTCCGGGAGCATGTGCACTTCGGCCAGCTGGTGGGAAACAGCCCCCGAATGCTGCATATCTACGAAATCATCCGGCAGGTGGCCCCCGCCAGGACAAACGTTATGATTACCGGGGAAAGCGGCACCGGTAAAGAACTCATTGCCCGGGCCATTCATAAGCAAAGCCGGCGGGCCGAAAACCCCTTCGTGGTCATCAACTGCGGCAGCATCCCCGAAAGCCTGCTGGAAAGCGAATTTTTCGGGTACAAAAAAGGCGCCTTCACCGGGGCCAACCACGACAAGAAGGGATTGTTTGAAGCCGCCAACACCGGCACCATTTTTCTGGACGAAGTGGGCGAACTGAGCATGCCCATGCAGGTAAGGCTGCTGCGGGTGGTTCAGGAGCGCGCTTTTAAACCGGTGGGCGGCAATGAGGATATCCAGGTCGACATCCGCATCATTGCCGCGACCAACAAACGGCTGGAAGACGAGGTCATTGCCGGCAATTTCCGGGAGGACCTTTACTATCGGTTAAATGTCGTGGAAATCAAAGTCCCGCCGCTGCGGGAGAGAAAAGGCGATATCCGGGCCCTGGCCCAGCATTTTCTCGAAAAATATTCCAAAGAAGCCGGCAAGGAAATCACAAAGATTTCATCCTATGCCGTGGACCTGCTCCAGAAATACGATTTTCCCGGCAACATCCGGGAACTGGAAAACCTGATCGAACGCAGCGTGGCCCTGTCGACCACCAACATCATCCTGCCGGACAACCTGTCGCTGTCGATTCACAAGCGGCGGTGGATCGAGGGGATCAGCAACCGGCGCTTCGACCTCGATGAAGTGGCCAAGGGGGTCGCTCTGGACAATATCCTCGAAGAAATCGAGAAGGCCTATCTGGAAAAAGCCCTCGAGTGTTCCGGCGGAAGCAAAAACAAGGCGGCTGAACTGCTGGGCATCAGTTTCCGGTCCTTCCGGTATCGCTGCAGCAAGCTCGAAGTCGATAAGTCGGAATAAGGCAATTTCATGCTCAGCATCGACGGTCTGAAAAAAAGCTACGGCGATCATGTGCTCTTTGATCATGTCAGCTTCAAGATCAACAGCCGGCAGCGCGTGGGCCTGGTGGGCCGCAACGGTTACGGCAAAACCACGCTTGTCCGGATGATCGCCGGAATCGAGTCCCCGGATGCCGGCGAAATCAGCCATCCCCGAAATTACCGGATCGGCCACGTCACCCAGGCGCTGGACTTTTCCGCCCCGACCGTTCTGGAAGAGGGCATGCTCGGTCTTGCCGCAGACGCGGCCGGTCAGCACTGGCAGGTGGAAAAAATCCTGGCCGGGTTGGGCTTTTCCCCGGCCGATATGCAGTGCAGCCCCGCCCGGTTTTCCGGCGGCTTCCAGGTGCGGCTCAACCTGGCCAAGGTCCTGGTGTCCCGGCCGGATATGCTGCTGCTCGACGAGCCGACCAATTATCTCGACATTGCCTCGATTCGGTGGATCAAGCGGTTTCTGGTCAACTGGCCGGGCGAATTGCTGCTGATCACCCATGACCGCAGTTTCATGGATCAGGTCGTCACCCACGTGGTGGGCATTCACCGTAAAAAAACCCGGAAGGTTGAAGGCGATACCGCCAAGTATTACGATCAGATCGCCCAGGAAGAAGCGGTTTACGAAAAAACCCGGATAAACGAGGAAAAGCGGAAAAAGGAAGTCGAGCAGTTCATCAACCGGTTTCGCGCCAAGGCGCGGCTGGCCAGCATGGTACAATCCCGGGTCAAGACCTTAAACAAAATGACGCCGAAAGAAAAACTGGAAAAGGCCAAAACCCTTGATTTTTCCTTCACCAGTCGCCCCTTTACGGGAAAATACATGCTGCGGGCCGACAATCTCGCCTTCTCCTATGATCCGCAAGGCCCCGACCTGATATCCGATTTTTCCATCACCGTCGGCGCCGGGGAACGCATCTGCATCGTCGGGCGAAACGGGGCCGGCAAAACGACGCTGCTGCGGCTGCTCGCAGACGATCTGGCCCCTCGTGCCGGCCGCATTGAAAACCATCCCAACGTGGCCAAGACCCTGTTTGAACAGACCAATATCAAGACCCTGGTCGACGATCGGACGGTGGAAGAAGAAATTGCAGCCGCCAACCCAGAAATGAGCCGGCAGGCGGCCCGCAATATCTGCGGCGCCATGATGTTTGAAGGAGATCTGGCCTTTAAAAAGATCAAGGTGTTGTCCGGCGGCGAAAAATGCCGGATCATGCTGGGCAGGCTCCTGGCCACGCCGGCCAATTTTCTGCTGCTCGACGAGCCGACCAACCATTTTGACATGGAATCGGCCGACGCGCTGCTTTCCGCCATTGACAATTTCGACGGGGCGGTGGTGATGGTGACCCACAATGAAATGTTTTTACACGCCCTGGCCGACCGTTTGATCGTGTTTCAAAACGACACCATTGAAGTCTTTGACGGCACGTACCAGCGATTTTTGGAAACCGTGGGGTGGGGCGACGAAGCCGAGGCAAAGCCGGCAACGCCCGGTGCTGATGCTGCCGAAAACCTCTCTTGTGCCGACAATGCGATGCTGAGCAAAAAGGAATACCGCCAGCGGCGATCGGCCCTGATCAATGAAAAAGCCCGCCTTTTAAAGCCCATCGACGATGAAATCGCTGAATTGGAAAACCACATCACCGACTGGGAAAACGAACTCGAAAGCCTGCAGCAGAAGATGCAGGCCGCCTCCAATACCGGCGCCGGCAGCAAAATCGCCGAACTGTCCCAGGCCATCCACGCCTGCCAGCAAAACATCGATGCCGCATTCGACCGCCTGGAATCTTTGACCGCTGAAGCCGAACAGCACCGGGCGTCGTTTGAAGACCGGCTTTCCGAGTTAGAAGCACAGCGGCCCTTCTAGCGTCTCTAACGCCTTTTATTGCTTGCTTATTTCCTAAACTGCTCATATATTTCTAAACGGTTTGTTTCGGAAACGAAAACGCAATCGTCGAAAGGAAAGGCAACATGATCACCCTGCTGGCCAAACTGTTGAAGGTGTTAAATGCCGAAGCCGCGCCCGGACAAATCAGCGCGGCCCTCTGCCTGGCCCTGTTTTTTGCATTCATGCCGATGATTACGCTCCAGCACCTGATCGTGCTTTTATTGGTGCTGGTTCTGCGGGTCAATCTCACCGGCTTTATATTGGGCTGGCTGGTTTTTTCCGCAGTGGGGTTTGTGCTGGATCCGCTGTTTCACCGGCTAGGCCTGGCATTGCTGTCCTCCGACGCCCTAAACGGGTTCTGGACGCTGCTGTACGGCTCGGCCTTCTGGCACCTGACGCGGTTTGCCAACACGATGGTAATGGGCGGTTTCGTGGTTTCCCTGGTTTTGGTGCTGCCGCTGTATTTCGGGGCCAATGCCGCCATTGTCAAGTATCGGGAGCATTTCATGTCCTGGATTGAAAAAACGCGCCTTGTCCAGATGGTCAAGGCCAGCCGGATTTATTCGGCGTATCGGAAGGTTTCCGGATGGAGGGGGTCGGTATGACAAGATGGATTCGATGGCCCGGACTGATTGTTTTTGCTGTTATTGTCGCCGCCGGCTGCGGGATCTGGTATCTTTTGGTCGACGATGTCGTCAAACACCTGGTGGAATCCAAGGGCAGCCGGGCAGTCGGGGCCAAAGTCGAACTTGAATCGGTGGATGTAACTCTGTTTCCCCTGGGCCTGGAGATGGGACACCTCGCCGTTGCAAATCCGGAAAAGCCGATGCGCAATGCCTTTGTTGCCGACAATATCGACATGCGTTTTAACACCGGCCATCTGATCAAGCGCCGCATCGTCATCGAAGAAGCAGCAATGACGGGCGTGGCCTTTGACACGAAACGCAAAACCTCCGGCGCGTTGCCGGAAAAACAGCAGCCGGAAAAAAAAGGGCCCGGCATCGGCGAAAAAATCAAGGCCCCGCTGCAAAAATTGCCCTCGGTATCATTTGAAAATGCCGAAGAGATTTTGCAAAAAGAAAAATTAACCACGGTGGCCGAAGCTCAAAAGCTCCAGGCCGACATCGAAGCCACCCGGCAGAATTTTACCCAGCAACTCGAAAACCTCCCCGATAAACAAACCTTTACGGCCTATGAAAAGCGCGTGGAGGGCATCCGAAAAGACATCAAAAAGCCGGGCGGTGTCCTGGGCGCCATTGGCAAGGCCGATGAAATCCGAAAAGTAAAAAGCGATATTAAAAAAGATCTCGATGCCCTGAAAAACACCAAAACGGCCTTGTCCGATGCCCGCTCTGCGTTCCGAGACCGGATTGCCGCATTGCAGGCCGCACCGGCAAAAGATGCCGACCGGTTGATGGAAAAATACAGCCTTTCGCCAAAGGGCCTCGGCAACATGTCCGCGCTGGTTTTCGGACCCAAGTATGCCCAATGGGTGGAAACCGGTTTGACATGGTATCAGCGGCTGCAGCCGTATCTCGCCCGTATGGGCCGATCCGAAGTCAGCGAACCCGAAAAGCAGCGGGGCAGGGGGATTGACGTTGAATTTGCCGAGCCCGTGCCGGACTTCTGGATCAAGCGGCTCGATACCTCGGCCATGGTTCCGGCCGGGCAGATGTCCGGCCGGATCAAAGACATTTCCTCGGACCAGACGGTGCTCGGCCGGCCGCTGCGCTTTGCGTTTTCCGGCGACCGGCTCAAAAATGTCGCAGCACTCGATATTTCCGGCCGCATTGACCGCCGGGATGCCGACAACCCCGAAGACCGGGCCGATATCCAGCTTGACCGGATGCCGTTATCGGATATGCAATTGCTGGATCAATCGGGATATAGAATTGGGTTGGATGCCGCTGATTTAAAATCGGCAAACGGCCGGATAAAAGTCGCCGGTGCGGTCCTTGACGCCGAGTTATCCGCCCGGGTGGGCTCAGCCCGTTTCAATGTGGCCTCCGAAAAATCCGGCGATGCGCTTGCCCGCGGCCTTGCCGACGTTCTCGAGGGCATCGATGCCTTTGATGTTACCCTGAAATTGGCCGGGCGGCTCAGCCAACCCGACATCCGGATTGAATCGGATATGGACGATTCGCTTTCGGCCGGCCTCAAACGGGTCATCGACCAACAGCAGACGGCATTGAAAAGCCGTTTGAAGCAAGAAATTTCGCAGCGGACCGAAAAGGAAATCGGTGCGGTACAATCCGGCTTCTCCGGTTTCCAGGCCATTGAACGGGAGCTGGAAAACCGGTTGGACTTCGGTTCCGACCTGTTAGACGACCTGCCGGGCAACCTCGGATAACCGAAATTGAGCTATGGCTGCATTCCGGGCTTCCAGACGATTTTATACAAATCGCTTCGCCGGCTCTGCAGGTTGCGGACGCTGCCCTGCTGGCGCAATTCCTTCAAAAGGTCGAGGTCGAGGTCCACCATCAGCGTCATTTCCGTGTTCGGCGTGGCCTCGGCGGCGATGGCATCGTGGGGGAAGGCAAAATCCGACGGCGTAAACACGGCCGCCTGGGAATACTGGATGTCCATATTTTCCACCCGGGGCAGGTTGCCGACGCTGCCGGAGATGGCCACGTAGCATTCGTTTTCAATGGCCCGGGACTGGGCGCACCGGCGTACGCGCAGGTACGCATTCTTGGTGTCGGTCCAGTAGGGGATCAAAAGGATGTTCATGCCCTTGTCCACCAAATACCGCGGCAGCTCTGGAAATTCCACATCGTAGCAGATCAGGATTCCGATTTTGCCGATATCGGTATTAAATATCTTGAGATCGCTGCCGCCCTGCAGGCCCCAGTACTGGGATTCATCCGGGGTGATGTGAAGCTTGTACTGGCAATCCCAGGTGCCGTCCCGGCGGCATAGATAGGAGACGTTATAGAGGCGTTCATCCTGATATTCCGGGACGGAGCCGGCCACAATGTTGATATTATAGGCCAGGGCCATCTGCACGAAAGCATCTCGCAGCGGTTCGGTATATTCGGCCATGGAACGCATGGCCTCTGAGGGATTTTCCTGGCTGTAGTGGCTCATCAGCGGGGCGTTTAGCAGCTCGGGAAACAACACGAGATCCGAGTTGTAGCCCGCCACGGCATCCACGAAAAACTCGGCCTGGTGCATAAAGTCTTCAAAGGAGGTAAAGGGGCGCATCTGCCACTGGACCACGCCGATGCGGGGATAGGACTTGCGGCCGCCGAAGAGTTTTTTCTGTTTTTCATAATAGATGTTGTTCCATTCCATCAAAATCCCGTAGGACTGGGACTCCCGGTCTTCGGGCATGTAGTCCTTGAGGATTTTTTTGATGTGGAAATCGTTTGATAGCTGGAAGGAAAGCACCGGGTCGTAGATTTCATTGTTTTTGACCTTCTGGATATACTGCTGGGGCGTGAGCTCATCGGAATGCTCCCGGTAGCCCGGTATCCGGCCCCCGAAGATGATGCCCTTTAAATTGAGTTCTTCGCACAGTTCCTTGCGGGCGTCATAGAGGCGGCGGCCAAGCCGCAGGCCGCGGTATTCCGGGTGGACGAACACGTCGATGCCGTAGAGCATGTCGCCGTCCGGGTCGTGATTGTTTAACCGGCCCTTGCCGATGACGTCCTCGTAGGTGTGTTTGGCTTCATAGTCATAGCTGTTGACCATGATGGCCAGGGCGGCCGAAATCACCTTGCCCTTGTCCTCGATACAGATCTGGCCCTCGGGGAATCGATCGATCAAGTCCGTGAATTCGCTCCGGTCCCAGGCGCCCATGCCGGGATAGACCAGTTCCATGATCTCCCTTATATCTTCATAGTCGGAATGGGTCAGACTTCGTAAGCTGAGTTTATGTTCCGAGTGCTGCTCCGGGTTGATCTCCATGTAAAACCTCTTTCTTTTTGAATTGACTTGCAAATAAGTTTGAAAAGTATAGCCATTTACCCATCGGGGAACAAGTAAAATTAAATCTCCGGCATCAAAGGCCGATAATATAATAAGGGGATTCATCGAAATAGTGTTTTGTATACAAAAACCAATGGTTACCCCAATCGCCTGATAATGAAACCAAGTTGACATGAACCGATATTAAGGCTATAGAAAACATATAAGGATGTGACCGGACTGCGGCTGGCGCCCGGGCCGCTGCAAACGCTTCGGTGGCTTCGGCGCCGCCGGCACCGGCGATGATTTTTCCATACCCAAACTTCGATGAAAGACTGCATTCCATGTTTTCCGGCAAACAATTGACTCCGGCCCAAACGATACAATGGATCTGGGCCATCGCTTTGATCGCCATGGGCGTGGCCTTTTTTTTCCGCATTTCCGTGGTGATGCGCAATGTGGCCGATATTGAAACCCTTGCCACAGCAGCCCTGCTGATTCGATTTACCCTCTATCTGGTCAGCATCATTTTAATCGGAGGCGGTGTCAAAAAAATCTACGGGTTGCTCTATCCTGCCGGCCCGGATTCCGATAATGAGTAATTTTGATCTGAACGCCGGGCACCGCCGCGGCAACCCGAAACCGAAATTGCTTACTTTATGCGAAAATCATGTCCGTATCGACTACGAGACAATAGGATAATACAACGGAGGTTGTAAATGGCCGAGTCGAGTTCCGTAAATGTCAATCCCCGGGCAACGAAACAAAACGGTGAACCCGATGTCCACCACCTGAAATCCGAAGTCGAATACCGCACCCGGCTCCAGGAAATCAGCAATGCCATATATGCGGCATTTAACCTCGACGAGATCTTAATCGATCTCAAAGATGACATCATCGATCTGGTCGGGGCGGAACGGATTACCATCTACTATGTCGACGGGGTCAAGCGGGAACTCGTGTCCCGGTTTAAATCCGGCGATGAAGTCTCCGAAATCCGTCTGCCGATTGCCAACAGCAGCATTGCCGGCTATTGCGCGGCCAACCAGAAAGTGCTCAATATCAAGGATGTTTACGATCAGCAAGAACTGCTAAAAATCGATCCCGCCTTGAAATTCAATGCCACATGGGACCAGAAAACCGGTTTTCAAACCCGGCAGGTGATGGTGGCACCCATTATTTTCAAATCCTTCGTCCTTGGTGTGATTCAGTTGATCAATCGCAAAGAAGGCGGCCCCTTTACCGAAGGCGACGAGGAAAATGTCAATGAGCTGGCCAAAATCATGGGCATTGCCCTGTACAAGCAGAAGAAAATGGCCACCAGCCGCAAGTCCAAGTTCGATTACCTGCTGGAAAACCACATCATGACCCGCAAGGAGCTAAACGACGCCATCGCCCGGTCCCGGGAGCAGAAAAAGCCCATGGAGACCGTGCTCGTCGAGGACATGAAGCTTCCCAAAGCGGAAGTGGGCGAGGCGCTGGCCCGTTATTTTGAAATCCCCTTCATTGAATACCGCAAGGACCTGCCCATTCCCGGGGAGCTGCTGAGGGGATTGAAGGTGCCGTTCATGCGCAAAAACATCTGGGTGCCCATCCGCTCGGAAGGCGACGATGTCTTAATCGCCATTGACAACCCGGATGACCTCAAGCGCATTGACGAAATCAAGACCCTGTTTCCCGGCCGAAAGGTCAAACTCGCCGTTTCGTTTAAACAAGACATTCTCGATATCATCAAGCACTTCACCCAGGATGAAAAAAAGCAGGCCTCCATCGATGAAATCATCTCCCAGCTCCAGGACGATGACGAGGAAATGGAGGAAGAGGCCGCCACGGTCAGCGAGGAAAGCAGCGCCGTGGTGCAGGTGGTCAACAAAATGATTCTGGATGCTTATGAGCGGGGGGCTTCCGATATCCACCTCGAACCGTATCCCGGCAAACAAAACACCCGGGTCCGCGTCCGGGTCGATGGCGCGTGCAGCATCTACCAAACGATCCCATACAGCTATAAAAACGCCGTGGTCGCGCGCATCAAGATCATGGCGGAATTGGATATCGCAGAACGCAGAAAGCCCCAGGACGGCAAAATCAAGTTCAAGAAATACGGGGGCAAGGACATCGAACTTCGTGTGGCCACGGTGCCGACCCAGGGCGGTCTCGAAGATGTGGTCATGCGGATTCTGGCCGCCGGTGAACCGCTGCCCTTAGACCGGATGGGGTTTTCCGAACGTAACTATAACGAATTCGTCAAATCGGTTTCCAGCCCCTACGGGATGATTCTGGTCTGCGGGCCGACCGGTTCCGGTAAAACCACCACGCTGCATTCGGCGCTGGGCTACATCAACAATGTGGACCGCAAGATCTGGACTGCCGAAGACCCGGTGGAAATCACCCAGAAGGGCCTGCGCCAGGTCCAGGTCAAACCCAAAATCGGCTATGATTTTGCCTCGGCCATGCGGGCGTTTCTCCGGGCTGACCCCGATATTATCATGGTCGGGGAAATGCGGGACCGGGAAACGACCCAGATGGGCATTGAGGCCTCGCTGACCGGCCACCTTGTTTTTTCCACACTCCATACCAACAGCGCCCCGGAAACCGTAACCCGGCTTTTGGACATGGGCATGGACCCCTTTAACTTCGCTGATGCCCTGCTGTGTATCATGGCCCAACGTCTGGTGCGAACCCTTTGCAAGGATTGCAAGGAAGCATACCATCCCAGCCGGGAAGAATTCGATGAACTGGTCCGGGAATACGACCCGGAAGCCTTTCAGACGCAAATGGATATTGACTACAACGAGGATCTGGCCCTTTTTAAACCCAAGGGCTGTCCGGCCTGCAACAACTCCGGATACCGCGGCCGCATGGGGATTCATGAACTGCTCATCGGCTCCGACGGCATCAAGCAGCAGATCCAGAATCGTGCCATGATGAGCGAAATACGCGATCAGGCCGTGGCCGAGGGGATGACCACCCTGAAACAAGATGGTATCGCCAAGGTCTTTTCCGGTCACTGTGACCTGATGGAAGTGCGCAAGGTCTGTATTAAGTAAATTCAAATCGTTTTTTTCGACGGCTTGCCCCTTGACTTTTCCCTTTTGATTCGATAAAAAGTTCGTTTTGTCCATCAAATGATGGAAGCAGGTGATGATATCGTTTGACGCAAGATAACGGCGAATTAAGTTTTCGATTGGATCATTTCTGTTTCTGCAGCCAAGGATGAGGAAAACACCATGAAAATTTTACAGATCGATCATATCGGCGTGGCGGTCAACAGCAATGCCAAGGGAAAAGCCTTCTGGGCCGATGTCCTTGGTTTGCCCTTTGCAGGCGAGGAAACCGTGGATAGCCAGAAGGTCAAAACCGCGTTTTTCCCGGTGGGGCAAAGCGAAGTGGAACTGCTTGAATCCACGGCGGCCGACGGGCCGGTGGCAAAATACATCGAAAAAAAAGGCCAGGGCGTACACCACGTTGCCCTGCGGGTGGCCGATATTGACCAGGCCCTGGCCGAGTTAAAGGAAAAAGGCGTGGCCTTAATCGATGAAACCCCCCGCTACGGTGCCGGCGGCGCCAAAATCGCCTTTGTGCATCCCAAGGCCACCGGCGGGGTGCTGGTGGAACTGTGCCAGCGCGACAGCGAGGAATAGCCTGTTTCACACAACCCGGAACCTGGAGAAGATCACATGGCAGACCATCCCGATAAAAAAAAATGGATTGAACTGGCGGAAAAGGAGTTGAAGGGCAAGTCCGTGGAGACGCTTAACTGGCAGACCCCGGAAGGCATCACGGTCCGCCCGCTTTATACCAGAGAAGACTCCGAAGAAATCGCGTTTGTCAACACCCTGCCGGGATTTGACCCCTATGTCCGCGGCCCCCGGGCCACCATGTACACGGGCCGTCCCTGGACCATCCGCCAGTATGCCGGGTTTTCCACGGCCAAAGAATCCAACGAATTCTACAAGCGCAATCTCGCTGCCGGCCAGAAAGGGCTTTCCGTGGCCTTTGACCTGGCCACCCACCGCGGTTTTGACTCCGATCACCCCCGGGTCATCGGCGATGTCGGCAAGGCCGGCGTGCCCGTGGACTCGGTCGAGGACATGAAGATTTTATTCGATGAAATCCCGCTCGACCAAATGTCGGTGTCTATGACCATGAACGGGGCGGTGCTGCCCGTATTGGCCGGCTACATCGTGGCCGCCGAAGAGCAGGGTGTTTCCCAGGAAAAGCTCACCGGCACCATTCAGAACGACATTTTAAAGGAATACCTGACCCGAAACACCTACATCTATCCGCCGGATCCGTCCATGCGGATCGTCTCCGACATCATCGGCTACTGCTCCGAGTACATGCCCAAGTTCAACACGGTGTCGATCAGTGGCTACCACATGATGGAAGCCGGGGCCGACTCGGTGCTCCAGACCGCCTTTACCCTGGCAGACGGCCTGGAATATGTCCGCGCTGCCTTGGGGGCGGGCCTCGACATCGATGCCTTTGCCCCGCGCCTGTCGTTTTTCTTCGGCGTCGGCATGAATTTTTTCATGGAAGTTGCCATGCTCCGGGCCGCGCGCTTTCTGTGGGCCGATCTGATGAAGCAGTTTAATCCCAAGGACCCGCGCTCGACCATGCTCCGGACCCATGTCCAGACCTCGGGCTGGAGCCTGACTCAGCAGGATCCCTACAACAACATCATCCGCACCACCCTGGAAGCCCTGGCCGCTGTACTCGGCGGCACCCAGTCGCTGCACACCAACGCATTCGACGAAGCCGTAAGCCTGCCCACCGACGTATCGGCCCGGGTGGCGCGAAACACCCAGTTAATCATCCAGGAAGAATCCCATGTCACCAACGTGGTCGACCCGCTGGGCGGCTCCTACTACGTGGAAACCTTGACCAACGACATCGTGGAAAAGGCCCGGGCCATCATAGAGGAGGTCGAAGACATGGGCGGCATGGCCAAGGCCATCGTCGAGGGCATGCCCAAGATGCGCATCGAGGAAGCCGCCGCCCGCCGCCAGGCGCGCATCGACCAGGGCATGGACGTTATCGTCGGGGTCAACAAGTACCCGGTGGAGGAAGAAACCCCCATTGACGTGCGCGAAATTTCAGAGGCCGTCCGGGACGAGCAGATCGCCTGGGTCAACAAAATCAAGGAAGACCGGGATGACGCCCGGGTGCGCCAGAGCTTAGAGGCGGTCACCAGGGCCGCCGAATCCGGTGATAACCTGCTGGCCGCCTGCATTCCGGCCGTGCGCGCCCGGGCCACCCTGGGCGAGATCTCGGATGCCATGGAAAAGGTCTTCGGCCGGTACACGGCCACCACCCAGTGCATATCCGGGGTTTACGCCGGCGAGTACCAGGACGCGGAAATCATTTCGTCTCTGCGCAAGCGGACCGAACAGTTCATGGAAAACCAGGGCCGCCGGCCGCGGATACTGCTGACCAAGATGGGCCAGGACGGCCACGACCGGGGGGTCAAGGTGGTGGCCACCGCGTACGCGGATCTCGGCTTTGACGTCGACATCAGCCCGATGTTTCAGACCCCGGACGAGGCGGCGAAAATGGCGGTGGAAAACGATGTCCATGCCGTCGGTGTCTCATCACTTGCCGGTGCCCACAAGATCCTGGTGCCCCGGTTGATCGAGGCGTTAAAGGCCGAAGGCGGCGAAGACATCGTCGTGGTCGTCGGCGGCATCATTCCGCCGGGCGATTACGATTTTCTCTATGATATCGGCGTGGCCAAGGTATTCGGCCCCGGCTCCATGGTCACGGATTCGGCCAACCAGGTATTAAACGTGCTGGAGCAAAATGGTTGAAACGGATCCGAATGTTTATATTGAGGGCGTTCGGGCCGGCAACCGGAAAATCCTTTCCAAGACGATCACCCTGATTGAAAGCGCGCTGCCGAAGCACCAGGCGCTGACCTACGAGATATTAGACGGCCTGCTGCCGTATACCGGACGATCCATCCGCCTGGGCATTACGGGCGTGCCCGGCGTGGGCAAAAGCACGTTCATTGAAAGTTTAGGCGGCCGCTTAATCGAGCAGGGACACCAGGTGGCCATCCTGGCCGTGGACCCGTCCTCGGCGCGCTCCGGCGGCAGCATCATGGGGGATAAGACCCGGATGGAAAAGCTCTCCGGCAACGCGGGGGCCTTTATCCGGCCGTCGCCGTCCGGGGGCACCCTCGGCGGCGTGGCCCGAAAAACCCGGGAGACGATTCTGGTCTGCGAGGCCGCCGGGTTTGACGTGGTCATGGTCGAAACCGTCGGGGTGGGGCAGTCGGAGTTTTCCGTGGCCTCCATGGTCGATTTTTTCCTGGTGCTTCTACTGGCCGGCGCCGGTGACGAACTGCAGGGGATCAAACGGGGCATTATTGAAATCGCCGATGCACTGGCCATCAACAAGGCCGACGGCGAAAACGTGGCCAACGCGGCAAAGGCCAAAAAGGAATACGAAAACGCCCTGCACCTGATCACGCCGCCCGATGCGGCCTGGCAGCCGCCGGTGCTGACCTGCAGCGCCCTGGAGATGACCGGCATAGACGTCATCTGTGACACGGTTGCAGATCATCGCCGCCGGATGGAGCAAACCGGCGATTTTTACGAAAAACGCCGGCAGCAGGCCATGGACTGGTTCCGATACCTGCTCGACGAAGGCGTAAAGGATTGGTTTTACCACATGCCGCAGGTCAAACAGCGGCTGGCCGAGGTGGAAAAGCAGGTCGACAGCGGCGAGACCACCGCGATGGCCGCGGCGCAGCGCATGCTGGCGTTGTTGGATAAAAGCGATTGAAGGTGTCAAAGGAAACATTAACCACAGAGATCACAAAAGTAAAAAGGTACGTTCTTTCAATTCAAAAGCCATTTTCTAAATGGTGCAACCGGCTCAGGAAAGGAAAAGGCCGATGACGGACGCTTCGGATAAAATCAATGAAATGCTGGACCTCAAAAGCCGCATCCAGAAAATGGGCGGCGAAAAACTGGTGGCCAAGCAAAAGGAAAAGGGCAAGCTCACGGCCCGGGAACGCCTGGATCATTTCTTTGATGCGGGCACCTTCCGGGAAATCGACACCTTTGTCCGCCACCGGTGTGTCAATTTCGGAATGGACAAGGTCGATGTCCCCTCCGACGGGGTCATCACCGGCCACGGCCTGGTCAACGGCCGGCCGGTATTTGCCTTTGCCCAGGATTTTACCGCCCGGGCGGGCAGCCTCGGGGAAATGCACGCCAAAAAGATCTGCAAGGTCATGGACCTGGCCATGAAATCCGGGGTGCCGGTGGTCGGTTTCAACGACTCCGGCGGCGCCCGGATCCAGGAGGGCGTGGATGCGCTGTGCGGCTACGGCGAAATCTTTTACCGCAATTCCATCGCCTCCGGCGTGATTCCCCAGATTTCGGCCATTATGGGCCCGACGGCCGGCGGGGCGGTCTATTCGCCCGCTATGACGGACTGGGTGTTTATGGTCAAGGAAACCAGCCACATGTTTATCACCGGGCCGCAGGTCATCAAGTCGGTCACCGGCGAAGAAATCACCTTCGAGTCCCTGGGCGGGGCCATGACGCACAACGAAAAAAGCGGCGTGGCGCATTTCGCCTGCGAAACCGACACCGATGCCATCGACCGGATCCGGCACCTGCTGTCCTTTCTGCCGCCCAACAACATGGAAGACCCGCCGGTAATTGAAACCGGAGACGATCCCGGCAGAACGGATGCGGCATTAGACACCCTGGTACCCGTGGATGCCAACAAGTCCTACGACATGAAAGACGTCATCCATTCCATCGTCGACAACGGCGAGTTTTACGAGCCGCACAAGCACTACGCCCAAAACATCATCGTCGGCTTTGCCCGGCTAAACGGCAGAAGTATCGGCATTATCGCCAACCAGCCCAAGGTGCTGGCCGGTTGCTTGGACATCAACGCCTCGGACAAGGCCACGCGGTTTATCCGGTTCTGCGATGCCTTCAACATCCCGATTTTAACCTTTGCCGACGTGCCCGGCTATCTGCCCGGCAGCGAGCAGGAATGGGGCGGCATCATCCGGCACGGGGCCAAACTGCTCTGGTGCTACTCCGAGGCCACGGTGCCCAAGCTGCTCGTAATTGTCCGAAAAGACTACGGCGGCGCCTATATTGCCATGTCGTCCAAGCATTTGGGCGCAGACATGGCCTTTGCCTGGCCGACGGCCGAAATCGCGGTGATGGGCGCCGAAGGGGCGGCCAACGTCATCCATCGCAAGGAAATCGACTCGGCCGATGATCCGGCCGCCAAGCGCAAGGAAAAGATCGGGGAGTACCAGGATCTTTTTTCCAATCCCTACGTGGCGGCCAACCGAGCCTATATCGATGATGTCATCGTGCCCAGCGAAACCCGGCCGCGCCTGATCGAGGCCCTGGAAATCCTTTCGAACAAGCGGCAGACCCTGCCGCCGAAAAAACACGGCAACATTCCGGCGTAGGGGTTCGAAATTGGTAATTGGAAATTGGAAATTCGGGAAATGGCGGTGAGGGTTGTAAATTTGCGGGAAGAAGGCTTTTTCAATTTCTCCAAAAAGGCTTCCGGTTTACGGTTTGTTTGAAGCATGCATAGAATTTACAAGCCACACCCAATTTCGGATTTCGGATTTCGAATTTCAAACACATGGAGGCCGCATGGCTGCAATTGAAAAGAAAAGAAAAGCGGCGATTGCCGCGGCAATGCAATACCTGGCTGAGGAGCGAGAAACGGCCGTCGAGGCGCCTGCCCCTGAGGCGGAAGCCCCCGTTTCCCCCGAAACCGCTGTTCCGGATCGTTCCATGCTTTTCGGTGCAAGGCCTTGGGGCATGTCCGGCAGAAATGCCCAGATGCAGATGCGTCAGTTGATGCAGTTTCGATCGTTTCGTAATCCAACCACCTGATAAAGGGGAGTCAAGAGATGACGGATCATTTTCAAGTCAAAATGACGGAGATGAATTACAGCAAGGACCGGCCCAAGGCCGAAAACCCGGTCAAGGTCCAGGATCTGACCCTGCGCGACGGCCACCAGTCCCTGTTTGCCACCCGCGGCCGGACCGAGGACATGATCCCTGTTGCGGAAATGATGGACGAAATCGGCTTCTGGGCCGTGGAGGTATGGGGCGGGGCCACCTTTGATACCATGCACCGCTTCTTGAATGAAGACCCCTGGGAGCGCATTCGAACCCTGAAGCGGTATTTCAAAAAGACGCCGTTTTCGATGCTGTTGCGAGGACAGAACCTCGTCGGCTACAGGAACTATGCCGACGATGTCGCCGAAGCGTTTGTAGAGCGGGCGGCGGAAAACGGAATGGATATTTTCAGGACGTTCGACGCTCTGAATGATTATCGAAATTTCGAAACGGTGGTGCCTGTCATAAAACGATGCGGCAAGCATTTTCAAGGCTGTATCTGTTATACGTTGACCGAGCCGAGGATGGGCGGCGAGGTTTACACGATCGACTACTATGTAAAAAAGGCCAAAGACCTGGAAGCCATGGGAGCGGACAGCATCTGCATCAAGGATATGGCCGGCCTGATCGCACCGTATGATGCATACGCCGTGGTCAAGGCGTTGAAGGATAGCGTCAGCCCGCCGATTCATC
>JBNJEA010000100.1:0-11251 GCA_051745395.1 Thermodesulfobacteriota bacterium | reverse complement strand
GATATGGTCCGGGCCGTGTCCTGTGCCCAGGTGCCGCGGATTCAACTGGTGCTCGGCCAGGACAACGGAGCGGCCAATTACGGCATGTGCGGCCGGGCCTACCGCCCGAAGTTTCTGTTTAACACCATGCGGGGCCGCACTTCGGTGATGAGCGGCAAAAGCGCCGGCGGTGTGCTGTTGTCTATAGAGGAACGCAAGCGCGAGGCCGAGGGCCGGCCCATGGGCGATGAGGAGCGAAACGCCTTTTATGAAAAGATGGTGGCCAAGTACGACGGCGAGGCCCACCCGTTTTTCTGCGGGGCCCGCCTGCTAAACGACCGGACGCTAAAATTTACCGAAATCCGGGACTGGCTGGCCATGGCCGTGGAAGTCAGCCATATTCAACCCGTGGGGGATCCGGCGTTCGGGAATTTCCGGTTTTGATGGATGTAAGGGAAGGCACTAAGGGACTAAGGCACTGAGGGACTGAGGTACTGAGGTACTGAGGGACTGAGGTGCTTTCTAAGGCAATGAAGGAACATGATTTTGAAACCATTAGGCAAATATTTTCGAAAATGAAAAAGGAGCAATTTATGACGGAATACGATTACTGGAAAATTTTTCCCAGGATGCCGAAGAAGGTCACCATCGGAGACATTACCATCCGGGACGGGTTCCAGCATCTGGAAAAGTTCATTTCCACGCGGGCTAAGATTTACTATGCAGAAGCGTTGATTTTTGCAGGCTGCCGCTACATCGAAGTTACCAACCTGGGCAACCCGTACCTGCTGCCCCAGTTCAGCGATGCCGAAGAGGTGCTGGGCCATCTGCGCAGCGACCGGTTTCGAAGGCGCTGCGAAAAACGGGGCATCAATCCCGATGACGTCTGTATTACGGCCGTTACCATCCGGGAACCGGCGGTGGATCGGGCCATCGAACTCAAGAAACAGGGCATCGGCCCGGACCGGCTGCTGATGATGGTATCGACCGAGGAAGAGCACCATTTTGCCAACTCCGGCGTTACGTTGCCCATGTACTGGAAGGAAGCCGAACGCTGCATCCAAAAAAGCACGGATGCCGGCCTTAAGATGTGCGGCACGGTTTCGACCATATGGGGCAGCCCCATTGCCGGGGCCACCGAGTTGAAAGACGCCGTGGAATTTACCAAGAGGTGGCTGGAAATCGGGGCTTCGGACATCGAGCACGCCGACCACGACGGCAGCGCCTCGGCCCCGGAGGTCTACCGGTATTTTGCCATGATACTCGATGAAATCCCCAATCCGGATATCCACATCGCCCATTTTCACGAAACCAAGCGCATGGGGGCGGCTTCCATATTGGCGGCCCTGCAGGCCGGTATCACCAATTTCGAGGCCACCATCGGCGGCATGGGCGGCCAGCCGGCCAACTTCTTAGACGATTGTCCCGTGCCGGGCACCGGCGAGTACTACTACGAAGACCCGCGCTACGTCGGTTTGACCTGCCTGGAGGACATGCTGGTCCAGATCGATGAAATGGGCATTGATACCGGCTATGACATCGATCGGGTACTCAAGCTCGGCCGGCAGATGGAAAAAACAGCAGGCCAGCGTCTTCGCAGCGAAGCGGCCATCAACGGCCGGACCTTAAAGGAGGGCCACATGAAATTCGCCCGTCCCGGCTTAAAGCAACTCAAGGAAAAGCAGGGCGAGGCCCGGGGCCAGTTACTGCCCGGCGAATGGGGCGAAAAAGCGGTGCTTCCGGAAAAGCACAGAAAATAGCAAACGAAAAAAGGATGCCGACTATGTCTGAGATACTATGGCAACCCTCCGAAGAAAGAATACAGCAGACCAACATGTACCGGTTTATCGAGTTTGTAAACCGGCGCCACGGGTTACATATCACCGATTACGAGGGTCTCTACCAGTGGTCCGTTACAGAGATCGCCGATTTCTGGGCGGCCGTCTGGGATTTTGTCGAGGTCAAGGCCTCCCGGCCCTATGAGCAGGTCGTCGATGATTTGTCCAAAATGCCGGGTGCCGAATGGTTTCCTGGTGCCCGGCTCAATTTTGCCGAAAACCTTCTTCGGTACCGTGACGAGGAAACGGCCCTGATATTTAAGGGCGAAAACCAGTCCCCGGTTTACCTCACCTATGCCGAACTCTATGATGAAGTCGCCCGCATGGCCGCATCGCTTCGCGAGCTCGGCATCCAGCCCGGCGAACGGGTCGTCGGATACATGCCCAACATGCATCAGACGATTATCGGCATGCTGGCCGCCGCCAGCCTGGGCGCCACCTGGTCTTCCTGTTCGCCGGATTTCGGGATCAAGGGGGTGCTCGACCGGTTCGGCCAGATCGAGCCCAGGGTGTTGATCGCCGCAGACGGCTATTTTTTCAAGGGCAAGCAGATTGACTGCCTGCAGCGGTTGGCTGAGATTGAAACCCAGCTCCCCAACATTGAAAAAATCGTGGTGGTGCCGTACACGCGGCCGGAGCCGGATATTTCCCATATTTCCAAGGCCGTGATATACGATGATTTCAAATCGGACCAAACCGGCCTCGAAATTGAATTTGCGCAGCTGCCGGCCAGCCATCCCCTCTATATCATGTATTCCTCGGGCACAACCGGTTTGCCCAAGTGCATGGTCCAAAGCGCCGGCGGCATCCTGATCAACCATTTAAAGGAACTGGCGCTCCACACCGATGTCAAACGCAAGGACGTGGTCTTTTATTTCACCACCTGCGGCTGGATGATGTGGAACTGGCTGACCTCGAGCCTTGCCACCGGCGCCACGGTGGTCTTATACGACGGCAACCCGTTCTACCCCGACGAGGGGGCGCTCTGGCAAATGGCCCAAGATGAAAAACTCACCGTTTTCGGCACCAGCGCCGGCTACATCATGGCATTGAAAAACGCCGGTCTCCGGCCGAAGGACAAATACGACCTGTCACCGCTGCGGGCCGTGTTGTCCACCGGTTCGCCGCTTTCAGAGGAAGGCTTTGCATTTGTTTATGATGCCATCAAGTCCGACCTGCAGCTGGCCTCGATTTCCGGCGGTACGGATTTAAACGGCTGTTTTGCCCTGGGCAATCCCATCGGCCCCGTCTATTCCGGCGAACTCCAGTGCCGCGGCCTGGGCATGAAAGTCGAGGCCTACGATGACAACGGCAAACCGGTGGTCAACCGGCAGGGGGAACTGGTCTGTACGGCGCCGTTTCCGTCCATGCCGATTTACTTCTGGAATGATGCCGACAATGCCAAGTATCATGCGGCCTATTTTGATGTGTATCCCGGCGTGTGGCGGCACGGCGATTATATCGAGGTCAATGAACACGGCGGGGTTAAGATTTACGGCCGCTCGGATGCCACCTTAAACCCCGGCGGCGTCCGCATCGGTACGGCCGAAATCTACCGCCGGATCGAGGAGTATGACGAAATTGAAGACAGTCTCGTGGTCGGCCAGAATTGGCGAGACGATGTGCGCGTGATCCTGTTTGTCAAAATGGCCGAAGGCCATGAACTCACCGATGCGTTGAAAACCGATATCAAAAAGAATCTGCGGGCCAATGCATCGCCGCGCCACGTGCCGGCAAAAATCATCGCCGTGCCCGATATCCCTTATACCCTGAACATGAAAAAGGTGGAACTGGCGGTGAAAAAAATGATCGAAGACAAGCCGGTTTACAATCGCGATGCTTTGAAAAATCCGGATATTCTCGATTTTTATGCCGATCTGCAGGAAGTGCGAACCGACTAGCCCTTCGGCCTTCTTCTTTTCGTCATGCAAAAACCGCAAACGGAGTCATAAAATGCCAGGTAAAGCCCCGGATTATCCCGTTGAAAAAGTAGATGATTTGTCTCAGGAAGACTTGGCCCGTTACGTGCTGTCCATGGCACAACGGATGATTCTGCATTACGCTTTGTGGTTTACCGAAATCCGGCACCAGATGGGGCTGGAACGGGCCATGGATGCCATGGAATCGGCCACGGAAAAAGATTTCCAGATCCAGATGAAACGCTTGTCCAAGGTGCTTGGTTTTGACATGAAAAATGAACTGCCGGCGGCGCTGGCTGATTTGCCGCGGGAGAAACTCTCCGAGTTGCTCGATGCGGTCAGTACCAACTGGCTGGTCAACGACGGGGTCTGGTTCCAGTCCGTGGAGTTTGCCCACGGCATGAATGAGGCCAAGCGATGCAACGATTCCACGTGGGCCCAGTTTTCCCCTGTGGAGGCACAGATGATCAAGCGCTATCTCCGCCTATCTGAAAAACCGGGACTCGAAGGGCTTAAAAAGGCGCTGGGCTTCCGGGTGTATGCCAACATCAATACCCAGTCCATTGTGGAAGAAGGGCCGGGCAGCTTTGTGTTCCAGATGAATGAATGCCGGGTCCAGGCAGCGCGGAAGAAGAAAAACCTGGAGGACTATCCGTGCAAATCCGCCGGGTTGGTGGAATATGCCTATTTTGCCAGCGCCATTGATCCGCGCATTGAAACGCAATGCATCGGGTGTCCGCCCGATGACCACCCGGACGAATGGTTTTGTGCCTGGCGGTTTACGTTGTCCGAAAAACAATAGCACTCTTTGCTGCATCGATTGTTTTTGCCGCAAAACGAATGGACGAGACTTGAAAAAAGGGGGAGGAGATGGCCTTCCAGGAAATTTGTTTGCACCGGGAAAACGGAATTGCCGTTTTGACCCTGAATCGGCCGGATGTGCGAAATGCCATTTCCGGGGCCGAAATCATCGAGGAAATCGAAACGGTCTGCCGGCAGGTCAATGCCGATATGCAGACCCGGGTTTTAATCATTACCGGTGCCGATCCCGCATTTTCCTCCGGCGGCAACATCAAGGCCATGGCCGAAGGCGATGGGATGTTTGCCGGCACCCCGGCCCAGATCATGGAAAATTACCGCAAAAACATCCAGCGTATTCCCCTGGCCGTCCACGAGGTTTCCGTGCCCACCATTGCGGCGGTCAACGGGCCGGCCATTGGCGCCGGCTGTGATCTTGCCCTGATGTGCGATATGCGCATCGCCTCGGATAAGGCCAGCTTTGGCGAAACGTTTCTCAATGTCGGCTTGATCCCCGGAGACGGCGGCGCCTATTTTCTGCCGCGGACTGTGGGCATGGCCAAGGCCTGCGAGTTGACGTTCACCGGCGATGTCATCGACGCCGAACAAGCCCGTGCCATCGGACTGGTCAATTACGTGACCTCCCATGACGACTTGATGGAACAAAGCCGGAGACTTGCCCAAAAGATTGCCGCCAAACCGCCCGAAGCCCTCCGCATGTCCAAGCGTCTTTTGTATGCAGGACAACAGGCCACCCTCCGTGAGCTGCTGGATCAGTCCGCAGCCTATCAGGCCCTTTGCCATTTCAGTGACGATCACCAGGAGGCCTTACAAGCGATATTTGAAAAGCGGCCGCCGCTGTTTTACGGCAGGTAGTGCCTTCGACACCTCCTGCGACACTTTTCTACGTCTTTTTTCGATGTCTTTTTTCCGCCTTGCGCCGCTGTCTATGCAATTAAGATCCGAAACAGACCAAAATTCGAATAAATTGTATTGCGTTTCGATAACTGGCAAGTTATTTTTACTATTTTTAATTTTAACGGTTTTAGTGCCTGAACGAAAATAGCAAAACGCGGGATAGGGGAGCCGAATCGGTTGCGCAATTAACAAATTGCGCCGGTTTTTGACATTTTCGGAAGAATCGACATGATGTTCCAGGATTTTAATTCTAAATCCGCAATGGCGAGTTCGGCAGATCAGGATGTGTTTGACAGCCCGTTTTATGCCATCATAGAGGGGTTGACCGATGGTTTTCTCTGTATTGATGGCAATTGGCGGATCTTTTATGTCAATCCGGCAGGCGCTTGTCTGCTCGATCGGTCAAAAGATCGTCTTACGGGTCGTCAGTTTTTTGACGCATTTCCCGAGGCCCTGGACACCATGCTTGAAAAACATTTTGCAGCGGTTCAGGATAGCCGGCAAACCGTTTGTTTTGAAGCTTTTTACCCGCCGTTGCAGATCTGGCTTGAGTGCCGCTGCTATCCCGGACCGGACGGCATTTGTGTCCTTTTTAAAGATATAACCGACAAGCAGGTGGAAGACCGGGACCGGCAACGGCAGCTGGAACGGATGGAAAAAACGGTCGCCGAACTCGAGGGCGTCATCAATGCCATGACCGAAGGCATGTGCATTTTTGATGTTCACGGGCGTTTGATCAAAACCAACCGGGCGGCGTTGAAACTCCACGGTTTCACCCGGGATTCGGAAATGTGCGCAAACATCCGGCAATATTTGGAATGGTTTGAATTGCGGGATCTGTCCGACCAGCCCCTTTCCGTCCAACACTGGCCATTGAACCGCATCTTAGAAGGTGAGGCGTTTTCCGGGCTGCAGGTGAAGCTGATCCGGAAGGATACCGGGGCGCAGCGGGTCGTTTCCTACGGCGGAGCCCCGGCGTACGGAAAAGACGGACGTCCTTTGCTGGCCATCGTGACTATGCAGGATTTGACCCGTGAAAAGCAGGTGCAAAAAGAGCTTCGCCAGGCCCGCTCGGAAATGGAAAAGCGGGTCCATGCCCGGACCACGGAACTCGAAGCCGCCCGCCATGCCCTGCAGCAGGAGCGGGACTGGTTGACGGCGCTGCTCGACAGCATGGTGGAGGAGGTATGGTTCAGCGATGCCCGGGGCAACATCACCCTGGTCAACCAGGCCGCTTTAGACGGCCTTCAAGTCGATGAACACTACAGCTGTCGACACGTCACCGATATTGAGTCCCGGCTGCAGCCCTATACGGCCGACGGTCGTTCCCGATTGCTTGACGAAAACCCGTTATTGCGGGCGTTAAACGGTGACACCATAGAGGATGAAGAAATCATTGAGGACATAAAAACCGGTGCGCTTC
Source organism: Thermodesulfobacteriota bacterium (assembly GCA_051745395.1). Classification (GTDB taxonomy): domain Bacteria; phylum Desulfobacterota; class Desulfobacteria; order Desulfobacterales; family Desulfosalsimonadaceae; genus JBNJEA01. The sequence continues at coordinate 4,376 of JBNJEA010000100.1, read as the reverse complement.
GGTACCGGCAATACAATGCCGTTCCGGTAAGAAGCGCAACCGGCACGATCACCGGATCGGTTATCGTGGTGCGCGATATCACCGACAAGAAGGTCATGGAAAAAGAACTGCAGAATCAAAACGAGATCCTGCAGAAGATTTTCGATCATATTCCCGTGATGTTGGTTTTTTATGACACCCGGGGCAACGTGTTTCTTGTTAACCGGGAATTTGAACGTGTCATCGGATGGCGTCTCGATGAGTTGCAGCATATGGATATCATGGCCGCTTGCTACCCCGATCCGCAATATCGGAAAATGGTCTGGCGTTTTATGCGCTCGGCTGCAGCCGGTTGGCAGGATTTCCGGGTCCGGTGCCGCAACGGAAACGATATCGACGCTTCATGGGCCAATGTTCGCCTTTCCGACGGCTCCCAGATCGGCATCGGCATTGATATCAGTCAGCGCAAAACCGCCGAGGAAAAACTCCGGATCTCGCAGGCCCGGCTCAAGGAGCTTTCCCGAAAGACACTGGAAATCCTTGAAAATGATCGACAGACCGTGGCCAATGAGCTCCATGACAGCGTCGGGGCCAGCCTGGCCGCAATCAAGTTCAGCCTGGAAGACCGGGCTGAAAAACTGGAATCAGATCCGGATTGTGAGTACAATCCACTCTACAACCTCATCGGACACCTGCAGAATACGATCAAGGAATCGAAACGGATTTCCGCCCGCTTGCGGCCCATGATGCTCGATGATCTGGGACTGTTGTCGACCATTGAATGGTATACCCGCTCCTTTCAGGAATCGTATCCCGATATCAATCTCGAAAAAGTCATCGACCTTAATGAAAGCGAAATCCCCGATTCATTCAAGATCGTAATTTACCGCGTCCTGCAGGAAGCGCTCAACAATGCCGCCAAGCACAGCCAGGGCGATACCATCTGCTTGCAGTTAAAGCGGGTGGATTCCGGGATTCGGCTGGTGGTCCAGGACAACGGCACCGGTTTTGATGCCCGGCATTTACTGGAAAACCGGACCGGTCCCAGTGGCTACGGCCTGCAAAGCATGCAGGAACGCGTGGAAATCTGCGGCGGACAATTCTGGTTTTCCTCCCGACCCGATAACGGCACGACAATCCAGGTCACCCTGCCGGTCAGCGATGAAAGTCGCGGTGTTGAAACGCCGCGGCATTAAACAGACCAGCCTTTCCAACCGGATGCAATTTTTTCGCCACCGTTGGTATCTATCGCATGTATACGATTGTATACGTGTTATACAAAACAACAACATAACCGGAGGACTTTGGTTCAAAATCGCTCAATCTATGTATGAAAATGTAAATGCCCTCTTCGGTCTCTGGTATCTTCGTTGTCTTGATGATCGCCCGCCAAAGGGTCTTGCCGGTGACCCATATCGGCGAATCGGCTATATGGCCCGACTTTCCTTTTTTGGCACTAATTTTGCTATTAAGTTTTTCCGACGGGGTTTCCGGTCGGATGGCTGTCAATTTTGTCCGCAATGAGGTGGCAGATGGTGAAAAAAGGGTGCAACCAGGAAAAAGTCAACCGGTTTCTCGAGGCATACGAACACAGGAAACGTGTCAACGGCGAACCGTGCCGGATGACGGGTTCAGAATTGCTCAAAATCATGAAAATGAGCGATTTTGAATCGATTTTCAAACGAATGCGGGACAATGAAGAGACACAACGCAAGTTTGCCGAAATTGAATCCAAGATTTTAACGATTCTCAATTTTAACGATTTTTTTGAAATTTTGTTAAACGAAATCAGCCAAGTCTTCGAGATTCCCTATGTCTGGCTGTCTGTGATCGAAAACAGCCCGCTGGCCGATCTTGTCAACCGGGTCCGGGATTGTCAGTGTATCGAATCGCAGACCCGTTTCGTCAAACAGCGGGAATTTAGCCGGTATCTAGGATCTGCAGCCACCCCGCAGCTTGTCAATACATACCTTTCGCCCTATTCGGTATTTTTTCCCCGCAATCGTCATTATCCCCTCCGCTCCATGGCTTTGGTACCGCTTTGTCTCGACCGCAAAATCGTCGGCAGTCTGAATATGGGCGACTACACGTCCACACGGTTTGATCCCCACCAGGATACCAGTCTGTTCGAACAGTTCATGACAAAGGTATCCTTGTGCCTGTCCAATGTGGCCGCCCATGAACGGCTCAATTTTTTTGCCTATCACGACCCGTTGACAGGGCTTATAAACCGCCGGTCTTTTGAAACCGCATTGCACCGGGAATTTGGCCGTGCACAACGCCATAGCAAGGATCTTTCCGTGATATTTATCGATTTAGACGGTTTCAAGCAGATCAATGAAGAGCATGGCCACGAATGCGGGGACAAGGCCCTGCAATTTGTGGCCGGAAAACTCGAATCCATGAGCCGGAAAGAAGATATCGTATCCCGTTTTGCCGGCGATGAATTTGTGGTTCTTCTGCCGGAAACCCAGGCAGAGGCCTCAGAAAATATGATCCGGCGGGTCAGAGACAGCCTTGAGCAAAAACCGATGCAATACCAGGGCAGGGAAGTAAAAATTTCTTTAAGCTACGGAATCGCCGGCATGGAAGAAATCCAGCAAAGCCGTCCGGATGCGCTGCTAAAACACGCAGACGATCGACTCGGTGTTTTCAAGGCCAGCCGGATCAAAAACACGGAAATGCCGCTGACGCCCCATCCCAGGTTCCGGCAGGCCAGGGCATCCTAGCGGCGCCATTTCGCATCCATCGGACAAAAGTTGTAACCGCCGCCAGAGAAAAATCCGTCGAGAATGAAGCAGCAATGTATTTTTTTGTATACATTGTTGCTTTTTTTTTAGCGGCAATGATATGGATGGGGCGAGCCGGTTTTCTTCCGTATCCGAACACGGAATTGATTTGGTACCGAACATGCTGAAAATATCCAACAAAGTCATCATCCCGGACAATGAAATCGAAATAACGGTCACCGGCGCGAAAGGGGCGGGAGGTCAGCATGTCAACAAGACGGCCACCGCCGTGTGCCTGCGATTTGATATCCGGGCGTCCTCGCTGCCGGAAATTTACAAATCGCGTCTGCTGAAGCGAAACGATGGGCGTTTGACCAAATCCGGTGAGATTGTCATTAAATCCCAGTGCCATCGCAGCCGGGAACAAAACCGGGCGGATGCACTGGCACGACTGGAGAAAATGATCAAAAGCGCATCCACCGTGCCGAAAAAGCGCAAAGCCACCTCCCCGGGTATCGGCGCACGCCGGAAACGGATTGACAGCAAAATCCGGCGGGGCCGGATCAAGGCCTACCGGAAAAAAGTCGATTCCGACCGGCAGTAAACACCCGTTTGCCCTTTTGGCTTTAAATCCCTTTTCATTTCGGCGAAGAATATGGCATAATTCATTTTTAAATACAGACAGCACTTCGGGCATCACTGCATGCCAAAAACGGTGTCCGGTCATCAGTTCTCGATTTTGGTGCTATAATTGAGCAACTGATTTGATAAATTGATAGCACGAAAATCATGAAAGGATGGCAAATGAATATTTATATCGGAAACTTATCATATAATGTGACGGCCGACGAACTCACCACGCTCTTTGCGGAATACGGGGAAGTGGAAAACGCCAAAGTGATCACCGATCGTTTTTCCGGACGCTCGAAGGGATTTGGCTTCATTGAAATGCCCAACAACTCGGAGGCCGATCAGGCCATTAAGGCGTTAAACGGCAAGGCCTTGGACAGCCGGAATATCAAGGTCAACCCGGCGGATCCGGGGGGGAAAAAATCCCGCAAGAAAAAACGGTATTAAATCTGAAACGAAATTTATTCGCCGGCATCGGCGGGCCCAAAAACCGTTTTGGTGCACTGCCGATGCCGGGATACACGGGACCGGCTGCATGGAAAACCAACAGAAAGCGCAACTGAAAGAACAGATCGAACAAAAAATTGAGACGCTAAAAAAAGACATCCAGGCGTATGAAAACCTGACCCGGCCGATTTCACCGGACAATGCCATTGGGCGGCTCTCCCGCATGGAAGCCTTAAACAGCAAAAGCATCAATGAAGCCGCCCTGCACAAATCCCGCCAACTGTTGACCCGGCTTGAAAAAGCACTCCAAAATATTGACGACAAAGATTTCGGGATGTGTCAGCAATGTGAAAATCCGATTCCGTACAAGCGATTGCTGATTATGCCCGAAGCCCGACTCTGCGTTCGTTGCGCCGAAGCGGTGGGGGCATAGGCGACCGGTTTTGCACCGGTTTTGTTTACTCCGACCTAAATTGAGCGTTTCAGATTTTTAAAAAATGATTTTGTAAAGGATTATAGCAATTTATATTTAAAAATCTGAAACCCTCCGGGATTTCCAATTTTGCCGCATCTACTGCGTCAGATGCAGCC
>JBNJEA010000099.1:0-11291 GCA_051745395.1 Thermodesulfobacteriota bacterium | reverse complement strand
CGTTTGATGATGCGCTCGCCCACGTATTTCATCAAATATTCCTGCCCGTACATGGCAATGCCGCGGCACACGTAGAGCACCATGACCACCACTGGCAGCAGTATGAGCATGGCGGTGTTTTTCTGCATGAAAATCTCATCCAGCACCGGCTTGACGAGAAATGCCGTGGCCGCGGTGGTGCCGGCGACGACCATCATACAGCCCATGGCAATGCCGAGCAGCAGCCAACTGTCTCTGATATATTCCAGCAGTTGCTTGTGGCGCTTTTTCAATCCGGGGGTATCGGGCAACACTTTTTTCAATGGCAAAACGGCTTTCTGTAAAAAATAAATAAGATTTTTACCGGCGCTCCATCATGGCACGGGCAATATCGGCGGTTTTTTCCGAGGCGCCGGGATCTCCGAGCTTTTCCCGCACGCGCTGGAGCTTTTGCCGCATGGTTTCCAATGCTTCGGGCTCATCGAGCAGATCAACGACGGTCTGGGCTATTTTGGCCGGCGTGGCATCGGCCTGGACCAGCTCCGGCACCACCCGCTCGCCGGCAAGAATGTTGGCCAGCCCGATGTGATCGACCCGGACTAAGGCGCGGCCCAGCGCGTAGCTCACCGGCGAGATGCGATAGACAATGACCATGGGTACGGCATGGATGGCGGCTTCCAGGGTAACGGTGCCCGATGCGGCCACCACGAGGGTGGATTGGGACAACACTTCACCAATACCGCCGACAGCCAGCTCAATATCCATCACCGGCCGGTAATGGATCAGCCGGGCTTCCAGCCAAGACCGGTCAATAGAAGGGGCCACCGATACAATAAAAACCAACTGATCCATCCGTTGGTTGATCTGGCTGGCGGCGGCGAGCATGACCGGCAGGTTGCGGTCAATTTCGCTGTAGCGGGAACCGGGCAGCAACCCTACCACCCGCTTGCCGTCCGATCGTTTCTCGGGCAGCGCATAGGCGGCAGTGGGGTAATGGTCCAACAGGGGATGGCCCACAAACGTCACCGGGACCTGGTGAGTCTGATAAAAATCCGCCTCAAACGGGAGGATAACCGCCATGTGGTCCACGTACCGCCGGATTTTTCGAACCCGCCCCGACCGCCAGGCCCAGACCTGGGGGCTGATGTAATACAGCACCTTGATCCCGTGCTTTTTGGCAAATTTGGCCATGTGGAGGTTAAAATCCGGAAAATCGATCAGTACCAGCAGATCCGGGCGCCGCCGGACCATGGCCCGCTTGACGGCCCCCGCGCCTTCCAGCACGCTGGGCATCTTTGAAACCACTTCGGTAATGCCCACTACGGAAAGCTGGGCGGCTTCCACGATAATCTCGACACCGGCGGCACGCAGGGCATCGCCGCCGATGCCGCAGAACGCAATGCCTTCGTCTTTTTCCTGCATGGCCCGGACCAACCGGGCGCCATGATGATCACCCGATGTCTCGCCGGCAATGATCATGACCATCTGTCTGGGCGGCATTGCCTCCATTGCCGTTATCCTTTCATCTGCGCCATGGCATTGTCGATCTGGCCGATGATGCTGACGGCAAGCTGCAGCGCATCGCGCCCCATGCGGCCAGTGACCTCGGGCGTAGTGCGTTTTTCGACCGCGCGGACAAACGCCCGGATCTGGTTTTCCAGGGCATCGCCATCGGGAAAGGATTGCTCGTCCATGTGCATGCCCGGTATGGGGCAGTTTTCGTCGTCGGCATCGGGGCGGATATGGGTGATCGAACGGCCGGCAAAATCGATAGCAATATAGCCATCCTTTTGAAACAGCCGGATCTTTCGTTCGCTTTTGCTCGAAATCCGGCTGGCGGTCACATTGGCCACGGCACCGTTTTCAAATTCAATGTGGGCATTGGCGATATCGACATTATCGGTCACCAGCGAGGTGCCCAGCGCGCGGCAATAGCCGATATCGGATTCGACAAAATGCAGGATCAGATCGATATCGTGGATCATTAAGTCATGGACCACGCTGACATCGGTGCCCCGGGGCTGATAAAGGCTCAACCGGTTGGACTCAATGAACACCGGGTCTCGGATTACATCCTGGACCGCCATCACGGCCGGATTAAACCGTTCCAGGTGGCCGACCTGTATAATGCGATCGGCGGCATCGGCAATGGCGATCAACTCGTCGGCCTGCTCCACCGTCGTGGTGATCGGCTTTTCGATCAGCACATCCACCCCGTTTTTCAGAAAGGCCCGGGCGATTTGATAATGCAGCGGCGTGGGCGCGGCGATGCTGACCGCATCCACGGCACCGAACAATTGCGTATAATCGGTGTAGGCCGCGGTGTTTACTTTTTCCGCAATCGCTTCGGCACGGGCGGCATCGGTGTCCACGACCCCGACGAGTTCCACGCTCTCGATACCGGCATACTTTTGCGCGTGAAACTTGCCCAGATGCCCCACCCCCACCACGGCCGCCCGCATTTTCGAAGAAAAACCTGTCATATTTTCACCTTGTAAGGAACTCGAGGTTCAAGGTTTTGGGTTTAAGGTATAAGGTTAAAAAATTCAAAGCCTTAACAAATTATTCCGGCTTAAAAGTTACTGATCAGCTCGGTCTCCCGGGTGAAGCCCGGCAGGGGATTACTTGTAAAAAAATCCCGTGTATCCGGTTCGCTCCATTTGGGTTCTATTCTCGCGCAAAGCCGCCAAGAGCGTCAAGAAAGGCTTTGTAACCTTGCGTCTTGGCGCGAATATGCAGTGGCTGCTGCTGGAATCCATCGGACAACCAAAGGAAAAGCCCCTCAGTCCCTCAGTCCCTCAGTCCCTCAGTCCCTCAGTCCCTCAGTGCCTCAGTGCCTCAGTGCCTCAGTGCCTCAGTCCCTCACACTTGATCCCGAACCGCCACCCCGTCTTCCAACGCCACAATGGCGATGCCGGCCGCATCGGCCAACGCAATCATGTCGTCTTTTTCAAACACCACGGATCTTTGCGCCTCGATGGCCAGCACCCGGGCGCCGGATTCTTGCATGGTCCGGATGGTGCCGGCGCCCACGGCCGGAACATCAAAGCGGAAATCCTGGATGGGCTTGCAGACCTTGACCACCACGGCATTGCCGTTTCCCAGCCGCGCGCCCCGGGCGATGGTGCTGTCCGTGCCGTCCACGGCCTCGACCGCCAGGACCGTGCCATTGCCCACCACCACGCACTGCCCGATATCGAGATTGCCGATGGCCTTGGCCATCTGCCATCCGAGTTCAATGTCGGCCAATGCCGAATTATCGGGCTTTATCCGGGTCCAGCACCCCTTTTCGGCCAACAGTTCGGGCAGCAAGAAGGTAGAGGACCGGACCCGGATGCCCTCGCTTTCAAGGGTCCGGGCAAAGGCACGCAACACCTGATCGTCATGGGTGTTTTTCCGCATCCCGGCAAGCAGCCGGATGGCCTTGAAATCCGGTTTGGCCTCGGAAAGCGAGCCGGGCTTTTGAATGGCCCCGACCATTACGGCAGCCTCGACCCCGTGTTTTTTAAAAAACCGGATCAGCCTGCCGATCTGGCCGATGGCCATCGTTTCCATTGCCGCCACGTGATGCGCCAGATCGGGGTCGGTTTCTTTGTTATAGCCCACGGCGTAAACGGCATACCCCTTTTCAGCCGCCTTTTTGGCGAAAATAATCGGAAAAGGACCGCTGCCGGCAATCAAACCGATATGTTTGCCCTCCGTGGCCATGCGCGTGTGAGCCCTTTCCTATCGCGTGATGCCGCGTTCCGTGGATTTGATGAAATCGACCAGGCGCAGCACTTCCGGCGTGTTTTCCACCTCCGCCAGCACCCGGTCAACGGCTTCATTTACCGTCAGCCCGATCCGGAAAATGATCCGGTAGGCCTTTTTCAAATGATTCAAGGTATTTTCGGAGAACTGATGGCGCTTCAGGCCGACCTTGTTTAAGCCGTGGAGCGTGGCCCGGTCGCCGGCGGCGATGACAAACGGGGGAATGTCCTTTACCACCGCGGATTTGCCGCCAATGTAGGCGTAGTCGCCGATACGCACGAACTGGTGAACGGCCACCAACCCCCCGACAATGACATAGTCGCCGATGACGATATGGCCGGCCAGGGTGGCGTTGTTGGCCATGATTACCCCCTTTCCGGTTTGACAGTCATGGGCGACGTGGGAATAGGCCATTAAAAAATTGTCCTCCCCGATTTCCGTCACCCCGCCGCCGAATTCGGTTCCGCGGTTTAAGGTGGAAAACTCCCGGATAATGGTATTGCGGCCGATTTTCAAGTAGGAGACCTCCCCCTTGAACTTGACCGCCTGGGGCTCGGCCCCGATCGAGGCGTATTGAAAAATCCGGCAGTCCGAACCGATTGTGGTATAGGGATCAATGGTGACATGGGGGCCGATAACCGTTCCCGCGGCAATCGAGACATTGCCCCGGATAATCGAATAGGGGCCCACATCGACGTTTTCGTCAATTTCGGCTTTCGGATCGATGATTGCAGTTTCGTGTATCATATCCCTCCTCCGATCAAGGCCATCAGTTTGGCTTCGGCAACGCGCTGCCCCTCCACCGCCGTGGCGGCCGACATCTTCACCGCCCGGTTGCGCTGCCGGACAATTTCGACTTCAAAAACAAGCTGATCGCCCGGAATAACCGGTTTTCGGAACCGGGCTTTGTCGATTCCCGAAAAGCAGACATCATCGTGCTGCGCCGATGGCAGGGTTTCGGCCAGCAGCAGGGCGCCGGCCTGGACCATGCCCTCTATGATCAAAACGCCCGGCATCACGGGTTTTGCAGGAAAATGGCCCGGAAAAAACGGTTCATTGAAGGAGACGTTTTTCAAAGCCCGGATGTATCTTCCGGCAACCACCTCCAGCACCCGGTCGACGAGCAAAAACGGATACCGGTGGGGCAGAATCCGGCAAATTTTGCCGATATCGTAGCTGTCTTCACTCATTTTCCATTTTCCAGCAACCGCCGCTGACGCCGTTTCCGGCGCCGTGGACCGTCTTTTTCAGTCATCGTTTTTTTGCGGGCTTTCAAGCTGCTGCAACCGTTTTTCCAGCGCCGCAATCTTTTTCTTCAGCTCCGGCAACCGGGCGGTGACCTGCTGAACCCGCAGCCATTGCCGGTGCGGCAATTCGGGTGTGCCGGAAACCACGGCGCCGGCATCCACCGAGCGGGTCACCCCCGCCTGGGGGCCGACCGTGGCCCCGTCGCCGATGGCAATATGGCCGCCGACGCCGGCCTGCCCCGCTATGGTGACATGCCGGCCGATTTGGGCACTGCCGGCAATACCCACCTGGGCCACGATGATACTGTGGGCCCCCACGGTGACGTTATGGGCGATATGGACATGGTTGTCCGTTTTAACCCCTTCCTGGATCCAGGTCCGGCCGAAGGTGGCCCGGTCTATGGTGTTGCCCGCCCCGATTTCCACGTCATCATCGATTTGGACAATGCCGACCTGAGCAATCTTGAAATGATACTGGCCGTCCGGCGTGTAGCCGAAACCATCGCTGCCGACAACGGTATTGGCATGGACAATGACCCGGCAGCCGATGACGACTTTTTCGAGAATCGATACATTGGGATAAATTTCACTGCCTTCGCCGAGCGTTACATCATCGCCGATATAGGCATTCGGATGGATGGTGACCCCGTCGCCGACCGTGACCCGGTCGCCGATATATGCCCCTGGGCCGATATTGACATCTTTGCCGCAGCAAAACGCCCTGCCGATGCGGGCTGCGGCACTGATTCCGGAAAATGCGGGCCGGCGGGGGTAGAACAACTGCATGATTTTGGCAAAGGCAAGCCGGGGGTTTTCGACGCACAACAGATTGGCGTTGCCGCGTTGGGTGACACTCCGGGGAACGAGAACGGCGCCGGCGCGGCAGTCAGCGATTTTTTTCAGAAGCGCCGGCTTGTCCACAAAGGTGATCGCGTTTTCATCGGCATGATCAAAAGGGGCCGGGTATTGGATTTGTTTTTCCGGGTTGCCGAGAATTTCTGCCGAAACAAACGCCGCCAATCGCGAAAGCGGAATCGCCATCTTCTTTTGCTCCTAGACCGCCGAAAAAACACCGGTTCGGTTTCGATCAGCCATCTTGTTGTTCATTGTAGGCCTTGATCACCTGATCGGTGATATCAATGGTGCCGGGATAATAAACGGCGGCGGATTTTTCAATGATCAACAGGTAGCCTTCGCGTTTGCCGATGGTTTCGGCAATCCCGAAGATTTCTTCCTGGAGTTCGCCCACGAGCTTGTTTTCCATTTCCCGGAACTGGGATTGATACTTTTTCTGCATGGACTGGAAATCGTACTTCTTGATTTCAAGCTCCCGCTGCTTTTTCTGCCGTTTGTCCTTGCTCATGACCATGGAGTCGCGATCCAACTGCTGGTTCAAGGATTCAATCTCTTCGCCCAGCTCCTTTAGATCGGACTCCATTTTCCGGCCCTTTTTCTGAATCTCGGCCTGCACCTTTTTGCCGGCTTCAGATTCGGTGAGCACTTTCTGGAAATCGACAATGCCGATCTTGGCGACATCGGCCCCGTAGGCCGGAACACCGAAGACCAGGACACAGATCACGGCCGCCAGACACTTTTGGTATGCTTTCATTTTGCCTCCCCTATGGAAAATTGTTTGGATTCGCATTTTTGCCCCCACATGACTTAAAACGCCCCGCCGATGGCAAACTCCCACCGGCCGGAATCTTCGATATATTCCCCCTCGGCGTTTTTCTTCCGGTCCAAAATATAGCCCCTTTCCAGGCGGATCGGGCCCAGCGGGGAATACCACCGGATGCCGAAGCCGGCGCTTTCCCGCATTTCACCAAGCGCCACCCGTTCTCCTTTTTTGTAGACATTGCCTGTATCAAAAAACCCAAGCCCCATGAAGCCCGCTTTTTTAATGATGGGGAAAATAAATTCCGCGTTGAACTGAACAAACTTTTCCCCGCCGACTTTGAACCGGTTTCCATCCTCATCCACCTCAATGGCGCTGACATCCCGCCAGTCAAATCCGCGGAGCGAATTGATTCCGCCAAGGTAGAACTTTTCATAATCAGGCAGATGTTTTCCGCCGGCTTCCTTGACATATCCGCCTTCGCCATGCAAGAAAAACCGGGTGTCCCAGATCAGGGGGAAATAGCGGCCCAATTCCGCCGTAGCCTTGGCAAAGCCGATATCGCCGCCCAAGCCCGCATACTGGAGACTGACCTGGTGCTTGGAGCCTTCGGAGGGGTTGATGGCCCGGTCCCGGGAGTCATATACGGTACTGACGGTCACGCTGCTTTCCACGTTGGATCCTTCGGCAATGATGGCCTCGAAGCCCGGCCTGACATCATCGATTTCACTGACATCATAAGCATAGGAAATATAGCCCCGGGTATAGTCGGCCAACGGGTAGCCAAGCCGCAACGAGCCACCCTTGCTGTCGCGGTTATAATCATCGTAGTCGCGCTCCCAGTTGTAGGCGCTGATCCCGGCCGACAGGGGGATGTCAAACAGCCACGGCTCGGTAAAAGAAAACCGGAACTGACGGGAATCACTGCCGGTCTGGACCTTGAATTCCAGGTTCTGGCCCAGTCCCAAAAAGTTGCGCTCCTGGACCGAGCCCATCACGTATAGCCCGTCCATACCGCTGTAGCCGGCACCGAAGCTGAAAGTACCGGTGGGTTTTTCCTTGACGTCGATTTTTAATTTCATCTGGTCCGCCGCTGATCCCCGGGTGGTCTCGACATCGACATCCTCGAAATAATCGAGCCGGTACAGCTCCCGGACGGAGCGTTTCAGCCGGCTGGAGCTGTATTTGTCCTTCTCGTAAACCCGCAGTTCCCGCCGAATGACCTTGTCCCGGGTTTTGGTGTTGCCCTCGATAATAATTTTTTCAAAATAGACCGGCTGACCTTTCGCAATGGCAAACACCACGTCGATGACATTTTCCGTTTCGCGTTTGCTGATTTTCGGCGAAACATCGGCCCGGGCAAATCCTTCGTCCGCATAAACGTCGGTTACGGCCACCACGTCGCTTTGCAGGGCTTGCCGGTTAAACCAGGTCTCTTCGTCAATGGTGATTGTTTCCATTAATTCGGACTTCGGCCGGATCATATCGCCCTTGAATTCCACGTCACCCATCTTAAACCGCGGGCCTTCGTCGATCTTGATGGTGATATAGATCCAGTCGCCCTTGTATTTCACCTCGGGGTCGGCAACCCGGGCCTCGGCATAGCCGTTTTTGTGATAATGGGCCGTCAGGCGCATGATGTCCTGGTCCAGGGCTTCGGAATCCAGGTCCCCCGAAGAGGTCAACCAGGAAAAAAAGCCCTTTTCCGAGGTTTTCATCAAATCCCGGAGTGTATCATCATCGTAGGCATCGTTGCCCTGGAATATAATCTCCTTGATCCGGACCTTTTCGCCTTCCTCGATGACAAACTCCAGATCGGCCTGGTTGTGATCGAGCGACTTGATTTCATGAGAGACGCTGACATTATGATAGTTTTTTTCCTGGTAAAGCGTCTCGATGGCTTCGATGTTGCGCTTGATCCGGTATATATTTAAAATCGAACCTGTGGAAATATCAATGTTTTCCTTGATTTTTTCGTCATCGTGGACCCGGTTGCCGGAAAATTCGATCCGCCGGACGGTGGGCTTTTCCTTAACCGTAAAAATCACGGTATTGCCGTCTTCTTCCCGTTTTACCGAAACCCGCACGTCATCGAAATATCCCATGTTGTAGATGGCTTCAAGATCGGCAGACAACGCGTCCTCATCGTAGACATCACCGTCGGCGGTTTCAATCACCCGCCGGATAGCGGCGTCTTCGATCCGGTCGTTGCCCTCGATAACCACTGATTTGACTTGCGGCGCCGCCGTGGCCGCGGCGGCTGCCACCAGCATTGTAAGACCCAATGCCAGCAACGATCCAACACCTGTAGCGAATACCCGCGTACTGCTGCTATTGAATTTCAACAAGTTTCCCTTCGACAATCGTCATCTGTTTTTGCATGAATTGCGCCAGCTCCATATTATGGGTGACGACCACCAGCGTCATCTGCATCTCCCGGTTGAGCTCGTCTAAAAAAGAATGCACGTGGGCACTGTTTTTCTTGTCCAGATTGCCCGTGGGTTCATCGGCCAGCAGAACCGACGGCCGCAGCACCAGGGCCCGGGCCAGGGCCACCCGCTGCTGCTCGCCGCCGGACAAGTCATTGACCCGATGGCTCAAACGGTCTTTCAAACCGACACGCACCAGGATGGCTTCGGCATCGGTCCGGATTTTTGCCTTTTTCATGCCGTTGATCAGCCCCGGCATCATCACGTTTTCCAGTGCCGTAAACTCGGGCAGCAAATAGTGAAACTGGAAAACAAAGCCGATAGTGGTGTTTCGAAACGCGGCCAACCGGGTGTTGCCGAGCGTAAAAACGCTGTTGCCGCGAAAATACAAATCCCCCTTATCCGGCCGGTCCAGGGTGCCGAGGATATGAAGCAGCGTGGATTTTCCGATGCCCGACTCGCCGACCACGGCAAGGGTTTCGCCGGGACGGATATCAAGGTTTATGCCATTTAGGATATCAATGCGGTTGCCGTTGTAGACGTATCCCTTGGTGATATCAGACAACCGGATAAACGGCGCCTCCGCAGACGGCGTACCAAGATCTTTTCCACCGTTTTTCGGCTCTTTGCCATCAGCCATAGCGAAGCGCCTCCACAGGGTTCAACTTCGACGCCTTGCGTGCCGGATACAAGGTGGCCAGAAAACAGATCACCAGGGCCGCGGCAATAATGGCCAAAATATCGAACCCTTCGAGCTGCACCGGCAGCGAGGTAAAGTAGTAGACGTCGCCGGGCAGTTCAATAAATTTGTAATGCTTGAGCAGCACCGCGCCGAGCACCCCGAGCCCGGTACCGATGGCGGTGCCGATGACACCGATGGTCATGCCCTTGAAGACAAAGATTTTCCGGATGCTTTTATCGGTGGCGCCCATGGCCTTTAAAATGGCGATATCGCGGGTCTTGCTCATTACCATCATGATCAGGGTGCTGGCAATATTAAAGGCGGCCACCAGGATAATGAGGGTCAGGATTACGAACATGGCTTCCTTTTCCAGTTTCAGGGCGGAAAAGAAATTTTGGTTCATTTCCATCCAGTCCATGGTCCAGTAGGGGAAATCCAGGCTGTCGGAAATTTGGCCGGCCACCTCGTCGGCGGCATACATGTCATCGATTTTAAGTCCGATACCGGTGGCCGCATCCCCGATTTTCATCAACTGCTGGGCCCGATTCAGGTGAACATAGGCAAGCGAGGCATCATACTCATAAAACCCCGAGCTGAAAACGCCGGTCACCGAAAACCGTTTCATGGACGGCATGTGGCCGATCGGCGACATCATGCCGCGGGGGGAAATCAGATACAATGCGTCGCCTTTTCCGACGCCGAGCTTGCGGGCAAGATTTTTGCCCAGGACGATGCCGGGAGGAGCCGATCGGTCGCCCCGCTCACCCCGGTCGGCCAGATCCCCGCCGTTTGTATCCGGCGGCGGGGTTTTTTCTTGCGGGGCAAGCTTTTTTTGGACGGCTTCTCCGGTCATGCCCATGATCTGCTCGTCGCCGTAGGCCGGATCCACCCCCCGCAACACGGCCCCGGAGATGCCGTTGGAAGAGCGGAGCATGACCTGGGTCTCAACAAACGGCGCCGTGGAATTGACATCGGCCATGGACTGGATCCGTTCGATGACCTGCCGGTATTCGGCAATGGCGTCGCCATGGCGGCGAACCACGACATGGGGTTCAACGCCCAAAATTTTGGATTTAAAATACGACTCCGCCCCGGTCATGACCGCAATCACGATAATCAAGGCCATCACGCCCACGGCGACACCGGCCATGGAAAGCACGGTGATAAAGGAAATAAATCCTTGCTTGTGCCGGGACTTTAAGTACCGGCCGCCGATGAAATATTCAAACGCCATAACGATTCAAACACGCAAATGGTCTTAATGGACGGATCCGACCGCCTATTTCCGGTCGGCCGGTTTCAAGTGGGGAAACAGGATCACATCCCGGATGGAAGGCACATCCGTGAGCAGCATGGCCAACCGGTCGATGCCCACGCCTTCGCCGGCTGTCGGCGGCATCCCGTATTCCAGGGCCTCGATGTAATCTTCGTCCACCGTATGCACCACGCCTTCATCCGAGTCCTTGCTTTCCACCTGGGCCTCAAAGCGCGCCTTCTGGTCCACCGGATCGTTTAGCTCGGAAAAGCCGTTGGCAATTTCCCTGCCGGCAATAAAGAGCTCAAACCGCTCCGTCAGGTTCGGATCATCG
>JBNJEA010000243.1:0-2961 GCA_051745395.1 Thermodesulfobacteriota bacterium | reverse complement strand
AGAAATTCAGTCCGAAATAGGCCTATCCCATCAGCACCTCTTTCCAGCATTCTCGTCTTCGGTTCGCAGATCGAGCAGTGCTTCGGTATCCGGATCCGTTGCCGGCAGCTGGTCCCAGTTGATGTTGGCCACATCGTTTTTGAGCATGTTGGCCGCCACAAAACCGGCGATGTTGACCGGGTCCTTGGCCGACCCATAGGGGGGCGCATAGGCCAGCTCCAGGTGCTGGAGGTCAAAGACGGTCATTTTACCGTAAATCGCCGTTGCTATTACGTCGATGCGCTTGTCCACCCCATCCTTGCCGACAATCTGTGCGCCCAGGATCTGGCCCGTGGCCGGGGAAAACATCAGCTTGACCGCCATCGTTTCGGCGCCGGGGTAATAGCCCGCATGGGAGCCGGAGTGGGTATAGCTGACCAAATAGTCCGTGCCGTTTTGCTTTAACCGCTTTACGCTCAAACCCGTGGACGCAACGGTCTGCTCAAACACCTGTACAATGGAGGTGCCGATGGTGCCGTAAAAAACGGAACTTCTGCCCATGGCGTTGTCGGCGGCAATCCGGCCCTGCCGGTTGGCCGGACCGGCCAGCGGCGTCATGGCCTTGGCGCCGGTCAGATAATCCCGGACCTCGGCCGCATCGCCGATGGCATAAATATGGGGATCTGATGTTTGCAGGGATTGATCCACCGAGATGCCGCCCAGCGAGCCGATTTCCAATCCCGCCTGCCTGGCGAGCTGGTTTTCGGGCTTGACCCCGGCCGATAAAATCACCATGTCGCACTCGATAGCCTTGCCCTGTTCGGTTCTGACCACCAGCCGGTTGCCGGGTTTTTCAAAGGCGGCGATACCGTCGCCCAGTTCCAGGCCGACGCCTTTTTCCACCAGGTGAGCATGGATTAAACCGGCCATGTCATAATCCATCGAGGGCATGACCTGGTCGAGCTTTTCAACGATGGTGGTCTTTACCCCCCGGAACGCGAGATTTTCCGCCATTTCCAGGCCGATAAACCCGCCGCCGACCACCACGGCGGATTCGGGCTTTTCATGGTCTACATAGGCCTTGATCCGATCCGTGTCCGGGACATTTCGCAAGGTAAAAATGTTGTCATAGTCGATGCCTTCCAACGGCGGACGGATCGGTTCGGCACCGGGCGATACAATGAGCTTGTCGTATGACTCGCTATATTGCTGGCCGGTCTCGGCATTTTTTACCTGCACGGTCTTGTTGTCGCGGTCGATGGCCACGACCTCGGTATACAGCCGGACATCGACACGGTACCGGCTCTGAAAAGCATCGGCGGTGGTCACCAGCAGGGCATCGCGCTCCTTGATGACTTCTCCGATATAATAGGGCAGCCCGCAATTGGCAAAGGAGATGTACTGGCCCCGCTCAAAAACCACGATCTCGGCATCTTCATTCAGTCTCCGGGCGCGTGCGGCTGCCGTGGCGCCGCCGGCCACTCCCCCGATAATTACCAGTTTGTCCGTCATAAATTTCCTCCTTATTTGGAAAATAGTGCCTAAACGAATTTCAATTCCGTCATCACATCTTTGAATTGCGCAATAATGCAATATAAGAATCCTGCAAGCAAATTAAAGGCGAAAAGCAAAATCCGCCGCGGATACCGTTACTGTTGCTCCTCCGGCTCATCGGCAAGCACCTGGCCTTCTCCGGGAAAAATCAAACGCTCGGCCGCCGGCGTGGGCGCTTTTACCGCCGGCCACCGCCCCGGTTGCGGGTCCGGCCCTTCCAGCGCCGAGGGTGTGGGCTGCCGGTCTTTCATCCGGGGACGGTCCCGCACGTCCACATTTTCCACATTGACCGAAAACTCAATGGGAATGTTGTTTGGATCAAAAGCGTAAATGGAATGGATAAAGCCGTGGTCCATAACCTCGGAAACCCAGAAACCGGCGGCTTCCAGCCGGTCTTTCAATTCCCATAACGCCTCGTGGCTGTCCACGCCGAACGAAACATGATCAAACACAAACGGTCCCGCGACCGGTACGCCGTGATCTTTTTCCGCTGCGGCTTTTACCGCCGGCCATTCAAAAAACGCCACCATGTCGGTTTCCGATAAGGCAAAAAAATAATGCCGGGCACCGGGTTTTCCGATGCCGGCCACCAGCCGCATGCCCAGCAGATCCCGCCAGAAGCGGATGGTGGTTTCCATATCGCCGGTGGCAAAGGCCAGATGATTGATGCCGTTGAACTTGATCATTTCATTTTCTCCGATATTTTCCGTAGGATGCGACGCCTCACGCCGCTCGCGATATGCCAGCGGCAGATTCATTTCCCGAAAAAACATAATGCGCTCAAGTTCAGCTTTCCACTTTTCCATCAGGTCGTATTCCCTACAAGAATAATGCCAAATTTCAAGCCAATTCCATATCCGGCGTCAGGGTCATCATAAATTGCAACCGCAACCCGCTATGATTTAATTTCTGTTTGACAAAAAATTAAACAGCTTAAACCGGGTCACGCACCTGGCGCTGGCCTTGATGGCCGCGCAGTTCAACTGGCGGCCGGGCCTGCGAAAATACATCCTAAATTGAGCGTTTCAACTTTTTAAAAACATGATTTTGTAAAGAATTATAGAAAGTTATACTTAAGAATCTAAAACCTTTCGGGATTTCCAATTTTGCCGCATCTACTGCGTCAGATGCAGCCTCACATAGTCCACTATTGCTCGTCTGCATCTTCCTTGTATCTGCGGCAAACTTGAAAATCGCTCAATTTAGGTACATGAAAGGCACAGACGGCTGGATCGATTTTTCCGTGGGCATCCGGACACAAAACGGCAGGTGGCGCAATCGATCGTGTTTCGGCAGGGGCGGGTCCGGGTTTTCGGGCATATCCCCGAGGATACCGACATGGTCATGACCATGGCCGACGATGTCGTGCTAAAGGAAAGCCACTAGCTTTAAATACACATCTGCCGGAAGATATAATTTGTACAAAAG
>JBNJEA010000098.1:0-11667 GCA_051745395.1 Thermodesulfobacteriota bacterium | reverse complement strand
GGCCATCACGGTCTTGGTGCCGGTGCCGATGTCGCTTGCCCCCATGTTCAGGTTAATCGATCCGTCCTTAAAAATCTTGATCACCACCGTGGACGGCGGACCGCCGCCGCCGACAAACCAGACGCAGGCGCCCATGCCCACGCCGCGCTTGATGTGGCGGTTTTCTTCATTGTGGGCCCGGGCCTTTTTTATGGCCGATGCCCAACCGAAGGCTTCGGCGCCGTTTTCAATACACTGGGCCAGGCCTGTGCTGGTATAGGCGGGATTGCCCTCGCGGCCCTGGCTGACCGTGGGGATGTTTTTCAAGCGCAATGCAGCCGGGTCCATGCCGATGGCTTCGGCGAGCGAATCGATCATCTGTTCCAGCGCCCAGGCCCCCTGGGGATGGCCCGGTGCCCGGAACGGCCGGGCCGGGCCGGCATTGATATAGACGTCTTCGGACCGGGTGCGCACGTTGTCGCAGGCGTATAAATCGCGGATTAACCAGTCCACCAGGGCCGTTCCCCCGGCCGGATAGGCCCCGCTCGCCCCGACGCATTCGAAATCCAAGGCGGTCAACGTGCCGTCGTTTTTGACCCCTGCCTTGATGGTCATGGTATTGGAGGGTCGGTTGCCCACGCACAAAAAGGTTTCTTCCCGGGTCAGCAGCATTTTCACGGGCCGTGCCGTCTGTTTGGCCAGCAGAGCGGCAATCACCGTATACTTGCCGGGTGAGAGCTTGCTGCCGAAAGCGCCGCCCATGTAATGACCGATGACCCGGATTTTGGACAGCGGGATGTCTAATCTTTCGGCCACTTCACTTTGAATGGCAAAAACTCCCTGGGAGGATTCCCAGATGGTCAGCCGCTGGCCTTCCCAGTTGGCCACGCAGCCGTGCAGCTCCATGGGGGTGTGCAGTTCGCAGGCCGTGGTGTAGATCTGTTCCAGCACCATGTCGGCGGCGTCGAAGCCTTTGGCCACATCACCGCGTTCATAGGTCTCGGTGTTTACCCGGTTGTCCTTTCCGTGGACTTTCGGGGCATCGGCATCCAGGGCGCGGTTGTGGTCGGTTACGGACTCGAGCACTTCGTATTCCACGGCAATGGCTTTGGCCGCGTCTGCGGCCTGGTACCAGGAATCGGCGGCAACTGCGGCCACCGCATCCCCTTCGAACCGGCAATGGGGGTCAAAGAGCCGGGATTGAGCGCTGTCGTAGTCCCATTTCAGATCCTTTGCCGTTTTCGAGTCACCCGAAATCACCGCCCGGACCCCCGGCATCTTTTCCGCCGGCGTGGTATCGACTTTTTTGACCTTTGCGTTCGGATACGGGCAGCGACGGATGGCCCCGTAGATCATGCCGGGCAGTTTTACGTCCGAGGGATAGACCGCTGTACCGCTAATGCGTTCATACGCATCGACCCGGGGTATTTTCCTGCCCACGACATCGGTGTCTTTCCAGAACGCCGGCTCTTTTCCGGTCGCCGGTGTTTCGGGTACCGGCAGGCCCTGGGTGTAGTATATGTTGTCATTGTTCGACATAAGGACCCCCTATTTTCTTTTGCGTTCAGCAGCCGTTTTTGCGGCCCGGAAAATGTGGTTATAGGCGCCGCAGCGGCAGAGGTTGCCGGATACGCCATTTCGGATTTCCTCCATGTCGGGGTCGCTGTTTTTGCGCAGCAGACCTTCGACGGCCATGACCTGGCCGGGCGTACAGTAACCGCACTGGAAGGCGTCTTGTTCCACGAAAGCCTGCTGCACCGGTCCGAGCGCTTCGCCTTCCATTACGCCTTCGAGAGTAATGATTTTGCTGTTTTGAGCTTCCACGGCCAAAGTCATGCAGGCATACCGCGGTATGTCGTTGATTAATACCGTGCAGGCCCCGCATTCGCCGCGGCCGCATCCGATCTTTGTGCCGGTTAACCCCAGAACTTCCCGAAGCACGTATAACAGCGTCCACCGCGGTTCGACGAGGACGGGATGAGTAGCGCCGTTGATCCGGAGATGGATTTTGACCATTTCCGCGGCCTTCAGGGGCGCTGGTGCGGCATTGGCCGGCGGCGTCCGGCTAAGGGCGGCGCCGGCCACGGAAACGCCGAGAGCGCCGGCGCCCATGAATTGCATAAATCCCCGGCGCGTAATGCCGCCGCCTTGTTTTTTGTCGTCATCGTCATATTGCTGTGCACACATTCGCGTCCCCCCTCCTTTCTGCTGTGGATCGTTATTTACAGGACTCAATCTACACAAACAAAAGGTAGAACACTATACATGAAATCCCGTAAATTGGGTCTGCATTCATGGTATTGCCTTGTTCGGGCCGGAGTCCGACAGTTGTTTGGCCGGTCCGGTGGGGGCGGAAAATCGAAGAAAATGCGATCAGCCGCTGTTAGAACTCATATTGCAATGCAAGGCCGACGGCTTGGCTGCGGGGCTGGATGTGAAAGGATAAGTTGGAGTCGTTTTTGATTTCCAGGGACTGGACAAAATCATCATAAGCGCGCTGGTTATATTTATGGGCGGCATTGATGCCGCCGTAGATGCTGCCGCTGTAAAATCCAAGACCGATGGCCGATATCATGCCGCCGGTGGCGGGCAAGTCATTGTCAAAGCTTTCCCAGGCGGCCACGGCCATGCCGGTGTTGATTGCAAAAGCGATCAGGGCATCCCGGTAGCGGCCGGTGTATACATAGCCGCCGCCCGGAAAAATCGAATACAGCCCGGCTATCAGCGGATTCTTGCGGGCCAGTTCCCGGGGCCGGTCGAGTCGCGCCAGAATCTTTTCGATCCGGTAATGCGGCCGGTTTTCCGGGGTAACGGCCGCAAAGGCCGACCGGGCCGAAGAGATTTTTCCGTTTTTTAAATGCAGCCGGCCGATGCGGTAAAACGCGCGATCCCGGACGTCGGTTTCTGTAGCGCGGCGCGCCATACCTTCCAGCCGCGACAACGCCATTTTCGTATCGTTTAACTTCTCGTGGCAGCGGCTGCGCATAAAGGCGGCCTCGGTGGAAAACCCGGATTCCGGGTATTTTTCAATGACTCCATCAAAGGCTTCAATGGCAGCGGAAAACCGGTTTTCATGGAAATGGGCCATGCCGATTTTAAATGCCGCCTCCGAAGACCGCGGGTCATCCGGGTAGAAAAAAAGCAGTTTTTCAAATTCCACCACAGCCGTCATGTAATTTCCCTGCTCGTAGCTGTGGGCGGCAAAGGTATACAGGGAGTCGGCATCCGTCGCACCACCGCCGGCAAAAGCACCGCCAGCGGTCAACAACAAAGCCGCCAGTAGCGGCGCCGCACGGAGAGCCATCTTCTGGA
This sequence comes from Thermodesulfobacteriota bacterium, assembly GCA_051745395.1. Classification (GTDB taxonomy): domain Bacteria; phylum Desulfobacterota; class Desulfobacteria; order Desulfobacterales; family Desulfosalsimonadaceae; genus JBNJEA01. The sequence continues at coordinate 8,376 of JBNJEA010000098.1, read as the reverse complement.
GAAAGCCCGGAATGACGGCAAAAATGGTGAGCAAACAAAGATTCATACGCCTGTATGCCGGTCTGGAAAATGGGGAAATCGTTTTTTGCCGGGTGGGGTAAAAGACGGCAACACACCGCCCTACCCCTGCGTGACGCGCAGGACTTCCTCAATGGTGGTCACGCCGTTTAACACCTTGTTAAGCCCATCCTGGTACAGGGTCGTCATGCCGCCGGCAACGGCTTCGCTTTTGATCCGGTGTGAATCATAGGTTTTTAACACCAGGTTCTGCAGGTGATCGTTTAATTCAAGGATTTCATAGATGCCGACTCTGCCCCGGTAGCCACTGTGAAAGCAATTGCTGCATCCCTTGGCCCGGTAAAAGACATGGTTTTCGATCTCGTCGGGTTTCAGTCCCAGCCGGCCCAGATAGGCGGCATCCGGTGAGTAGGGCTCCTTGCAGTCCGCGCACAGCACCCGCACCAATCGCTGGGCGATAACGGCCATCACCGACGAGGAAATCAGAAACGGTTCAATGCCCAAATCCACCAGCCGGGTGATGGCACTGGCCGAGTCGTTGGTATGCAGGGTGGAAAAGACCAGGTGTCCGGTCAGTGCGGATTGCACGCCGATTTCGGCGGTTTCCAGATCGCGCATTTCCCCGATCAAAATCACGTCCGGGTCCTGGCGTACAATGGAACGCAGCCCCCGGGCAAAAGTGAGTTCGATTTTCGGGTTGACCTGGATCTGGTTGACCCCCTTTAACTGGTATTCCACCGGGTCCTCGATGGTAATGATGTTAATGTCCGCGGAGTTGATTGACGACAGGATGGCATACAGGGTCGTGGTCTTGCCGCTGCCGGTCGGGCCGGTTACCAGGATGATACCGTGCGACGAGGTGATGAGTTGCTTGATCTGTTCGAGTTTTCCGGGCATCATGCCCAGGTCGGAAAGCTGAAACAGTGAGCCGGACTTGTTTAACAGCCGCAGCACCACCCGCTCTCCATGGGAAATCGGAATGGTCGATACCCGGATGTCAATATTCTGGTCGCCGATTTTGACCTCGAAACGGCCGTCCTGGGGCAGACGCTTTTCGGCGATGTTCATCTTGGCCATGACTTTGATACGGGACACCAGGGAGGCCTGCATCCATTTCGGGGGCGTGAGCAGGTCATAGAGGATGCCGTCGACCCGGTAGCGGATCTTGAAACTGTATTGTTCGGGTTCGATGTGGATATCGCTGGCACCGATTTTGACGGACTGGGAGATCACATGGTTGACCAGCTTGATAATCGGGGCATCGCTGGTGTCATCGAGCAGGTCGGCGGTTTCTTCGATCTCGCTGATGATGTCGCCGCCGTTTTCCTCCATGTCGGCCACGAGTTGTTCGGCCGTGTCCCGGCTGCTGTCGTAGGCCAGGTTGATCAGCGAGTAAATGGCATCCCGGTTGGCCAGCACGAGTTCGAAATCATCCACGTCGAGGATATGGATCAGGTCATCCAACGGCTGAAACGCGGTGGGATCATTGAGTGCAATAATGGTATGCTCGCCGTTTTCCGCGTCTTTGGCACCATCACCGGCTGATGTGTCGTTGCCCACCAGCGAGTGGTGGGTCCGGATGGGCACCATGGCGTATTTTTTCAGAAACTGGATGGGCAATTGCCGGGCAAATTCGGTGTTTAGCCCGTCCATGGGCAGATGATGAACATAAGGGATGTCATAGAGTTTGGAAAACGCCTCGAGCAGCTGGTTTTCCGATAGGATCTTTTTTTTCAGCAAAACCTCGGCAATGGTGGTATTCTGCTCGGTCTTTAACCGCTGGGCCTCGGTGACGGCACCTTCGTCAATGCCGAAATCCCGGGTTAAAATGTCGGAAAGTTTCTGGGTTGTCATTTTATTGTTTTTCTTCCGGTAGTTTTTCTTTTAAGGCTTCTTTTTCTGTTGGGTCGGGTTGCCCGTAGAGCTTGATGGAATCCTCGCTCAACCCGTCGATGTGGTCTTTTTTCTTGTTGTAGATTTTGCTGGCCTCGCCGGGTTTTTGCACCACCCTGGGCGTTAAAAAGACAAACAGGTTGGTCTGGTCGTTGGCCGAAGCCATGGATTTAAACAGCCACCCCAGCCCCGGAATGCTGCCGATACAAGGCACGCTGTATTCCGTTCTGGACAGACTTTCATCAATCAGGCCTCCGATTACCACGGTATTTTCGTCATCGACTTCGACAGTGGTTTCAAGGGAGCGCTTCAGCGTGGTGGGCTGGAACTGGTCGGTCGTGGTTTCCAGCTTGGTCACCTCCTGGTTGATTTCCAATCTGATTTTCCGGTCCTTGTTGATCTGCGGCGTGATTTCCATCTCGATGCCCACGTCCTTGTACTCGTAATTGCTGTAGTTGGTATCTCCGGTGGCCGCCTTGGTCAGGTACGGAATGTTTTTGCCGACCGTGATTTTGGCGGCTTCGTTGTCCGTGGTCAAAACCTGCGGCGTGGACAAAATATGCACATCCCGGTCCTTGTTGTAGGCCTGGATGATCGCCCGGATACTGGGGAAGGCCATATCGCCGATCTGGATGTTTTCCCCGAAAACTCCCAAAGATGCGCCGGGCGGAAGCTGCGCGTTATTTCCGGAAGTCTGCGGCACCGTAAAGTTGTAGCCCCGGTCGCCGCCGGCCGCCCCGCCGGAAAAACCGCCGCCGTAAACGCCTTCCCGGTCCTTGTAACTGCCCTCGCCGCCGGCGAGCCACTCGGCGCCGAGCCGGAAGGACCGGTCCTTGCTGACCTCCATGATCAGGACCTCGATATAGACCATGGGCCGGACAATATCGAGTCGCTGGATGACGGATTCCAGGATTTCATAGTCATCCTTGTCAGCCCGGATAATCAGGCTGTTGGTGGCCTCGTCGGCTGTGACCTTCACCTTTTCGGAAACGATGGGCGAAACCTTTTTGCCTTTTTCAGCCCCTTCCTCCTTGCCGGGCAATTCCTGTAAAACGGAAACCATTTCCTCCGCCTTGGCGTTTTCCAGGTAATAGACCCGAATTTTTTCCTTCCCCTCGGGCATTTGCTGGTCCAGCATTTTTACCAGGCTGCGGATGCGCTCCACGTCGGATTCGCTGGCTTGAACGACCAACAGGTTGGTCCGGTCATCGGCCACTACGTTAATCTTGGCCCCCTTTTTGTCCCGCTTTTTTTGCCGGGAGTTGAACATGGAATCGACCGTGTTGACCATTTCTTCGGCATTGGCGTATTCCAGGGGAATGACCGTGATTTCCCGGCCGATGCCGGGGACGTCGATGGCCTCCAGGATCCGGAGCAACCGGGTAATGTTGGAGTAAACATCGGTGACAATGAGCATATTGGTGGCTTCATAGGCCAGCACTACGCTGCTTTTCGAAACCAGCGGGGCGAACAGTTGTTTGACCTCGTTGGGATCGGCGTACTCAAGATGCATGATTTGCGTGACGATTTTGTCCTGGGGCGATTCCCTTTCCTTTTTCAGCTTGGTTTCAATATTCTTGGTCCGGGCATAGGGCGAGGGAATGATCTTGGTGACCTGCCCGGCATCCACCGTGGAATATCCGTGGACTTCGAGAACCGATTCAAATACCTGATAGGCCTCGTCCACGGAGATTTTCGAGGGGGAAACAATGGTGATCTTGCCCTTGACGCGCTGATCGACAATAAAATTTTTGCCGGTGAGCTCACTGATGAACTTGATAAAGACATTGATGTCCACATCGTTGAAATCGATGGAGACATAGCGCTGCCCGTCGCCGTCTTTATCGGCGTCGCCCGTTTCGGCTTGCTCTTTCAGTACGCTTTCGGCTTCGGGCGGTGTGGCCTTTTTGCTCTGAGCCAGCCCGACTCCGGGCAATGACAACAAAAAAGCGAAAAAAAACAATATAATCAACGTCCGGTTTGTTGGCTTTGCTTTCATTGGCGCACCGATCCTTTTTTCAATCTTTCGTCCCAATCGTAGTCGGGCTGTAGTTCAAACACGGGTTTATTGAATCCGGTAGTTGATGGTCTGGGGATTGCCGTTGCGCTCGATCTTCAAATCGACCTCACTGGATGATTTTAGGTTCTGGTAAAATTTCATCGCATCGTCAACGGACTCGATATCCTTGCCGTTTACGGCCTTGACCACGTCGCCGCTTTTCAGTCCCATTTCTTCAAAAATCGAATTGTCGCGGATGCCGCTGAGAAGTATGCCGTTGGGCTTGCCGTCTTCAAAGTAGGGCCGCACCCGGATTTGCCGCATCAATTGATTGATGTTTTTCAGCGCATTATCGATCTCGCTGCGTTCCACGGCCACATGCTCCCTGTCGCCGCGGCTCCGGTCCGATCCGCTGCCCGACCGTCCGTCCGTCCGGTGGGACTGATCGACCAGATCCTCCATTTGCAGGACTTCGTCTTTTCCGTCGACGGTTAACACGACTTTTTTGCGCAAAATGACTTTAATGCGGGCTTGCTGGATTTTATCACCTTTCTGGTACAACTGCTGCTCACGTTTTTTTTCATCTTCAATCACGGCATAGCTCTTTTCCGTGTTATCCGTGATGGTTCCCCAGAGCTTGAGATTGAGTTTGGTTTCTTCCAGGTTCTCGACTTCACTGGGGTCAATATCGGGCTTTTCCTTTTCCGCAGCCTGGGTCTTAAAAAGATCGCGTTCGATAACGGGCTGATAGGCCGCATAATCCTGCTGGGCATCGGCATTATTTTGTCGGTTGGCAGTCGTTTCATTCCGGTTTTCGGCAGCGGCTTCGACATCTGCGGCAATCACTTCGGCATCGATCTCGGCGGTAACAAAGCCGTAGAAGATTTTCACGCCGAAAAAAATGGCGGCCGTGATCAATACCAGATTTATGAGGGTAAAGAGTCTTTTTATCATAGGCCCTTATTGCATTGCATCCTGAAAAAGTGCGCTTCTGCGGGCAAGCGCATCGGTCATGTTTGTCAAACCTAAATTGAGGTCAAAATCCGTATAGCCCGACCGGCTTACCGGAGGCTGAAATCCGGGCGGTTTAACGTGCCGGTGATGCGCACGGGAATGCCGCCTTCATCCATGTATCGTTTGGGAATCAGCCCCCCGGCGGATTTTAACAACTCGGCATGGGGCTTGATGCTGCCGGTCAGATCGATCCGGCTGTTTTCGATCGGTTGCCGCATTTGCAAAGAGCCTTTTCCGCTGCCGGAGAGCATGGATCCATCAAATTGGATTTGTGTCACCTCGACCCGCTGGTTTTCGATTTTTGCTTCGGCGGCAATGCGATCGAATTGCAGTTCGTCGATGCCCAGAATCGACCGGTTAAACACCACCCGGCATTCGGTGAGCCGCACGGTGCCCCTGCCGGTTCCCCAGGACCCTGCTTGCGTTTGATGCTGTATCTCTCCGGCGGCCTGGCCGGAAAACCGGTGCGGCGACAGGGTCTCTATCAACGGGATTTTTTTTAATTCAATGCCGTCAAATGTCAACTCCGTTGCAATGGCTTGGTTTTCGGTTCCGGTTTGCAGACCGGCCCGGCCCGACAGGGTCCCGTCGGCCAGACGGCCGTTAAAATTCACGGCGGGTTCGGCCCCCAGCAGGCTCAGGTACGCCGGTTGAACCGACAATTGCGTCAAAGTCACCGCCGGGTTGTTTTGATAGGTCACATCCGCGTTTTTTACCGCCAGTCCCGGCGGGATCCGGGGATACAGGGTGTCGATGTCAAATGAAATTTCCGGCGCCAGCCCGGCCAGTCGATGGCCGATATAGCTTTTCACGGTGTCGGACGGAAACAACAAATAGAGAAACAGTACCGTAACAAGCACGGTGTAGGCAATGTAGGCGGCCCATTTTTTGGTGGTTGTCATGATCATGTACAAGTACCTGTTATCGGGTCAAAATAGGTTTTCCGTGCAGCCGGAAGCCGATGCGGTCTCATCACGCCTTAACCGTTTCCATCTGCATGACCGCCGATATCATATCGTCTGTTCGGCCGGATTTGGAAATCGACAGCCGGCTGACCCGGACCATGTTCTCGGAGGTCTCGACCCGGTGGAGAAACCGTGTCAGGTCCTCGAGGGTGACGTCCTGGAGCTTCATTTCCACGTAAGACATGGTCAGGCCGGTGTCCTCATCCACGGAGGAGCTCGGTTTCATGTAGGTAATGTGTTGTTTTACCTCGCTGTTTCCCGCCAGCCGATCGAGAAAGGAAAAAAGCGTAAAGTCGCCCGGTCGCCGGTCCACCTGGTTTTCCATCTCTTCGGATTTTTGTTCTATGGCCCGGTAACGGGCGCGCAGGGAACGCATTTGCTCCACCATCTGACGTTTTGTCGTCAGCTTGCTTTCCAGTTCGTTGCGTTTTTCAAATACCGGGGCCACGAGGAGCTGGAAGATAACAAACACACCGATAAAAACAGCGGCCCCGATAACCACCAGCCGTTCCCTGCGATTTAAATTGATGTTGATCATAAACGCTCCGGACAGTTCACTGCTTCAAAGACGACGCCCATCATGATTTAATCGGCCAGATCCGATTTGATGTTAAACCGCACCCGGTTGATGTTTTGGTCCATGTTGGCCGAACTGATGGTAAGATTTTGAAAAATATCGACCTTTTCCAGTCGGCCCTTGATTTCGTCAACCGCGTTGAATGTATCGGTGGTGCCGGCGAGCAATATATCGTTGTTGCCCCGGACGAATCGGGTCATGATGACATCGATCTGTTCGGGGACCTGCTGGCTGATTTGGTTTAAAATGTCGATGTTGCGGATGTTGCTGCCGGTATCGGCAGAATAGCGCTGTTGTTCCTCGAGTTTTTCGAGTTTAACCCGCATCTGCTGAACCGGGTCGACGATTTTGCTGTCCTGCGGAAATGTGGAACGGTAAATGCCGGTGATCTGCTGATTGATCCGGCTGACTTGGTTCTGGAGAAAATGGGCTTCCACCACGACGCTAAACATCATCAGAATAAAAACCAGCACCGCCAGCATGCCGGTGGTAATGACTTCGTTGCGGTTTTCCACCCAGTATTTCTGAATCGCGTAGTGTTCCCGGCTGAAATTAAACGGCGCCACACCGTCGGTTTCAATTCCGGCCAATCCCAAAGGCCCGCCAAACCGAAGGGGATCGAAGCCGGCATCGGGTAAAGCCGACACATGCAGTTGGGTGTCTTCCATGAGGTTTGCCGGCCGGACCGGCAGTTCAAACGCTGTGGACAGATGGGACAAAAGGGTTTCGTCATCGGCGTCGATACCGGAAACCAGGATCTGCTCCGGGAAAAAATCAAAATCGTAAATGGTGTCAAAAGACGCTGTCATCCGCAATATGCCGCCGGCCAGACGCTTTGCCTTTTCGGCCGGCGCCCCGCGGCCGGTTTTTAATGTGCGCAGCACATGAATGCGGCCGTCTTTAACGCCAGAAACGGTTGCCGAATTGGCACCCAGATCGACGTAAAGAAATGCTTCAGGCGGTGATGGGGCAAGCCCGGCATAGCAAAGGGCGCTTGTGATCCCGCCGGCCGTGATATATCGCGGGTTGATATCAAAACGGTTTAACGTTTCGACGATGTGGTTTAATTTTTCGGTTTCCACGGCCGCGGCGATCAAATCCGTCTGGTCCGCGCGGTTGACCACCATGAAGTCCAGGGTCAGTTGATCGATGGCATAAGGCAGGCTCGGTTCGAGCTCAAAGGGCAGGACCTGGCGAATCTTTTTTCGATCCCTAAAGGGGACCTCTATGTTGCGAAATGTCACCAGCGACGGCGGGATGGAAAGCAGGCAGACGGCGCCGGCCACCTCGATTTGCTCGGTTACCGCATGTATGGCCCAGATCAGCCGATCCTGGGTATCGTCCGGGGCATCGGCCATTTCCACACCGGCCGCCTTTTCAATCCAGTTGCCCTTAAGACCTGTGGCGATTGAAAGCGCGGAGACGGTATTGTCGCGGATGTCGAGAGAAAGGATTTTACTGCTCATGGGTCCGGTGTATCCGCCCTGTTGAATGAATTAAAAATTATTACTTTGTACACTAGTTATTGGTCCAGTTCAATACCTTGCATTGCCATTTGCCGGTTTCTTCGTTTTTTTCCCGTTTTAACACAACGGTGGCGGACATGGCGGCATCATTTAATCGGGCCTCGCATCGGACGCGAAACAAATCACTCGTGGTGGTGATTACATCGGAGTCGATTTCGATGTCGCCGGCCCCAGGCACCTCCTTGTACCACTCGCGATCGCTTAAGTCATGGATGTATTGCTCGTTGGCCTTTTCCTCCCGGTAGGCCACGATTTCCTCGGCGGCAAATTCCTGGCCCACGGGCATCAAAGCCGCAATAACCGGCATCTCGGCCGTATTGATGTTGATTTTGCCGTCAAAGGTATACTGGTGCCGGTCTTCGTCGGCCGGCTTCATGCCGTAGA
>JBNJEA010000001.1:0-86635 GCA_051745395.1 Thermodesulfobacteriota bacterium | reverse complement strand
TTCGAATTTTCGGCCGCAGCCCGCCGCCGGGCCAGCCGGGTCATCAGGACAGACAAGATGATGCTCGGCAGCGGCAGAGCTTCCGCGCCGCGGGCGTCGACGAGATCGAGGTAATGCACGCGGCCGATGCCGAGATAGGCGTTGTAGCGAAACATCGGCAGGTCGTTGTAGGCCTGATACTCCGGGCCTTCGGTGCGCAGGTGCGTCCAGCGGGCGTGGCCGCGCCACATCCGGCGGTCCATGGTCATCACCAGAAACGCCGCCCGCGGGTTTTGCTGCAGGTTCTCCTTGCTTTTGCCTTTGGAAAATTCGCCCAGGGTGATCTGTTTCGGGCCGGGTGCCCGGATGGAGGTGATCAGGGTCAGATGCGGCTGGCCTTCGGCGTTGACGGTGCCCACGAGCCCGATTTTTTCAGCCGGTGAAAAGGCCTTGACGGCGTTTTCGTCCAGTGCCTGGATGTTGTACATGATCGTTTTCCTTTTGGGTCGGCCCGGGATCAGTTATGGTTTATGCGCGTGGCGCCCGACCAGCAGACGATTTCCGGGTCTGCGCCGGATGCGCGGGCGGTTTCGGCCAAAGATTCCATTGTTTCGGCCGTGACCAGCTCGGTTTGTTCAAAGGGCCAGGTCTGGTCCAGGCGGCGGTACTTGTCCCGGCACAGGTTGTTAAACGCGCACAGTTCCCAGCGGGCCGTTGCTTCGGAAAGGCGGTCGGCAATAAAGCGGCCGATTTGCGCGATGTTTTGCCGGCTGTCGGTGGCACCCGGGATCACGGGGGTGCGGATCCACAGCGCATCCGGCCGGCCGGCAGCAACGATACGGTCGGCGGCAAATACGAGGTTGTCTAAAATCTGCTGGTTGTCGTGCCCGGTGAAACGCTTGTGGGCCGCAGCGTCGATGAGCTTGACGTCGAAAAGCACCAGGTCCGCATGGGGCAGAATACGGGCCAGGGCGTCGCCGCCGCAGTGGCCGCAGGTATCGAGTGCCGTGTGAAACCCTTCATCTTTCAGGGTTTTTAAAAATCCTTCCACAAAATCCGGCTGCATGGCCGGCTCGCCGCCGGACACGGTTACCCCGCCGCCGGAAGTGTCGAAATAGGCGCGGTCCTTGGCCACTTCGGCCGCCAGCTCATCGATCGACCACCGGGTGCCCAGAAGTTCCAGGGCCGTACCCGGACAGTTATCCGCGCAGGTGCCGCAGCCTCTGCATGTGTCCCGATCGATGACAATGCCCGCATCGGTTGCCGACAACGCGCCCTGCGGGCAGATATCGATACAGGTCCGGCATCCGATGCACCGATTGTCCACCCAGCAGACCTGCGGGACGGGCGCAATGCTTTCCGGGTTGTGGCACCAGGTGCAGTGTAAGGTGCATCCCTTGAAAAACACCGTGGTCCGGATGCCGGGGCCGTCTTCGGTCGACATGCGGATGATCTGCAGGATCCGGGCTTTCTGCCTGTCTTGCGATTCATTCATTAATGGCCTCAGTGCCTTCTTTTAAAACCCATCATGACTCACCCGGGCGATGACCTCATTCTGCAGCTCCTTGCCGATGGCGGTAAAATACGCATTGTAGCCGGTGATGCGCACCAGCAGGTGCCGGTAGTTTGCGGGATGGGCCTGGGCGTCTTTGAGCATGTCCGGGTCGACCATGTTGATCTGGAGGCAGGTGCCGCCGTTTTCGGCGTATCCGCGCAAAAAGGCCTTGAACTTGTCCTTGTGTTCCGGGTCCCGGACGATCGTGGGGTTGAAGCTCATGGTGTGGCTGGCCCCGTTGGGCAGGCGGTTGACGTAGCCCTGAAAGTGGCCCGCCTCGGGATCGGTTCTGCCGCCCAAGGCCTTGCCCACAGAATTGGCGTTGGCGGTCGGGCCGTTAATGTCGGCGCCGTTGCACGGGCAGATGGCGTTGGAGAGAAACTGGCCGTTCTGCCGGCCGTCGGCGCTGGCGGCCAGCACAAAGCCGTCGCCGGCCCAGTAGTTCCAGGAGAGCATGCCGGGCCGAAACTGCCGGTCGGTGGACTTCGTCCGGTGCTTCCAGGTCTCGGCCGTCCACAGGTCCATGACCTGCCGGGCCATTTCGTCTGCCACATCGTCGTCGCGGCCGTACTTGGGCGCCCGGTTTTTGGCCAGGGCCTGGAGCACCGGGCGGCCTTCCCAGTTGTCTTTCAGCGCTTCGATCAGCTCGGCCATGGTGCATTTTTGCTCTTCGTAGACCAGGTATCGGATGGCCAGCAGGGCGTCGACCGTGGTGGCAAAGGTGACGGCCTCCAGGGTGGTGAAGTTGATCTCTGCACCGCCGCGGGTGATATCTGTGGCCTTTTCCGCACACCCCCGCACCAGGCAGGACAAATACGGCGTGGGGAAAAATTTGGCCCGGATCGATTCGCTGCGCTCATAGAGGTCGACGCATTTTTTGACGATATGGGCGGTCTGCCGGGCATAGGCGTCCCAGAACCGGTCCCAGGTGTCGAATCGGGACGGGTCGCCCGTGGACGGGCCGTCCTGGCGGATTTTTTCGGTTTTGCCGGTGAGGGGGTCGGTGACCGGCAGCAGGTCTTTGCCCGAGGTCAGGGCCAGTTCCACGGCTTTCAAAAGATTTAAGTTGTTGTCCACGGTCCCGGACCGATCGTTTCCGACCATGGTGTTTTCCAGGCATCCCACCGGGGCGTAGTTCCAGACGTTTTGCTCGTTGATCAAATCTTCGATGCCGGCCATCTCCGCCTCGTGCAGCAGGCCCGCCATGGACCGTTCATCGAAGTTGATCAGAAACGGCGCGCCCTGGCTTGTCGATATCATGTCCACGAGTTTTTCGAGCAGCGCGTCCGGCGAGTTCCGATGGAGCCGGACGTTGGGCTTGGGCTCCAGGATGGGGCTCATTTCGTCGACGACTTCCAGGATGGCATAGGTAAGATCATTGGTGGCGTCCGCGCCGTCCTTTCCCATGCCCGAAAGGGTGATGAGCTGGCCGAAACCGGAAGTGATGCCGCTGTTTCCGCTGCGGATCATGGCGTCATAGGCGGTGTTGCAATGGACCCAGAAGCATTTTAAAATTTCCTTGCCGAACTCCCGATCCATGCCGGATTTGACGGCATTCTGCCAATAGGGCAGCAGGTACTGGTCGATCCGGCCGAAGGAAACGCCGGGGCCGGGATAGTTTTCATCGCTCATGACCAGCATGTGATTGAGCCACAGCGCCTGGACGGCCTCCCAGAAGGTAACGGCCGGCTCCCAGGGCACACGGGACAGGTTCTGGGCCATTTTTTTCAATTCCGCCCGGCGCTGCTCGTCGGTTTCCCGGGCGGCCAGCTTGGCGGACAGCTTTGCATACCGGGCCGCCAGATCCCGCGCCATGGTCGCCGATGTCAGCATGGCCCGCAGCTGCGCCCCTTTTTCCCCGTTTTGCTCCTCGGTTGACAGGCTGGCATACAACGCATCGAGTTCCCGGTAAATGCCTTTCCAGCCGATGGTCAGCACCCGTTCATGGTCGGGAATCAGATGGCCGGAGGTGGCCCCGGCGTTGCCGTAGCCGTGGTCGTGAAACCACTTCACCGCACGGCGGGCCCCTTTTTTGCCGACGGTTAAGCGGTCGTATTCCTTCTGCTCGGCCTCGGTGAGGCACAGCGAAGTCTGGATGTTAAACCGGCTGCCGGCGATCAGGTCGCCCGGCAGAATTTCGCAGGGCAGGTAGTTGACCATGACCTCCCGAACGAACCAGGCCCGGCGTTCGACAATGGACCATGCCCAGAATTTTTCGGCCAGCCGCACCGGACGGGCCGCCTGGCGGTAGGAGCTGCGCATGGTCTGCATGAGCATATAGGTTTCCGGGACGATGTAATAGGTGATCTCGTTGAACTGCACGTCCCAGGGCGTGCCGGTGGTCCAGGCGGTGTATTCGTTCGTCCAGGCCCGGTCGGCGCCCTTGAAATAATAATTTCGCAGGGTCTTGATCCGGGAAGACAGACCCTTTGGGGTTTTTACCGGATAAACTTCCGCGGGGGCGGCGGTTTCGGTCATGGCATGACCTCCTTATATTTTTCAATATGATTATCCGAAAGATTCCAGTTGTGATTTTCGTTGCTAAATTTGAGCATTAGGTGGCCAAGCATTAACCAGAAAAAGCGGTTCATCCCGGTTGTCATGCCTGCGTAGGCAGGCATCCAGCTTTCCACGCGGCAAGAAAATTTCTGGATGCCTGCCTGCGCAGGCATGACAGGCGAAGCAATGGTTTTTTTTAAACCTTTGCGTCTCTGCGCGCAAACGCGAAAATGTGGTATGCAGCATCCGCACTATGGGATGATGGTTATCTGACGTAGACCGGATGACCATTTTTTATAGTATCTGTAATTTGCCGGAATGTCAACATATTGACGGGACAATCAAGGGATGCACCGCCGGGTTCTCACCCCTATGCGATTTTATTTGCAACAAGCCGATTCGGTGGTAATTTTTACTTGAGTTGTTTCAGTAAACCAAAAAACATAAAGGATCCTCCCATGAATGGATTCAAAAACGGACCTAAAAACGGAATGGACCGCAGGCAGTTTCTGAAATATCAACTCCAGGGCATGCTGTGGGTGGCCGGCGGTTCGCTGTTGATGCCGGCAAGATCTCTGGCGGCGAAATCCTCGGAAACAAAAACCATTGACGGATCCCCGGACCTCGCCGTGGTCAAGGGCGGCGCCGAAGCCGCCACACGGGCGGCCGTGGAAATGCTCGGCGGCATGAAACAATTCGTCAAAAAAGGCGCCCGGGTGGTGATCAAGCCGAACATGAGCTTTCCCACGCCCCCGGAACGGGCGGCAAACACCCATCCCGCCGTGGTACAGACATTGACGGCCATGTGCAAGCAGGCCGGCGCCGACCGGGTCTTGGTTTTGGACAATCCCCTGGCCCCGGAAGAACAGTGCATAGAAGGCTCCGGCATTGCCAAGGCCTGCGAGTCCGTGGAAGAAGACATGGTCCACACGGTGACCAATCCGTCTCGGTACAAGGAAGTCGACATCCCGAAGGCCAAATCGCTGACCCAGACCGACGTGATGCGCGAAGTGCTTTCCGCGGACGTGCTCATTGCCGCCCCCGTGGCCAAGTCGCATTCCAGCGCCGGGGTGAGCCTTTCCATGAAGGGGATGATGGGCCTGATCTACAACCGCTCCATCATGCACCAGCGCGATTTGCACGAAACCATCACGGACCTGGCATCGCTTTTAACGCCGCAGCTCGTGGTCATCGACGCCACGCGCGTGCTGTCGACCGGCGGGCCGGGCGGGCCGGGAAAGGTGTTGACGCCGGACACGGTGATCGCCTCGCAGGACATGGTGGCTGCGGATTCCTACGCGGTCTCTGCATTTGAATGGTACGGCAAGCGCTACAGCGGCGATCAGATCCGTCATATCCGCCTGGCCCATCAGCGCGAACTCGGCCGCATGGACATCGACAACTTAAACGTCAAAAAAATCGCCCTATGATCGGATTCCGCCGGGCGGCCCAGCTGGTCTGCCTGTTGATCTTTGCGGTCCTGCTGGCGGCCGCGGGCACGGGCATGGCCGGCACGGACCTGTTTCTGCGCTTGGACCCCGTGCTGGTGGGCATTGCCGCAATCGCCGGGCGCGTGCTGCTGTGGGCATTTATTCCCGCGCTGGCGGTGGTGATCTCGGCCGTGCTGTTCGGCCGGATTTTCTGCGGCTATATCTGCCCCATGGGCACGGCCATTGATCTGTCCGACGACTGTTTTGCGCCGCGGAAGCGGCCATCGCCGCCCCGGACGATTTCGCCCAACTTCAAGCTCTACGTGCTGGCCTTTCTCATCGGTGCCGCTGTTCTGGGCATATCCGTTGTGTTCTGGGCCGCCCCGCTGGCCCTGATCACCCGGCTGGCGGGCACGGTGATCTACCCGGTGGTCCGGCTGGTGTCCGACCAGGCACTGACCGCCTTCTACCCGATTGCCGACTGGCTGGACCTGCGCAGCCTGATGTTTTTAAACATCGAAACCCGGCGGTTTGCCGGCCAGTTTTTCATCCTTTTCTTTTTTGCGGCCGTCTTTGCCGCCGTCAGACTTTCGCCGCGGTTCTGGTGCCGGTACCTGTGCCCGAGCGGGGCGCTGTTGGCAATTTGTTCCAAAAAGCCGCTGGTCGGCCGCCGGGTCGGCCCCGATTGCAACCAGTGCGGCAAATGCGTCCGGAACTGCCCCATGGACGCCATTGATCCGCAAAACCCCGAGATTACCCGCCACGACGACTGCATTGTCTGTAAGACCTGCGAACGAATCTGCCCCGAAGATGCCATCGACTTTTCCCCGCAATACCGGCAAACGGGGAATCGGCAAACGGAAAACCACTTTTACCAACCCATTTTTCTCGACCGGCGCCGGTTTCTGCTGTCTGCGATCGGCGGCGTCGGCGTGGCCGCCGTGGGCATGACCGGCCTGACTTTTGTCACCGGCGGCAAGGCCGAAGGCGAGGTGCGCACCCCGCGGCTGATCCGGCCGCCGGGCGCGCTGCCCGAAGCGCAATTTCTGGCCGCCTGCGTCCGGTGCGGGCAGTGCATGACCGCATGTCCCACCAACACGCTCCAGCCCGTCTGGTTTGCCGCCGGCGCGCTCGGGATGTTTAGCCCCGCCATTGTCCCGCGGCGCAAGTACTGCGATCCGAAATGCACGGCCTGCGGCGATGTCTGTCCCACCGGCGCCATCCAAAGCGTCAGCGCCGCCCAGCGCACGTGGGTGAAAACCGGCACGGCGGTGATCTACCGCCAGAGATGTCTGGCTTGGGAGTACAAGAAAAGCTGCATGGTCTGCGACGAGGTCTGTCCCTATGATGCGGTCAATTTTGAAAAAAAACCGGACCTGCCGCATCCCGTCCCCCACGTGGTCGAGGACAAGTGCGCCGGGTGCGGCTACTGCGAGCATTACTGCCCCGTCCAAAACGATGCGGCCATCGTGGTCACGGCCATGAACGCCTTCCGCTTACAAGACGGCGACTACATCCGGGAAGCCAAAAACCAGGACATGACCTTACAGTTCCGGGCCGAAAAAGAACTGGTGCCCAAGACCACCCCCGATACAAAGCAGCCGGACGGATATCCGTCGGGCGAAACCTCGCCGGAAGGATTGCCGCCGGGATTTGACGAAGGGAAGTGAGGCTGGGGCTTACATTTAACCTCCCGTATCTTATGCATAATATTTCAACACGATTTCAGTGCATTATATGCACAATTCCATTGACAACGGCGGGCTTTGGTCTTATTAAGGTGACAAATCGTATCCCGCTTTGAGATCGAAGCGGAACAAGCGAGGAGGCGCAAGTGTATACAGTTTTAAACGGGGCCACCATCATTGACGGCAACGGCAACCGCATCGAAGACGGTGTGCTGGTCTTCAAGGACGACCGCATCGAATCGGTGGGCAAAAAAAAAGACATCCGGGTTCCGGAACCGGCCCGGCACCATGATCTGTCCGGCAAGTTCATCCTGCCCGGTTTAATCGACACCCATATCCACATGGATTTGCACGGCATGCCCGACACCATCCACGAAAGCATGGTCGAAGACAAGCTCCGGGCCATCCGGGCCACCATTGAAATGGGCAACACGGTCCGCTCCGGTTTTACCACCGTCCGCAACGCCGGCTCGGCCAACTTTATCGATATCGCCGTCAAAAAGGCCGTGGATGAACACATGATCGCGGGGCCGCGGATTTTGGCCAGCGGCAAAATCATCTGCATGATGTCGGCCGGCAGCGAGTATTTCAAAGGCTTGTACCGGGAGGCCGACGGGGTGGATGAAAACCGCAAGGCCGCCCGGGAACAGTTAAAGGAAGGCGCCGACTACTTAAAGGTCATGGCCACCGGTGCGATCATGAATCCGGGCGGCGTGCCCGGCGCCCCGCACTTGGACATCGACGAGATCCGGGCCGTGGTCGAGGAAGGCGAAAAGATCCACAAGCACACCGCCGCCCACGCCCACGGGGCCGAGGGCATCAAAAACGCCATCCGTGCCGGGGTGCGCACCATCGAACACGGCACATTGGCCGATGACGAGGCCCTGAAGATGATGGCCGACAACGGCATCTTTTTGACCTCGACGCTAAGCTCCAACTTCTGGATGCTCTACGGGCGGGAACATAACGGCCTGCCCCAGTTCATGGCCGAAAAGGCCGAGGAAGTGGCCAAGCTCCGGCGGGAAAACCTGCACCGGGCCGTCGAAACAGGCGTCCGCGTGGTGCTGGGCACCGATGCCGGCACGCCGTACAATTACCACGGCAGAAACGCCACGGAGCTTATCCAGTACGTGCAGCTCGGACTCATGGACGAAATGGCGGCCATCACCGCGGCGACGAAAACCGCCGCAGACGCCATCGGCATGCTCGAAGACGTCGGCACCCTTGCGCCGGGCAAATTCGCGGACTGTGTCGTTTTGAAAAAAGACCCGCTCGCTGACATCTCGTGCCTGCAGTCACCGGAAAACATTGACCTGGTGTTTAAAGACGGCGATATCGTCCGGGGCGAGATCGATACCAGCCAATGGTCAAGCGACTCCCCCCTGGGGCTGGCGTAACGACGACGCGGCCCGCCTTTTCATTTTTGAAACCAAGGAGTATTTCCCATGCCCAGAAAACACAAAATCCTGTTTCTGTGCGATGCCAGTGACATCGAGGAGGTCGAAAACAGCTTCGCCGATCAGTCCACCTATGACGTCACCATTGAAACCACTGAAAAGATATTGAGCTTCGGGGTAAGGGACTACCTGTACCAGACCATCGAACGTATCAATCACAAACCGGAGATCTATGACGGCGTGGTGGGCACCCACGATTCGTCGTCGGTTTTTGCCGCCATTATCGCAGAAGAGACCGGAAAGCGCTTCGCCTCGGTCCAGAGCATCATCTCCTGCCAGAACAAATACCTCTGCCGGCGGATTCAGCGGGCCTGCGTTCCCGAGCACACGCCGAACTTCTGCCTGGCCCTGGATTACCTGCGAAACCCCGAGCGCCTGCAGACCCCGTTTTTCATCAAGCCGGTGCGCGCCAACATCTCATTCGGCACCCACCGGATCGAGACCCCGCAAGAGCTGGAATTCTATATCGGTGCGGAAAGCATGGACATCGCCCGTTTCAACCAGTACTACCTGGAAGCCATCGGCGGCTACTCCAAGCATTACAACGCCATTAACATGGCCACCTGCAACAGTTTCCTCTGCGAGGACCTGATCAGCGGCAACCAGGTCACCGTGGACGGCTACATTCTCGAAGGCGAAGTCACCTGCTTCGGCGTCACCAAGGCCGTATACCACCCCCTGACCAACAGCTTCAGCCACCACGAGTTCCCCTATGCGTTATCCCCCGATCTCCAGTCGGCCATAATGGCGGCGCTGCGAAAGCTGATTCCGGAAACCGGCATTGACAACAGTTTTTTCAACGTGGAATTGCGCATCGACGAAGAGAGCGAAACCTTTAAAATTATCGAGGTCAACAGCCGCATCGCCTTCCAGTTCGCCAAGACCATCGAGGCCGTCACCGGGATTTCGCCCCTTTACATGCTCTGCGACGTGGCCACGGGCAAGCGCCCCAACTTGACCCCGCAGGCCGAGCACTTGTTTCGCTACTGCTACAACTTCGAACTGCACCGTTTCAACGATGCTAAAATTCTGCAAACGCCCACCAAGAGTGTTTTTGACGAAATCGCCCTGCAATACCCCGAGGTCCGGGTCCGCAACCTGATCCATGAAAACGTCAATCTGTCGGATTTCAAGCACAACCCGGACAGCTTCCGCTACTGCGTCCTGGACGTGCCCGGCAACAGCCGCGAGGAAATCATGTCGAAATACAACGATGTGGTGGGCATGCTCGGCTATAAATTCGATGAGCCCGGCGAGAAGTGCGAAGAGGGTGAAACCGTTTTTCTGCCAGCGGAGCAGACCATCGGCCGGGGCCATGAAATCGATTTTCAGCCGGAAGTAAAAACCGACCGCTGACGCAATCCGGAGGATCTTTTCCCGGCGTTTGTCCGGTGTTTGGACATGCCGGAGGCGAGACGTTTTGCCGCTACTTTTTCAGCGCCTTTAATTTTTCCCGGTATTGCTTTTCCAGCGGCCCATTTTTGGCCCATACCAGGCAGGTATCGGTCAGAAAATCCAGGGCCTGCTCGGCGTAAGCCGATGGATCCATCGGCTTACGGGATACGGCCGACCATGTCCCCTGGACGGCGGCCGGGGCCATGGCCAGCAGCAGGGCGACCAGATGGGCGCAGCCGCGGGGGCCGCCGACGGTCTGCTTGACCTGTATTGTAAAGCCGGATTCAATCGGCATGCCGATCAAAGGGTCCAGACAATGCACCGCCTGTCGGCATTCCTGGCGGGGCACGGCGGGCATTTCCACCTCGATGTCGGAAATGGCCAACTGCGGCCCGGCAACCGCCATCCGGATGACGAGTTCATGGATGGTCCCCGGCGCCCGCGTCTCGCCGGTCATCAGGTATCGGGTGACCGGGCAGTGGTCGTGCAGAACCCCTTCGACGATGACCTGGCCGGCATCATCGGTATAGGAGGCAATATCGATTTTCCGGCTGTGGACTTTTTCCCGCTTTCGGTCTTTGAGCGTCATGATCGTTTCCCCGCAGATTGGTGACTGCCCATTGCATCTTCAAACCAACTTTGCCTCATATTGTGCAAAATTTTGCCGGCAAAATCAAAATCTCTTTATACGGTTCTCCGGTTCGCTCAAGCAATAAGCACCTTTGCGGGTCTGAGTGCAAATATCACCACGCAACCTCGATGGCCTCGGCGGTATTGGCAACGGTGAGGCGCGGTACGACAATGCTGCCGCAGGCATCGGCGGCCGCATCCCGGGGGTCAGCCGCCGAAAGAGAGTCGCAATGCCGGATCCGCCGGGACTGCAATCGTCTGCTGCGGCCATTGACCCAAACGGTCTGATCCGGGACGAAATCAAAGCCGTGAAAGCAGATTTCAATGGCTTTATACCGTGAGGCAAATCCCCCTTCCGCCTCGTCCATGACCAACCGGCCGGATTGCAGCCGGATCTGCCGCCGGAAATAGCCGCCGTCTTCGTAGTCAAAACTTTCTCCGTCGTCTTCATAGTAGACAAAGGCATCGGCGGTTTCCCCCTCATACACGTGAAGCTGCAGCGGCCCGCCAGGCGGCGCCGACGTCGTGGCCGGGGCATGCGGCTGCATGGGAATGACCGCACCGGCCCGGACAAACAGCGGCAGGCGCTCCGGCGGGGTCTCTACGACGATTTTTGAAGGCCCCGAATGAAATTGGTCCGTGTAAAAATCGTACCAGCCGCCGGGGGGCAGATAGACCTTTTCCATGTCTTTTTCGCTCGATACGGGCGCCACCAAAATCGACGGGCCGAACAGGTATTGGTGCTGATAGCGGGGATCATAGATTTCGGCCTCGTCCGGCCAATCGATGACCAGGCTTCGGGCCACCGGCAAACCGGTGCGGCTGCATTCGTAAAAACAGGCATAAATGTAGGGCAGCAGCTTGTAGCGCAGCTTGATGTAATTGCGGGCGACGGCTTCGACGGCTTCCCCGAATGCCCAGGGCTCGGCCGCCCGGGAGTTGACCGCCGAGTGACACCGGGCAAAGGGAAAAAACATGCCCACGGCAATCCAGCGGGCAAACAGGCGGCTGTCGGCATCCCCGGCGAATCCGCCGATATCGCAGCCGGCAAATCCCATCCCGGAAAGGCCCATGCTGTTGACGAGACGGACGTCGGCGAGCATGTGGGCATCGTCTGCCACATTGTCGCCGGTCCAGACGGCGGCATACCGCTGAATGCCGGCAAAACCGGATCGGGACAGGACAAAGGG
Source organism: Thermodesulfobacteriota bacterium (assembly GCA_051745395.1). Taxonomy (GTDB): domain Bacteria; phylum Desulfobacterota; class Desulfobacteria; order Desulfobacterales; family Desulfosalsimonadaceae; genus JBNJEA01. The sequence continues at coordinate 74,812 of JBNJEA010000001.1, read as the reverse complement.
CCGTTTTTTCACGGCGGCGGCAACCCCTTCCCACGTGGCTTTGGCCATCTGCATGCCGTAGACGTTTCGGGCCTTCCGATGGGCGGCGCCGCCGCCCTCCCAGGCGAATTCGACCAGGTCCGGCACCCTGTGGCCCCAGGCCGCCGGCTCGTTCATGTCGCACCAGATCCCCTCGATGCCTAAGGCCGTGTAGGTGGTCAGCCATTTCTGCCACCAGCGGCGGGTTTCCGGGTTGGTGAAATCCGGGAAGTGACACCAGCCGGGCCAGACCTCGCCCGCATAATCGGTCCCGTCCGGATATTGAAGAAACAGCCGCCGTTTTTTGGCCGATTCATAGGGGGCGTAGCCGGTCTCGATCTTGATGCCCGGATCGACGATCACCACCACCCGGAAATCCATCTGTTTTAATGTCTCGATCAGTCTGCCGGGCGCCGGAAAGCGCGCTTGATCCCAGGTAAAGACCTTGTAGCGGTCCATGTGATGTATATCGAGATAAATCACGTCGGCCGGGATGTCTTTTTCCCGCAGCCCCCGGGCCACGCCGACGGCCTCGCGGTCCGGGCTGTAGCTGTAGCGGCTCTGGTGATAGCCCAGGCTCCACAGCGGCGGCAGCGGCATGCGGCCGACTATCCAGGTGAAATCGGAAAGGATTTCGGCAACGCCGGCGCCATGGAAAAAATAATAGTCCATGCTGCCCGCATCCGCGCCGAACGAGGAAAACCGGTTGTTGGCCGCCCCGAAATTGAAATGGCTGCGGTGGGTGTTGTCGAAAAAGATGCCGTATTTGCGGCCGCCGTGGATGCCCATGTAAAAGGGCACGCTGGTGTAAAGCGGATCGGCATGGATGGGGTAGGCGAAATAATCGGTATTCCAGTTGACATAGGCCGAACCCCGGCGGTCCAGGCTGCCGGTTTTTTCGCCCAGCCCCACAAACCGCTCGCCCGGTTGCAGGGTTTTGTAGGTGGTGACGGTTTCTCCGAGAAAAGAGGTGCCGAAGGCCTTGTCATCGGCATTGATCAGGCCGCCGGCGGTGTCGAAAAAAGAAAGGCGCAGGGGATGTTTGTCGATCTGGACAAACAGGGCCTCGGTTTCCAGGGTGATCCGGACGGCATCTTCATGGAGGCTATAGGCGGCAGGCGCCGGGCAGGCGACGACCGTATGGGAAAAGGCTTCCCGCGGGTGGGCCTCGTTGTAAATGTGGATTCGAATCACGCGCGGCGAAAAAACGGTGATTTCAGCAAACGCGTTTTCCGCGGTGATATGCAGGCCCTGTTTTGTTTGTTCATATGCAACCAGGCCGCCAAGCGACGTGTTGCGGGTCATTTCAAACCTCGCCATGGTTGTTGGCCGCAGGGCCGTTCATCCTTTTTCCCCTCGCCAAAAGGCTTTTCATTGCCTGCCATGCCTCAAGCCAAGAACCGTCCTAACCGGGCTTTTCAAAAACCGCCATGATTACCCGGACATGGCCCTCGGCAAGGCTTTTGCCCATATTGGCGATTTTTTCCCCCGCGTTGGACCCCATCAGCAAATGCAGCCCCAGCGGCGAAGGCGTTTTTTCCGACTGCTTCGCCCGCATTTTTTCAAACCACCGGCGGGATGTTTCCGTTACATCCTGCCAGTCCAGAACCCGCAGGCCGGCCGCCGTAAATATCTGCTTCATCTCATCGGCATCCACCATAAAACTCGTCGCGGGATCCGAGGCCCAGGGCGCCGGCAGGAAAGGATCTCCGTTTGGCCCCGTAAACACCTCATGCAAAGCGATTTGGCCGGAAGGTTTCAACACCCTTTTCAACTCGGATACGTACCGGTCTTTATCCCGGATGTTCATCTGGATATGCTCGGTCCAGACCCTGTCGAAGCTTTCGCCCTTAAACGGCAATTCTACGGCATTGCCGCATGCAAAGGCCGTTTTTTCCGACAAAGACACGCAAGAAGACAACTCCGCGGCAAGCTTGACATAAGCCGGCGTCAAATCCATGCCGACCACCCGGCAGCCGTATTGCGCCGAAAGATACCGGGCTGTTCCCCCCGCTCCTGCGCCCACATCCAGGACCCTGTCTGCGGCCTGAACCGACAGCATTTCCGACAGCGCCACCGTGGCCCGGCGACCCCGGATATGAAAGCCGTCCACCGCGAGCAGATCGTCTGCCGTGAGGTTTTCCAGGCCGCCCTTTTCCTCGACGATGGCGTCGAAAACCTTGCGCGACAAATCATCGACATGGTAATGGGCCGCCATTTTATCCCGATCCATATCGCACAATACCTTTAAACCGTTTGTCTTGATTACAGGAAATAGGGTTTAAAGCCAAAAACAGTTGAAAAAAATATTTGTCAAAATGATTTGGGTTGCCCTGATTATATTTTGAATCTAAAGACAGAAAGGACATGACAGCCAGCCGTTTATGGCTGCGCAACAAAATCAGAAAGGCTGAAGGAAGGGATTCCAGTGCCTGATGTGGTGATTGCAGATACGGATATCCAGATCGACATCGGACGCGGTGCCAATGAAGTAATCAATTTGTCTAAAAAAAATCCGGTTATCCGATTTACTCCAGTAACAGCCAATTTTCGCGCCAAGACGCAAAGTTTTACAAGTCATTCTTGGCGCTCTTGGCGGCTTTGCGCGAGAATAAAAATGGTGCCGGAGGCGAGACTCGAACTCGCACAGGCCGAAGCCCGGAGGATTTTGAGTCCTCTGCGTCTACCAATTCCACCACTCCGGCACAAAAGTTATTTTATAGGCCAAATCGCTCGCATTGTCAATACCTGCGATGTAATCTGCAATGCAATGCCGCCATCGAAAAAACCCGCATCAAAATCAAAAGGGGATGCGTTAAGCCGATCCGTTGACCACCGCGCGGATGGATTCGGCCGGCACCGTTCCCGGCCGGAGGATATCCGGGGGATCCACGGTGACATCGACCACGGTAGAGCCGGGTCCGCCGGCAAGGGGACCGGCGTTTAGAACCATCGCCGCCTGTTCGATTACAGCGGCCGGCAATTGGTCAATCCGATGGCAGCCGGGCTCGCCGGAGCGGTTGGCGCTGGTGGCGGTAATCGGCGTTTTGACTGCGGTTAAAAGCGCCCGGGCCGCGGGGTGTTGTGGCAGGCGGATACCGATTTTGCCGGTACCGCCCGTTACGTTTGCCGGCAGCCGGTCTGCGGCTTCAAATACCAGGGTGATCCCGCCCGGCCAGAGGCCGTCAATGATGGCAATCGCTGCGGGCGGTATGCGTTTGACCAGGGCGTCTATATCCTCGCGCCGGTGGATCAGCACGGAAACGGGGTTTGTTTTTGCCCGCCCCTTGATTTCAAAAACCCGGTCAACGGCGGAAGGATCAAACGCGTCCACGCCGAGCCCATAGAGGGCGCAGGTGGGATAGAGGACCGGTTTTCCGGCTGCGATAAAGCCGGCGGCCCTGTCAATGGCGGCCGGATCCGGTGATTGGCCATCAATGGTAACGACCGGGGTAACGACCGGGGTAACGACTGGGGAAAAAGATTGAGTTGACAACGGCGCCTTTATCCGTCGAAGCTTTCGGCCTTGCGGTCCACGTCTTTGGCCATCTGCGCTTTGTGGGCCCTGATTTTTTCCTGCATCGCCGGATCGGATGCCGCCAGGATCTGGGCGGCAAACACGCCGGCGTTTTTGGCGCCCGGTTTTCCCACCGCCATGGTGGCCACCGGGATGCCGGGCGGCATCTGCACGGTCGACAGCAGGGAATCGAATCCGCTCAGGGCCGAGGAATCAATGGGCACGCCGATAACCGGCAAGGGGGTATGCGCGGCCAGGACACCGGCCAAGTGCGCCGCGTGGCCGGCCCCGGCGATAATGACCTGGATGCCTCTTTCGGCGGCACCTTCTGCAAAGGCGGCGGCGCGCTCCGGGGTTCGGTGGGCCGAGGCCACGGTCATTTCATAGGGGATGCCGAAACGTTTCAGCGTTTCGCCTGCCGCAGCCATGACGCCAAAATCCGAGTCGCTGCCCATGATGATGCCCACGGCCGGGGCGATGTGCTGCCGGTCCAGGGCTTTTTTCCCGATGTCGGTGCGGTGGTGTTCTTCTTCCCAAAAAATGGCGGAAACCGCACGATATGCCCGGGAAATGGCGGTTGCAATATCGTCGCCGAGCGCGGTTACCCCCAGGACCCGGCCGCCGTCGGTCACCAGCCGGCCGTCTTTTTCCGAGGTGCCGGCATGAAAAACCGCCACTTCCGGCGTCTCCTCGACCCGGTCCAACCCGGAAACGGGCATTCCCTTTGAATAAGCGCCGGGATATCCCTTTGCCGCCATGACCACGCAAACCGAGGGTCGGGGATCGATATCGACCTTGTACTGACCCAGCCCGCCATCGACTGCTGCCATCATCAACGGCACGATATCATTTTGGATCCGCATCAACTGGGGCTGGGTTTCCGGGTCGCCGAAGCGGCAATTAAACTCCACCACCTGAACCCGGTCGCCGTCGATGATCAGCCCGGCATACAGCACGCCCTTGTAGGGCCGGCCCTCGGCGGCCATGGCGTTGACCGTCGGGATCATGACCTGGTCCATGATTTTTTTGCGCATCACCGCATCGACCACCGGCGCCGGAGAATAAGCGCCCATTCCGCCGGTATTGGGCCCTTCGTCATTGTCGTCGATGGTTTTGTGGTCCTGGGAGGCGGGCAGGGGCAGCACGGTTTTGCCGTCGGTTAAGGCGATAAACGAGGCCTCTTCCCCGGACAGGCATTGCTCAATAACCACCCGGCTGCCGGCGTCGCCGAAGACGGCGTCGGCCATTATCCTTTTCAGCGCTTGTTCGGCCTGCTCACGGGTGGCGCAGACGGTGACCCCTTTGCCCGCGGCAAGGCCGTCGGCCTTGACTACTATCGGCAGCGCCACATCCCGGATATAGAGACGGGCCTGTTCATAGGAGGAAAACGTGCGCCCGGCGGCGGTGGGAATGTTGTATTTTTCCATCAGCCACTTGGCGTAGGATTTGCTGCCTTCCAGGGCCGCAGCACGCCCGCTCGGCCCGAATGCCTTCAATCCCGCTTTTTCAAAGGCTTCCACGATGCCGCCGACCAACGGGGCCTCGGGGCCGACCACGGTCAAGTCGATTTCATTTTCCGCGGCAAAGGCCGTCAGCGCATCAATATTTTCGGCCTTGATGGCAATGCATTCGGCCAGGCCGGCAATGCCGGCATTGCCGGGAGCACAGAAGATCTTTTCCACTTCCGGGCTCTGCGCCATTTTCCAGGCCAGTGCATGTTCTCTTCCGCCGCCGCCAACAATTAAGAGCTTCATCGCCAAGGTCTGCTTCCTTTACTTATTCTGGTTGGAAAAATGACCGGCGCGATCGGCCGCCGGTTCGGCCGCTTTTTTCTCAAGGGCCAGGCCGATCAACCGGTCCAGGAGGTCTCCGTACGTCATGCCCGCGGTTTTCGCCGCCAGGGGCAGCAGGCTGTTTTCCGTCATCCCCGGGATGGTATTGGTTTCCAGGACATAGATCCCGCCGTCGGAAATGATCATGTCCGTGCGGCTGCATCCGCTGCAAAACAGCGCCCGGTGGGCGGCAATGGCCAGCCGGCGGGCCTCGGCCGCCTTTGTTTCGTCGATGCGGGCCGGGCATATCTCCCGGGTTCTGCCGTTGTATTTGGCCTCGAAATCGAAAAACTCGTGGCTGTCTTCTGGCACGATTTCCACGATCGGCAGGGCCTCGGCAGAGGCATTGCCGATCACCGCGCCCGTGATTTCGGTGCCGGAGAGGTATTGTTCCAGCACGATGGTATCATCATGATCAAAGGCGGCGGCAATGGCGCCGGGCAGCTCGCTTTCGGACCGGGCAATGCCCATCCCCAGGCTCGAGCCCCCGCTTGCCGGTTTTACCACCACGGGCAGCCCCAGCCGGGCCGCAACGGTTTGCTCATCCACCGGATCGCCTTTTTGAAGGCCGATATAGGCCGGCACCGGAATGCCGGCTTTTTCATAGAAAAACTTGGAGATCAGCTTGTTCATGGCCAGGGCACTGCCCAGGACGCCGGCGCATTGGTAGGTAATGCCCAGAAGGTCCAAAAACCCCTGGACCGTGCCGTCTTCTCCGTTTATGCCGTGTAAAATCACCAGGGCCACATCGATTTCGCCAGCCGCGCGGGCCAGCTCGGAAAGATCGGTGCGCGGATCGTAGTGACGGACGGCATATCGGTCCGGATTTAGTTCGGAAAGCACCTGACGGGCGCCTTTCTCCGATATGGCCCGCTCCCCGGAAGTGCCCCCGGAAATGACGGCCACGGTTAGTTTATCAGCCATACCAGACACGTCCATTTATTCCCGTTTCGCCTCAAACAGTTCCTGCTTGGCCCGGTTATACTCATCGGCGGTAATCAGTTTTTTTTCCAAAAGCCGGGCCAGTTCCGTCAGTTCCTTGACCCGAACGGACTCGGGACCTTCCAGATACTCCATGCCGCCGGAATTTTCGTGTTGTAGCATTGGCGAGGCTTCTTCGGCGTCTTTGCCGTTTTCATTGCTGATTTTAACCGACGCCAGACCGCCGAGCACGTTGACTTCGAGATTTTTATCGCGAAATTCCGGTAGCATCAACAGGCTCGACAACGACTCGCTCTGTTTTTTCATATACCGCAGAAGGAAATAACCGGAGCCGGCCAGCAAGACCGCGCCGCCGAGCAAAATCCAGATCATGTACTTGACGATGCCGCCGAAAAACAGGACCAGCACGCCGATAACGGCCAGCAATGCCACATGAAACAGCAGAATGAAATAGGCAAGAAAAATGCTTTTAAACACGTTGCTGTCATCTAACTTTTTTTTAAAAAACTTGGACATAAAAATCCATCTTTTCTATCTTGCGTTCATAGCCGACACAATAGCAAAAGAGGGGGAGAAAAAACAGGTTAGCGGGAGCTTTTCTTTGCTTTCCGGCTTGCCGCCATGCGATCGAGAAGCGCTTGTTCATATTGCTGGGGAATTTCCGTAGAAACCGAGGTGTTGCGCAGCGTGTTTAATTTCATGATCAGAAAATTCAATTTCTGAATGGTCTGATACCGTTCCTGTTCATCTTCCAGATCGGCCAGCAGGTTTTCCGTTCGGACGATTTCATTTTTCAGTTCCACTTCCGGCGGCAGGCAGTCGGCATTTTTTAAAATTTTATACGCCAGCCGCAACTCCTGGGGCACCCGGCTCATGTCCTCCTTTTTCAAGGGCTTGCCGGCGCCTTCCAGGTTATCGAATTCGCCTTTGCGCTGTGCGGCGAGGATGCGTTCCTCGACAAGCTTTTCGAAACCCGTAATCATCGGCCACCTCCATGACCGGAAATACCGGGCGGTTTCGCCATACCCGCCACGGGAAAAAAAAGATCGGGTATCGCGGAACAAGCCCGAAAAAGTCCTCTTTCAGGCAATGCGGCGATTGTTTTCACCCCATAATATATGAAGCCCCTCTGAAAAATCAACAGAGAGGCTCTTTTTATCCTTGGTGGCGATGCAGGGATTTGAACCCCGGACGCTGCGGATATGAGCCGCATGCTCTGACCAGCTGAGCTACATCGCCACGACATATGAAATTGCATAAAAAACATTTACCGTTTGAAGACCTCGCAAAAACCTCAATCCGCATCCCTTGTCATGCCCGAAGGCATTTTCATGTCCGCATATCGGATTAAACATTTTGCGAAGGCTTCAAACCACCGGCCCGCGCCGGTCACCTTTTAAAGAAAAAAACGTTTACCAGCAACCCGTTTTCAAGTCAAGTCAAAATCGGATTTTTATTGGGCCTCGGAAGCCTGCACTTCCACGGACAGCTCATCCATGGCCCCTGGCAGGTTTGAAAAAACCACCGTAAAGGGGATTTTTTCATCAGGAGAAACACCTGAATTCATATTATTATCCCCTTTACGGTTGGTCAATTCATTTCCGATTTTTGCCAGCGGCAGGGTTTCCAGTTCTTCGGGTGTCAACGTGTTGCCGGCAAAAGCTGTTGATTTTTTGATTGTGTTGCCGGAGGCATCGAAAAGGTTGCCCTGGACCCTGATATGCTTGCGGGCGCCGTCATACCGGTTGGTCACATTTCCGGTAACCACCAAAAGTTCGCCGGCGTTTTCATTGTCGACAAACTCGTAATCCGGTGTGGAAATGGCAATTCGGAGATTGCCCATATCCTGTGTCTGCGGTGCCTGCGACTGGAAAAAGAAATAAACCCCGGCGGCAATGGCGGCCACAAGGACCACCGCCAGCACCCCGAGTAAAACGGGACGCACGCGCCGGCCGGCCGGTTTTTCGCCGGCCTCGGCCACAGCAGCTTCCGCCGGGGCTTCTTCCGCCCCGGCTTCCGGTGCCGGTTTTGCCTCGGCGGGAGCCGGTTTTGCGGCTTCGGCCCGCTCGGGTTCACTGCGTTTTTCCCCGACGGTTTCCAGGGACACCTGTTTGTCCGTTTCCCCGGTTACCTGGGTGGCTTCTTCATCCAGCATGGTTTCAAGGTCGAGGTCAAAATCCGAATCCTCGGCCGCTTCTGTTTCTTCCGTATCGGCTGCCGTCTCCAGCCCCAGGTCAAAGTCTTCTTCTTCTTCGGCCACCACGGTTTCTTCGGAGGTTTCATCTTCATCCAGATCCAGGAAGTCTTCCACGTCGGTCAGATCGAATTCGTCCTGCCCGGCGGACTCAGCGGCAGCAGTCGATGTCTCTTCTTCGGCCGCCCCGGCTTCTTCCTCGCCGAGGTCCAAGTCCAATTCAAAATCCTCGACTTCCGCCGTTGCCCCGGCCGGTGCCCCGCCTTCTTCTTCCAGGTCGAGGTCGAATTCGTCTGCTTGCCCGCCGGCGCTTTCTGCCGCAACGCCTTCTTCGTCGGCGTCGAGGTCCAGATCCAGTGAAAATTCGTCGGCGTCGGCCTCGCCTTCTTCAGCTTCCGCTGCGGCGTCGGCGTCAAAACCGAGGTCGAGGTCGAACGAATCGGTCGCCCCGGTTTCTTCGCCGGCGGTTTCGGCCGCTTCATCGGCGCCGAGATCCAGGTCCAGCTCGAACTCGTCTTCGGCTTCAGCGGTGGCGCCGCTGGCAGCCGGAGCCGCTTCGCCTTCGTCTTCGACGTCGAGGTCGAGGTCGAATTCCGCTTCCTCCGCACCGGCACTTTCTGCCGCAACGCCTTCTTCGTCGGCGTCGAGGTCCAGATCCAGTGAAAATTCGTCGGCGTCGGCCTCGCCTTCTTCAGCTTCCGCTGCGGCGTCGGCGTCAAAACCGAGGTCGAGGTCGAACGAATCGGTCGCCCCGGTTTCTTCGCCGGCGGTTTCGGCCGCTTCATCGGCGCCGAGATCCAGGTCCAGCTCGAACTCGTCTTCGGCTTCAGCGGTGGCGCCGCTGGCAGCCGGAGCCGCTTCGCCTTCGTCTTCGACGTCGAGGTCGAGCTCGAATTCCGCCTCCTCCGCACCGGCGCTTTCTGCCGCAACGCCTTCTTCGTCGGCGTCGAGGTCCAGATCCAGTGAAAATTCACCGGCGTCGGCCTCGCCTTCTTCAGCTTCCGCTGCGCCTTCTTCTTCCAAATCCAGGTCGAATTCGTCTGCGTCACCGGTTTTTGCGGTTTCCTCGGATTCTTCCAGGTCCAGGTCAAACTCATCCAGGTCGAAATCCAGACCCAGTTCCGATTCTTCCGCTGTTTCCTCCAAATTCAGGTCAAATTCTTCGGTGGTCGATTTTGGTTCACTTTGACCGGGGCCGGTTGCCGGTGTTTCCGCCTGTTCGTTGAGATCTGTCTCCATGTCGTCGAAATCAAGATCTGTCTCCTCCAGGTCGTGCGCTGCATCTTCTGATGCGGCTTCGGCAGCCTCACCCCCGTCTTCGGACGCCAGGTCAAGCTCGAAATCAAGATCAAATTCATCCGTATCTTCGTCTTCACCCTCCGGCGATGTCGCTTTGTCCTTTTCTTCGCCGGTGTCCTTGTCTTTTTTCGGGGGTTTTTCGCTCTCCGGTTGTTGATCAAAATCCCCCAATTCCGATACAAATCCTCCTTTTTCTTCGGTTTGCGCTTCCGGTTCCTCCGCTTGCGTATCCAGCGGTTGAACCCCCTCTTCCAGATCTTCGACCGGCTCGATTTCTTCCTCCGAGGTTGCCTCGGCTTGCGTTGACAGATCGTCTGACAGATCGTCGAAGGCCTCCGAAAAATCCAGATCCGCTTCGTCTTCTGCCGTCTCTGCCGCTTCGGCGGTCGGCTCGGCTTCGAAATCATCCAGGTCAAAAACACCCGTTGACTCGCCTTCCACTGCGGTACGATCGGCTTCATCGAGGCCCGCGGATTCGTCGGCTTCTTCGACCGATGTCGTGGCCAGCTCATCAAAGCTAACGGTGTCTTCTCCTACGGTATCATCTTCCACGGCGGTGCGGCCCAACTCATCGAGCGCAACGCTTTCCTGCCCGGCAGCAGGGCTTTCCAGGTCGCCTGGGGCAACCGAGTCTCCCTCTGCTTCGGTGCGGCTTACATCATCAAAACCAACGGTTTCGCCCTCCATGGCCGTCCGGCTCAACTCGGAGAGATCGACCGAATCGCCTTCTGCGGCGGTGCGGCCGATATCGTCGAGACCAACAGTTTCGCCCTCCATGGCCGTCCGGCTCAGTTCGGAAAGATCGACGGAATCGCCCTCTTCCATGGCGGTTGTGGCCAAATCCCCCAGATTAACGGTTTCCTCTTCCACCGTGTCATCTTCTGCAGCGGCAGGGCCCAGATCGTCGAGCTCCATCACCGGCTCGGCTTCTGCGGTCAGTGAATCCAGACCCACGATGTCTTGCTCGGACTCCAGGTCATCGAGATGCATTTCCACCCCGGCATCCCAGGCATCTTCAGATTCAGATTCAGATCCGGCCGTTTCCGATCCCGCCGTCCGGCTGCCCTGGTCTGAAAATGGCGCTCCAATCCCGGATATTTCCTGGTCCGCGGGTTTTTTGCCGGCGGGTTCGGTTTCATCCAAAAAACTCAAATCGCCGGCGTCGAAATCGGCTGTTTCCGTTTCGGTCCCGCTTGTTGCCTCACGGCCCCCGGCAGCGTCTTCCGGGGATGTTTCCGTTATGTTTTCGGGTAGTTCCGCACCCGGCGCACCATCATCATCCTCTTCGTCTTCATCGTCAAAAATGGCATCGAGTTCCCTTTCGGTTTCCTCGGCCTCTTTATACATATCTTCGGTGATGGGCGGGTCGTAAGTCTTTTGGGAAGAATCGGTATCTGTATGAAATTCAGCGGGTTTTTCCTTTCCGGCACCCTGCGGATAAGCCACGAAAACATGTTCACAGTTGGAACACCGCACCGTCGAACCGGTTGATTGCAGAAGACTGGCGTTCAATTTGTAGGTTGTTCCGCAGGCTTCGCAGGTGATGATCATTTTACTTCCTCGCTGATTGTATTATTTAATTCATATAGCGCAGGCAAATGCCGGTATTTCTCTGCAAAATCCAGGCCATACCCTACAAGGAACCCCTCTTCTACCCGGTGGCAGGCGTAGTCGGCCCGGCAATCATTCTGCCGCCGAACGCTTTTGTCAACAAATGCGCAGACCCCGATGCTTGCCGGGTTGTGCGCGGCCAGGCAGCCGATCAGCTCTTTTACGGTCAGCCCCGTGTCCAGGATGTCTTCGACAATCAGAACCTGTTTTCCGGAAATATCGGTAGTAATGTCGGAGACCCGTGTTACCGTCCCCGACGTGGTATCGGCGCAGCCGTAACTCGACACCCATATGAAATCAATCGTGACCGGTATCGTCAACTGCCGGATCAAATCGGCCAGAAAGACAAACGCCCCCTTGAGCACGCCCACCAGAACAAGCTCTTTGTCCTGATAATCCGACGAAATCTGCTGTGCCACAATTGAAACTTTCGTGCGAATGTCATTTTCGGTGAGGACGGGAAGAAGTTTGGGCATATCCAATCTTTGACGTGTCATTACAAAGACAGTTTTTGGGAAAGACAACCGGCAGAAGTCATATCATGTAAGTTCTATTACAATACGGGCAAGCGATTTACGTTTTTTAACCAACTGTTTTTATAGCAATATAACAAATTAAACAGTATATTTGGGCATATTGCCTTCATGGTGAATCTATATGAACGATCCCCTTTTGTCAATAAATTTACGGGATTCGTTGATTTACCCGAAATACGGAGAAAAACGGGCAACCGGAAGGGGGGAAAGGTGAGAGCAAATCCAGATAAAAAAAGCCGATGGCGGGCGCCATCGGCTTTATAAACTTTTGGAAAAACAGAAAGTTGTATTACAAGCCGGTCTCGGCCAGCTTTTCCACCAGTTCTTTTTGTTTTTTGCTCAGCTTCTTGGGCATATCGATATTGACCACCACGTAGAGGTTGCCCCTGCCGCCGCCTTTCATGTGGGGCAGGCCCTGCCCGCTGATGCGGAACTTGCTTTTGGGCTTGGTGCCCGGCGGAATGGTCAGGGAAAGCTGCTTGCCTTCCAGCGTGGTCACGGTCGCCTTTGTGCCGAGCAGCGCCTCGGTGAGCTTAATATCCTTGTTGACATAGACATCGAAATCCTTGTTCGAATAGGCGGCATCCCCCGTGACCTTGGAACGGATAAACAGATCGCCCGCCGGTCCGCCATAGGGGCTCGGCTCGCCTTTGCCGGTGAGCCGGACCTTTTTGCCGTCAATCAACCCCTTTGGAATTTTAACCGTCAGGGTATCGGTTCCGCCCGACGGCGTGCGGACGGTAATCGTTTTCGAGGTGCCGGTAGCGATTTCCTGCAAGCTCAGGGGCAGTTCATATTCCACGTCCCGCCCCTTCATCTGGGCCTGCTGCTGGGCGCCGCCGCCGCCCATGCCGAACATGGACTCCGGGTCAAATGAGAACTGGCGCCCGGATTGCCGGCCGCGGCCGCCCCGGCCCCCGGAGGAAAAAAACGAGGAGCCGCCGAAGCCGAATTCCCGCAGGATATCGCCGAGGTCGAAATCCTTGAAAATGTCGTCCTGGCTGTAGCGCTGCTGGAAATCCTCGGAACCGTAAGTGTCATACTGCTTGCGCTTTTCCGGATCGCTCAAGACCGCATAGGCCTCGCTGATTTCCTTGAATTTTTCCTCGTTTTCCTTGGATCCGGAGGAATGATCCGGATGATATTTCATGGCGAGCTTTCGGTACGCCTTTTTGATCTCGTCTTCCGACGCGTTTTTCGAAACCCCGAGAATATCGTAATAATCTTTCTGGGCCATATTGCATCACCCTATTGGTATTGAAATTTTTCGTTTACAGGTAAAGCCTAACAATAATCCGGATCGGTGGCTTGTCAAGGGGGTCTGTGCCGCCGAACAGACCGGAAAACCTACATATCAAACCGATTTGTCATGTTTTTCGACATTTGACCGTCCCCCGGCGGCCTTTAATGCCACCATGAGCACGGAAATCGCCGCCGGGGTCATGCCGTCCATCCGGGCGGCCTGGCCCAGATTCACGGGCCGCAGGGCAAAGAGTTTTTCCTTTAGCTCGTTGGACAGGCCGGCGACGCCATGATAATCAAAATCCGCCGGTATTGTGGTGGTTTCCAGGGCCCTGAATTTCTCGATCTCCTTTAACTGCTTGTCGATGTAGCCGGCATATTTGATCGCAATTTCCACCTGGCGCACCACCCGGTCGTCGACTGCGGCGGGCGGTTCGGCAAATTGCCGGACGAGTTCATAATCGAGTTCATTGCGTTTGAGCAACTGATCGGCGGGCACGCCGGTTTTAATGGGCGGCGATCCGCGCGCGGCTAGAAAGGCATTGACGCTTTGATCCGGCGACAGCACGGTTTTGCGCAACCGGTCGATTTCTTCATCGATCCGCTGCTTTCGATCCGCCAAATCCCTGTACCGGTCGGCCTCGATGAGCCCGAGTTCATGGCCGATGCCGGTCAAGCGCAAATCCGCATTGTCTTCGCGCAGCAGCAAGCGGTACTCGGCCCGGGAGGTAAACATCCGGTAGGGTTCCGAGGTCCCCTTGGTGACCAGATCATCGATCATCACGCCCATGTAGGCCTGGGAGCGGTCCAGGACAAAGGCGGGGCGCCCCTGGATGCGGCAGGCCGCGTTGATGCCGGCCCACATGCCCTGGGCGGCGGCTTCCTCGTAGCCGGAGGTGCCGTTGATCTGGCCGGCCAGATACAGGCCCGAAACCCGCTTGGTCTCCAGGGTGGGGTTCAATTCCACGGGATCGATGTAATCATATTCGATGGCATAGCCCGGCCGCATGATTTCCGCGCATTCCAACCCTTCGATGCTGCGGACGAGCTGCACCTGGACCTCCAGGGGCAGGCTGTTGCCCAGCCCGCTGATATAGATCTCGCTGGTGTCTAAGCCCTCCGGCTCCAGGATGACCTGGTGGCTGTCGCGGTCCGGGAACTTGACCACCTTGTCCTCAAACGAGGGGCAATACCGGGCCGACACCCCCTGGATCAATCCGCCGTAAAGAGAGGACCGCGACAGGTTTTGCGACGCTATTTCAATGGTTTTGCGGTTAACCGCGCCAATATAGCTCGACACCTGGGGCAGCGGCAGGTTCTCGGAGGAAAAGGAAAACGGCCGCACCCGTTCGTCTCCGGCCTGTGGGGTCAGCCGGGAAAAATCGATGCTTTCTTTGTGCAGCCGGGGCGGAGTGCCCGTTTTCAACCGCCCCATGGAAAATCCGACGGACTTCAGGCTTGCCGGCAGTCCTTCCGAGGAAAACTCGCCGGCCCGGCCGGCGGCAAACGCGTTTTGGCCGATATAGACCCGGCCGCCCAGAAACGTCCCCGTGGCCAACACCACCGCCGGCGCCGTATAGCCGAAGCCGGTCTGGTCTGCCACGCCGACGACCCGGCCGTTTTCCATGACCAGGCGCTCGATCATGGCCTGCTTGACATCGAGATTCGGCGTGCTTTCCAGCACCGCCTTCATGACCATGTGGTAGCGGAGCTTGTCGTTTTGCGTCCGCGAGGACTGGACCGCCGGGCCTTTCCTTGTATTTAACGTCTTGAAATGAATCGCGGTTTTGTCGGTGACCTTTGCCATTTCCCCGCCCAGGGCGTCGATTTCCCGGACGAGCTGCCCCTTGGCCATGCCGCCGATCGACGGGCTGCAGGGCATGGCCGCGATCTTGTCCAGGTCGATGGCCACCAGCAGCACCGCGCACCCCATCCGGGCCGCGGCCAGCGCGGCCTCGCAGCCGGCATGACCGGCGCCGACCACGATAACGTCGTATGTTTTGGTATAAGCTGCCATGTCTTAAATTAGGGTCACCTGGTTATCCGTAATATTCCAGTTTCTGCTTTTGTCTTCTGATAAAAGGCTTCATGAGCTGCCGTGACCGAACAAAAACAGCAATATTGCTGCGTCTGTCATGCCTGCGAACCTGTCCCGGACCCTTTCGGGAGGCAGGCATCCAGGTTTTTCTTGCCGCCTGGAAAACGGGATGCCCGCTTTCGCGAGCATTACGGAAGAAGCAATGTCCTTTTTGGATATTTTCTTCTCTACCGCCAGGCCAGCCGATTGCGGTGTCAAACCGGATGTGGTATTCGGCTGGTATAAAAGGAAAGCATCTTATATCCCCTTTTCTAACCGGTCAAGTATAGCAATGGATGACCTGAAAAGATATTTCGATTTCAACACGTACCTCAGGCAGCAATACGGCTGCCGGGTCCAGAAAATCACCATCGACGCGGGCCTGTCCTGCCCGAACCGCGACGGCACGCTTTCCCGCACAGGCTGCATTTACTGCAACGCCCACGGCTCGGGCACCGGCGCCCACCGCTGGGATATCTCCATCACGCAGCAGCTCGAAGCCGGCAAAGCGGCCCTGGCCAAACGCTACAAGGCCAAAAAGTTCCTGGCCTACTTTCAATCCTATACCAACACCTATGCGCCCGCAGCACAACTGAAGGCCCTCTACGACGAAGCCCTGGCCGTCGACGGCGTGGTCGGCCTGTGCGTGGGCACCCGGCCGGACTGCGTGGACGAAGACATCATCGACCTGCTGACATCCTATACCAGTGATTTTCTCGTCTGGGTGGAATACGGCCTGCAGTCGGCCCACGACGAAACCCTTGCCCGCATCAACCGCGGCCACGACGCAGCCGCATTCCAGCAGGCCGTGGCGGCCACGAAAAACCGCGGTATCCCCTTCTGCGTGCACGTCATCCTGGGCCTTCCCGGCGAAACCCGGCAACAGATGATGCAGACCGCAGACTTTCTGGCAAATCTCGGCATCGACGGCATCAAGCTGCACCTGCTCTACGTGGTCTGCGATACGGTGCTGGCCGACTGGTACCGCCGCGGCAACTACACCTGCCTATCCCAGGGGCAATACGTGGATCTCGTCTGCGAATTTTTGACACGCCTGCCCGAAACCGTGGTCGTCCAGCGCCTGACCGGCGACCCGCACCGGGACGAGCTGATCGCCCCCGAGTGGGCGCTTGACAAGCGCGGCACCCTGGCCCGGATTCAGCAGACCATGGCGGACCGGGGCCTGCGGCAGGGCTGCCGACGCCAATAAAAAAATCAGGGTCGTGGAGAAACGAAACGCTTCTTCTGAACAGCGGATCAGGCAATATGAAATCGATTGAAATTCAACCCCTTGCATACCCAAACAGGATGTTTATAGTTGGAGTTGAAAAAGAGGGATAAAAAACAAATCCAAGCTGTTATAAAAGGAGGTGACGGTTATGGCACTGATGCGAAGGGATCCGTGGATGACCAAACCGACTTTACAGAACGAAATCAATCGGCTCTTTGATGAAATGCTGCCGGCGACTGAAAGAGACCAAACGGGCTTTTTCAACTGGCAGCCCTCGGTGGACACTGTTGAAAAAGACAATGCGATAGAAATCCGGGCGGAACTGCCCGGCATCAAAAAAGATGATATCTCCATTGATGTCCGGAACAACGTGCTGACCCTCAGCGGGGAACGCAACTATGATGAGGACGTCAATGAGGAGAATTTCTATCGCCGGGAACGGTTTTACGGCAAGTTCCAGCGTGCCTTCACGCTGCCCGACAACGTGGACGCCGATAAAATCGACGCCCAGTTCGAGGAGGGCGTGCTGAAAATCACCGTTCCCAAAACCGAGGAAAGTCAGACAAAAAAGATTGAGGTCAAGTAACAGCTTCTGCATGTCCCTCTTGAAAAAGACCCAGGGTTTCACGCTAAACCGTGGGTCTTTTTATATAAAAAAGCCCGGTCAATCGACCGGGCCAAGTATTTGAAATGGCGGAGAGAGAGGGATTCGAACCCTCGAACGAGTGTTACCCCGTTACTCGCTTAGCAGGCGAGCGCCTTCAGCCGACTCGGCCATCTCTCCGTATGATGAATTACATAATGAATTTTTCAGTTTCCATGGCGGAGGGAGTAGGATTCGAACCCACGGAGCTTTCGCTCAACGGTTTTCAAGACCGCCGCCTTAAGCCACTCGGCCATCCCTCCGCAATGATATCGTTTTCCTGCATACCAGAACACAAATCCAACGGTCAATAATTTTATCGGTGTTTGCCGGCACAAGCCGCTTTCAGATCGCGGTTTGTGCCGCTTGGCTTTTGTGTGATTGGATATTGACATGATTGAAATTTGACTTATTATAAGGCCATTGACAATCGTACCATAAAACAGGCACGGCCGCTTTGCAAACAGTGGCAATATTTTTGGAAGGAACCCCACATGAAACAGAAGTATACGATTTTAAAAGACAATCAGACCGATGCCCTCACCATCCAGGAATATGCCGAATTAAGCAAAGACCTTTTTTCCCTGATATGCGAGGAGTCTTATGACGGCAAAACGGTTGCATCCGCGGTAAAGCAGGATAAAAAAATCCTCATCGACACCCTGCGGACCCCGAACCTGTACCCGATTTCCGCCTATATCGACAAAATCGCCGACACGGTCGTCGATTTGTATGAAAAGGATCAAGAACAGACCGGCCCCGTCGAACTGGTCGTCGATGACGTGGATCTGTTTAAAACCCCTGAACCGCCTGAAGAAGCCGCCGCTGATGAATCCGTTGAAATCGAGGACCTGCTCGAAGATGACGCGGAGGAAGAAGAGGGAGGCGAAGAAGACGAGCAATCCTGATCGCATTTTCGCACCGGCGGATAACAGGTATAAAAATATAAGGAGAAAACCCTATGATGTTTGAGACCAAGGAACAAGTCCTTGAACGGGTACTGGAACAGGAAAAACCGGTGTGCCCGCACTGCGGCACCGAAATGAAAATATGGGAAATTCCGCCGGTGGCAGTCGGCGACGGGCTGGGCTGGGATTCGCCTTACATGTTCGTCTGCTTTAACGATGAATGTCCGCTCTATGTGCAGGGATGGGAAAACCTGTGGGAAAATTACTCCCAGAACGCTTCCTATCGCTGCATTAAAAGCCCGAATGACAAAAATTTTGAACTGATGCCCGTTTTTAGTTCCGTGGGCGGTCAGGCCCAAATTATCGATGAACAGGAAGTGGCCGAACGCGAAGCGCTCAAGGAACAGACCAAACGCGGTTTTTCCGTGCTTTCGGAGTGCTACGTCTCCAATGATGCCATCAGTGTGGTCCGCATGCTGCTCGATGCCACGGAGCCGTCGCGGGTGCGGATCAAAGCCGCCGAAATGGCGGGCGACATGGCCGATCTGGAAGCCGTCGAGTTGCTCAACAGCCACAAATTCGGAAACCAAGCACTTCAAAATACGGTAAATGATGCCGTAACCAAAATTCATGAACGTCATTTCACCCGGGAATGCCCGTTTTGCGCAGAGGTCATCAAAAAGCGCGCAAAAGTTTGCAAGCACTGCAATAACGAGGTCGCCGGCAAGTAAATCCGCCGCCGGCCGTTTTTCCACCAAAACAAAAAAGGCTTTGCCCCGAACAATTGCGGGCAAAGCCTTTTTTTGTGCAGCATATGCTGCTGCCGTAAATAGTTATTTTTCAGATGGCAAAGTAATAAACATCAAAGTAATAAAGCGGTCAATCGCCCTGCGTAATGGCTTCGATCAGCGACTGATCCAGCGGGGTGTCGAGTTTTAAATGAATGGAGAAGTCATCAAATGCCTGGGACTGCACGGCAATGACGTGGCCGGGCTGGTCCACGGTGCGGCGCTGCCCGTCTTTTAAGACCAGATCGAATTTCACCTGCAGCCTTCGGCCGAGCAGCATGCGGATGGTTTCCGGCTTGGAGGTTTTGATCAGAAAGGAAAGTCCGCCGGCGGAAATATCGGAAATCTCGCCCTTATACGCCTTTCCCATGCTTTTGTTCGCCCCGTCGAGCAGGTGAAACACCATCTTGCCGGAAAGCGGGGTGCGCGTATACTCCCGGCGTTCCATGCCCTTGGCCCCGAGGGTCTGCTTGATCTTGTCGCGGTAGCGGCAATAGTCAAACAGTTTGGATTCCAGTGCCGGGGTATCGTTTTTCCATTTTTTCAACACATCGCTTTCCAGGCAGGTAACCTTGACCCGGGAAAGCGGTATCAGGGAAACCGTGGACACGGTGGCGGAAAAAAACTGGTCCTGGCCGAAAATATCGCCCACGCCCAATGTCAGCAAAAGCTTTTCCTTGTCTTCTTTGCGGAAAACAGCCTTGACCTCCCCCTTGTTGATGAAGTAGAGGCGGTTGTCGATGGCGCCCTGCTCCACAATCGGCTCGCCGGCCTCAAATTCCCGGGGTTTCATGGAATAATACAGTGCATTGCCTTCTGCGGCCGACAGGTTTTCATACAGATCGGCCCAGATTTCCAGGTGCTCCTTGTCCAGGCTTTCGCTTTTGGCCTCTTCAATAATTTCACCGGCCCGAACGATTTCGGTCAAGGCCATGGGGTCTACATCATAGAGTCTTTCATGCAAAGCCTCGGCCTTTTCAAAATTTTTTTCCTTTGCATGCGCCACGATCAGGTCGAACAGGAGCTTGAGAGCTTCTTCGGTTTTATTTTCGCTGATGTATTGATCCAGTAGCGCTTCCTGGCTGGCAAGATCGGCCATCGGTATCCTCCTTTGATGGTTGCTTATGGCCGGGCTATCCCCGTTTGATGTTGGACAGGGCTCTGGCGGCCGCTGATCGGACGTTTTCCGGATGGGTTTTCCTGCCCAGGACGCCTTTGCTGCGGACCACCTTTTCCAGGGCGGTCACCGCCTCCTGCGCCTGCATCCGCCCTAAGGCTTCACAGGTTTTTTCCCGGATTTCCGCGTGATCGGCTTTTGATTTTCCCGGGGCCCTGGATGTGATCAGGTCAATGAGATACGGGGCGGCCGGCCGGTAACGCAACGCCCCGAGTACCGAGATCATATACCCCTTGAGCTGATCGTCAATGGTATCAATGTGTTCATATAAAATCCGGCCCGCCTCGGAGCCGCCGATATTTTGAATGCTTTTAATGGCCTCGAGCTGCACCCGGTAATCGGCATGCCCCACTATTGTGGCCAGTGTCGAAAGCTGCCTTTCATCCCCGAGCCGCCCTGCGAGCAACACCAGGTTGCGAAGGTAATACCAGGGACCGCCCTGATGCAGCCGCTCGATTACCGGGCCGAGCGCCGGTTTACCGATCTGGCCGATGGCCTGGATGATCCGGTTGCGCTCCGACATGTTGCGGCTGTCATACAATCGGTCCAGCAACCGTTCCACCGTTGTGGAGCCGAGAATGACCAGGCTGTAAATATCGTCCTTGGGCCGGTTCTGCCCCGATTTTTTTTCCTTCAACAGGGTGTCGAGGATAGCGTCTGTGGCGACGTTTTGCAACATATTCCCGGCAAGGGCCTGGATGGCTTCGTCTTTTTCCAGATTGCCCCGGGCCACTAAATGGTAGGCCTCCAGAATCTGCTCGGCGTCCTGTTCCCGGTCGTTTTCAATCAATTCCTGCGACAGTTGCTGCATCTGCCCGGTGACCCTTTCAAACTCCGTTGTCACGGCCGTTTCAAATTTCACCCAATCCGCCAGCTTTTTCGACAGTTCCATCCGTTCATCGAGACGATCGGCGGCGGCCAGCTTTTCGTCAATTTCGGCCATAATACCGGCGACGGCCTTTCGAACCGCGGGGTCCTCGTTTAACAGCGCATCGCCCATCCGACCGTTTAATCGCTCCGCGATATCGGTTTTGCCGCTGGCGATTAATTTTTCATAGGTCTCGGCCAGGTTACTTCCGACCACGTCTTCGCAGAAGGCCCCGGCGTCGCCTTTCATGATCCGGTTTAACTGGTTTTTCAAATGATGGAGCCGGTCTTGCGATCCTTTCCCCGTTGCCGCCTCGCCGGTATCGGCCGATTGGCTTTGCTCCCCGGTCCCGCCGGCTCCTGCCTGGAGGGCTTGCCCTTTTTCCGTTTGCTCGAGCAGGTGATAGACCCGCTCAATGGCTTCGGATTCCGATGGATCACGCGACTTGCTTTCCCGCTTTTCCAGCATTTCGCCGAGGCGGGAAAAAAGCTTTTGAAACCGTTGGGTATCGATTTGTTCCACAAACTCCGAAAAGAAATCTTCCCCAAAGACCGCATCCAGGTTCTGGGTCAGCACAGTGGCCAGCACGTCCTCGTCCATTTCCGACATGGACTGGATGATATACCGGGCGATATCGTCTTTGTCCGCGTCGGTGATGCCGTCCAAGGCACTGATCATCCCGGCAAACGCCTTGGACAGGTCCGCCTGCTTTTTCTTTTGAACATCGCCTTCCATGAGCTGCTTCACTCCGGAGGAAAAGGCTTCGGAAAACCATTCGGGATTACCGGCAATCTGGCGCACCTGCTCGAGGACCTCCTTGGATATTTCCTGCTCGCCGGTCAAATACCGGGCAAAATCGGCGTCACTGATGCCGAGGCCCGACATGATGCTATGCTCCGAATCCATGCCCACATAGATCTTTTCATCGATGGTGATATGGCGGATATCGGATTGGTCCATGAGCGTCTGCAGACCGCCGCCCGCGGCGATTTCGTCTTTCGATCTGGCCACGATCGACAGAAAGGCGGTGATTTGCTCCGCGGTAATGCCTTTTTCAATGGAGATACTGCGGATGCCCATATCGAGCATCAAAGCCAGAAAGGTGCTGACCTGTGGCTTTTGCTGTTCTTTTTCCGGCAGCGGATCGCCCAGAACCAGGAGGTTTTTTTCCGATTCCGCGTATTCCAGGGGCGAGACGATGGCAAAGGTATCGGCAAGGACTTTGTTCATCCGTTCCACCGAGTGTTGAATGATGGCACTGGTTGGTGGATAGAGGCGCATATTGGTAATCGCCGCATTGAACACGAACAGAAAATCCAGGGCCTTTTTCCGTGACGCATTGTCAGCCATAGGGCGTAATGTCTTTAATCCGGGTTTTTGCCATCCGCAATGTTGCGGCCGACATTGATATTCATCAGGTCATAGGAGCGGAAAATCAATTTTTCCTTCTCCAGGCGGCCGGGAGAAATCGCTGCCGGCCGATCCTGGGCCAACTTTTGCCGAAGGGCCTCCGGCGACGGCAGGCTGGCAAGGCCCTGGCCGCATTTTTTCCGGTTGACGGCATCATATACAAGGGCGGTTTGTCCGTCTGAGGCCGCTGCATAGGGCATGGGCCGCCCGGCGGCAACCCGGGCCGCGGCGATGACTTCCTTTTCCCGGGAATCGAGTGATCCGGCGGCGCACTTGATCACCATCGCCGCTGTGCCGTCGACGAAAACCACAAGGTCCAACCGGGTCTTATAGCGATTTCCGGCAACTTCCAGATCCAGGTCCATATCCACGCTGATGTCGTTTCGCCGGTAGCCTTTTTCATTGACCAGGTAGCGTTCCACGGCCTGCCGGTTGGCCTCGGCGCCGACATCGGGCACGGGCTTTTCCGTGACGAAATCCGTGATCATTTGATAGGGTTTGGAGAAATTATCCATTGATTTTCACCGGTTTTTCAGGTGTTTTTCACTCCGTTTCAATCAGTGTCCGACACGTCATTTCCGGGGGCTGGGCAATGCCCATAATATCGAGCACCGTGGGGGCGATGTCGCCGAGCACACCTTCCCGAAGAACACAACGGCTGCCGTAGCGGTCATCGATGAGGACAAACGGCACGGGATTTAAGGTATGGGCGGTATGCGGTCCGCCGGCATCGTCCATCTGCTCCGCGTTTCCGTGATCGGCGGTGACCATGACGCTATAGCCGTTGTCCAGTGCTGCCGACACCACCCGGGCCGCACTTGTGTCAACGGCCTCACAGGCTTTGACGGCGGCTTCCAGGCTGCCCGTATGCCCCACCATGTCCAGGTTGGCAAAATTGATCACCACCAGGTGATACGTATTTTTTTCAATGCGCGTTACGGCTTCATCGGCTACTTCATGGGCGCTCATTTCCGGTTTTTCATCATAGGTGCCCACCTCGCGGGGCGAGGGAATCAATTTCCGGTCTTCACCGGCAAACGGTACTTCGCGGCCGCCGTTGAAAAAATAGGTTACATGGGCGTATTTTTCCGTTTCCGCCAGGCGCAGTTGCCGCAGCCCCGCGTTGCTGATGACTTCGCCGAGGATATTTTCCGGCTGCATCGGCGTAAAGGCCACGGGCAGGTCAAAGGTCTCATCATAGGGGGCCATGCAGACATAATCGGCCAGGGCGGGCACTTTCGGCCGCTGGAATTCGTCGAATTCCGCGGCCGTAAACGCCCGGGTGATCTGACGGACGCGATCGGGGCGAAAATTGAAAAAGATCACCCCATCGCCGTCGTCCACCGTGGCCCGGGGGTGGCCGTCTTTGGCCGTTATCACCACGGGTTTGACAAACTCGTCAGTCTCGCCCCGGGCATATGCATTTTTGACGGCGGCAACCGGATCGGTTTCGGCTTCTCCCTCGGCCAGGGTGTAGAGCCGATAGGCCAGTTCGGTACGCTGCCAGCGTTTGTCGCGGTCCATGGCGTAATAACGGCCGCAAACGGTGGCGATTTGGCCGACCCCTTTTTCATCGAGCGCCTGCTGCAACCGGCTGATATAGGTCACCCCCTTGTCAGGCGGAGTGTCGCGGCCGTCTAAAATGGCATGCACATAAACCTTTTCCAGTCCGAAACGGGCCGCCATATCGATTAAGGCATACAGGTGGGTCATCTGGCTGTGAACACCGCCATCGGATACCAACCCCATCAGGTGCAGGGCCGTGCCGCGCCGGTCCACGGCTTCCATGGCGTGGACCAGCGCGGGGTTATCGAAAAACGACCCGTCTTCGATGGCCACGTCAATGCGCAACAGGGCCTGGTAGACTACCCGGCCGGCGCCGATATTTAAGTGCCCCACCTCTGAATTGCCCATGATGCCTTCGGGAAGGCCCACGGCTTTTCCGGCACACGCGAGTTGGGTGTTGGGGTATTCGGTTTTCAAGCCGTCTAAAAACGGGGTCTTGGCCACCCACACGGCATTGTGTTCGCCCGGGTCGGCAATTCCCCAGCCATCGAGTATTAACAGCAGACATCGCTTCTTCGGCGGATCACTCATTTTGTTGCTCCCAATCCCTGTTGGTCTCTGTGACATCGACGATGGTCTCCACGGCGATCCGACCGGCATCGGCCCACAGGCTTTCGATATCGTAGAACCGGCGCACCGGGTCGTAAAACACGTGGATCACCACGTGGCCGTAATCAAGCAGCGCCCAATGGCCCTCCTTGATCCCTTCGGCACTCAACGGCTTAATGCCGCTTTTTTTGAGCTCTTTTTCGATAAATTCGGCAATCGCGGTTACCTGACGGTTTGAGCGGCCGCTGCAAACCATAAATACATCAGCCACGTCGGTAACACCCCGGACATCGAGCAGGACCAGTTCGATTGCCTTCCGGCCCAGGGCCGCTTTGACGTAAATCTTCAGCCATTGGGCCAGTCCGTTTTCGGTCATCGGTACAAACCTTGTTTTCCAATATATTGGGCCACCGCATCCGGGACCAGGTATTTCACCGACTCGCCCCGGCCCACGGCCCGACGGATCCGGGTGGCCGATATGCCCAGCGGCGTGACGGCAAACAGATGGATCGGATGCAGCCGCCGATGGGTCAAACAGGCCGTTTTTGCGTCAAACGCATAATCGGCCGAAATCTTTTCCTTCACGTAACGCCTCACCCCTTCAAACCCGTCATTTACCGCGCCTGCGGTCCCGGGCGGCCGGGACATTACAATAAAGGAAATTTCTTCAAACAATTGCCCATAGGCCTTCCAGGTATCGATTTCCAGAAAGGCATCCAAGCCGACAATCAGATACAGCCGGGTGTCTTCTTCCAGGCTTTGTCCAATCTCGCGCACCGTATCAATGGTGTAGGACCGGCCCGGCCGGCGCAATTCCACGTCGGAGAGACAAAAGCGTTTTTCGCCGGCAATGGCTTGCGACAGCATTTCATACCGGCGGCCGGCATCGGCGATGCCCCCGCTTGCCTTGTGGGGCGGGATGGCGGCCGGAATGAAATACAGCCGGTCCATGTCAAAGCCCTGCCGCACTTCCAGCGCCGTCCGCAAGTGCCCGAAGTGCACGGGATCAAATGTGCCGCCGAACAGACCCGCCCGTTTCAAAGCACGTCTTTGCCCGTTAGGTCAGATGCAAGTTTCAAACCATTTACCCCCTTCGGCCGCCGCATGGGAACCCCTTTCCCCGCGTCCGGCCGGTAACGTTGAACCCTAAACCCCGGACCTTTCACCTTAAAACCGTGTCTTACGTCCGCACCTGTCCCTCGCCCCGGACCACGAATTTCGTGGTGGTCAACTCCGCCAGCCCCATGGGGCCGAAGGCATGGAGTTTCGAGGTGCTGATTCCCATCTCCGCGCCCAGTCCCAGTTGCCCGCCGTCGTTGAACCGGGTCGAGGCATTGACCAAAACCACCGAGGAGTCAACCCGCTGCAAAAACCGCCGGGCCCGCTGATAGTCCGCGGTTACGATGGCCTCGGTATGGCGGGAGCCGTAACGGGCAATGTGGTCCATGGCAGCGGCCATGTCGTCGACGACCTTTACGGATAAAATCAGGTCCAGGTATTCCTCGGACCAATCGTCTTTTGTAGCGGCGACGGCTTCGGGCACCAGCTTCTGCGTTTGTTCGCAACCCCGGAGCGCAACACCGGCCTCGAAGAACTGTTGGGCCATTTCCGGCAGAAAGGTTTCGGCCATATTGCGATGTATTAACAGCGTTTCCATGGCGTTGCAGACGCCGGGCCGCTGGACCTTGGCATTTAAGCAGATATCGGCGGCCATGGACAGATCCGCCCCGTCATCCACGTAGACATGACAGACGCCCTTGTAATGTTTTAAAACGGGAATGCTCGAATTTTCCGCCACATAGCGGATCAGGCCCTCCCCGCCGCGGGGGATGATCAGGTCCACGGCGTCTTGCTGCTGCAACAGGTACGTGACGGCTTCGCGCTCGGCCACCGGGACGATCTGAACGGCCTTGGGGGGCAGGCCGGCATCGTCAAGGGCTTCGGAGATCAGTTGCGCCAGGGCCCGGTTGGAGGCAAGCGCCTCTGAGCCGCCGCGCAGAATAACGGCATTGCCGGATTTGATGCACAACCCGGCTGCATCAATGGTCACGTTGGGCCGGGATTCATAAATAATGCCGATAACACCCAGTGGAATCCGGACCCGGGAAACCTCCAGGCCATTGGGGCGCAGCCAGGTCTTATCGGCCGAACCGACCGGATCTTCGAGGGCGGCCACCTCCCGCAGGCCGTCGGCCATGGAGGAAATGGTTTGATCCGTGATGGTCAAGCGATCAATCAGTGCTGCCGGCAATCCGTTTTGCCGGGCCTTCTCCGTATCGCGCTTGTTTTCGGCCTGGATGGCGTCTGCGTTTTTGACGAGCTTTTCCGCGATCTTTTCCAGTGCCGCGTTTTTTTCCACAGATGAAAAGCCGGCCAGCTTACCGGCGGCCGACTGTGCCGCACCGGCCATTTCCGTGACAATCGATTCAATCGTCATGACAATTCCATCCTTTCCCCCTCCCTGCGTCGCTTGTCTCCGTGGGGGTCTTCCATAATTTCACTGTTGGTTCGGCCCGATAAAAAACAGTTCCAAAATACGTCACTTTTGCGTGATGATCAATTACGAATTGCCGAACCGCAAAAAAGGTTCTTTGCCGGGCCCGCTTTGTGCCGCCGACCCCTTTTTTACTCGCATTCGCCCAGCACGGCCATGTTGTCGCGATGGATGACTTCATCATAGGGCTTGTAATGCAGCACCTCCTTGATCTGGTGAGACTGGCACCCCATGATTTTGCGAATTTCAGAGGCGCTGTAATTGACCAGGCCGGTGGCCAACCCCCGGCCGCGGCGGTCTTTGATCATCACCGGCGCGCCGATGCCGAACTCGCCTTCGGCCTTGACGATGCCGCCGGGCAGCAGGCTTTTTCCTTTCTCCATAATGGCGGCCACTGCCCCGTCGTCGATGGTAATGGTGCCTTTCGGCTTGACCGTAAAACCGATCCAGCATTTCCGGTTGGAAAGCCTGGCACGGGCCGGTACGAAAAAGGTGCCGCACGAAGCGGCCGAAAAAAGTTTCTGTAATATATCCTCGGCCCCCCCGTTGGCAATGACCATGGGAATGCCGGCCGCGGTGACTTTCCGGGCGGCCTTGATTTTCGACAGCATGCCGCCGGTGCCCAGGGCCCCGGGCAGGCCGCTGGCCACTGTTTCGATTTCCCGGTTGATGTCGTCGACCACTTCAATCTTTTGCGCGGCCGGATCCGAACGAGGATCGCCGGTATACAGAGAATCGATATCGGTGAGGTTGATCAGCACATCGGCATTCATCATCAAGGCAATCAAAGCCGACAGATTGTCGTTGTCGCCGAACTTGATTTCTTCGACCACCACGGTGTCGTTTTCATTGATAATCGGCAACACCTGCCAGGACAGCAGGGTATGCAGGGTATTGCGGGCATTTAAATACCGGCGGCGGCTGACGCTTAAATCATCGTTGGTCAGAAGGATTTGGGCCACCTTGCGATCATAGCGGGCAAAGGCCGTTTCATAGGTCAGCATCAACCCGGCCTGGCCCACGGCCGCCACAGCCTGGCGCCTGGGGATTTCATCCGGCCGGCGGTCCAGGCCGACTTTTTTCTGACCGGCGGCCATGGCCCCGGAAGAGACCAGCAACACCTCTATGCCCGAATCGAGCAAATCATTGATCTGGTGGCTCAACCGGTCGATCACGGCGTTGTTTAGCCCGTAGGCGCCGGTGAGGACCCCGCTGCCGATTTTGATGACCACGCGGCGGAGCTGATTGAAATAAGGGGCTCGATCAAAGGTCATGGGGCAAGTCCGGTGGTTGGCCATCGGCTTTATCCGGTGGCTCGGTCGGAAAAAACGGCCGCAATCAATGCGTTTTGCAATGAATCGAGGCCCTGGCCGGTGGCGGCGGAAATTCCGAATACGGGGATTTCGGGCAACGCCTCGGCCACCCGGTTCAACAAAGTGGCGCTGTCGGAAAGATCCATTTTGTTAACGGCGATGATCCGGGGTTTTTGCGCCAGCGTCTCGGAAAAACCGGCCAGTTCGTTGTTGATGATATGATAGGCGGCCAGGGGATCTTGCGGATCAATGGTGGCGGCATCCATGAGGTGGAGCAACAATCGGGTCCGTTCCACGTGCCGCAAAAAGCGAGTCCCTAAACCGGCGCCCTGGTGGGCCCCCTCGATCAAACCGGGAATATCGGCCAGCACGAACGGCTCCGCGTCACCGGCGGCAACAACACCGAGGATCGGATAAATGGTGGTAAAGGGATAATCTGCGATTTTGGGACGCGCAGCGGAAAGCCGACTGATGAGGGTGGATTTGCCAGCGTTGGGCATGCCGATGATGCCGACATCGGCTATCAGTTTCAAATCCAGCTGCAGGGTTTTGCTCTCGCCGGCCAGTCCGGGCTGTGCATGGCGGGGAGCCCGGTTGGTGGAGGTGGCAAAACGCATGTTTCCGCGCCCGCCCCGGCCGCCGCGGGCGATTACGAGGGTTTGACCGTCTTCGATGCAATCGCAGACCAAGTCCCCGGTTTGGCCGTCGCGGACAACGGTGCCGGGCGGCAGTTCGAGCACCACGTCCCGGCCGCTTCGGCCGGTTTTTTGCTTGCCCTGGCCGGCCCCGCCGTCTGCGGCCTTGAAATGCTTTTTGTACTGGAACTGGTAAAGGGTCCGCCGGCGGGCGGTTGTCCGGATTATGACATCGCCGCCGTCGCCGCCGTCACCGCCATCCGGGCCGCCCCGCGGTACGTATTTTTCGCGCCTGAAACTGACGCAACCGCGTCCTCCGTTTCCGGCGGCAACAGTAATGACGGCTTCATCAATGAATTTCACGCTGCATGTACGCTGACTTTTTTCCGGGATTTGCCCATCCGCTCGTAGGCGACCACGCCGTCGATTTTTGAAAAAATCGTATAATCCTTGCCCATTCCGACGTTTTCGCCGGGATGGATCTTGGTGCCAAGCTGCCGCACCAGGATATTGCCGGCGCGTACCTGCTGGCCACCGTAACGCTTTACACCCCGTCGTTGTCCGCGGCTGTCCCGACCGTTCTTTGAACTGCCGCCTGCTTTTTTGTGTGCCATTTCAACCTCTGCTGCAAACAAAGAATTGTTGTATAATATGAATTTCCTGCAAACGACTCTGAAAAGTTCAATTTATGTTCAAGTTCAAGGAAGGCGAAAATTTTAACCGGAGACATACTGAAGTATTTCGAGGATTAAAATTTGAGCCTGACGCAGAAATTGAACATAAAGGGACTTTTCAGCCGTTGACGATATTGTCGATCTTAACGGCGGTAAACGGCTGCCGATGCCCCTTCATCCGGCGATAGCGCTTGCGGCGCTTGTACTTGAAAACAAGCACCTTCTTGCCCTTGCCCTGCTCGACGATACGCGCATTGACGGCGGCATTGGCCACCTTGGGCCGGCCGATATCGACTCGGTCACCGTCTGCGACCATCAGCACCTCGTCTAAGCTTACCGTATCCCCGACTTGGCCGGGAATCTTTTCGATGCGCAAGACATCGCCTTCGGCCACCTTATATTGTTTGCCGCCCGTGGCAACCACTGCATACATGGTCCAACCTCCATTTCTTGCCCGCTTGATGGTTTATAAGTTTAAACCAGAAAAGTATAGGATAATATCTTTTATTGTCAACAAAAAACATAAAAAGGGTTTATCCAACCCGGTTGGACAAACCCTTTTTATACAAAAAATCCGGCGGGGTTATCCCCCGACTTCTTCCTTAACCCCCACAACCACTTTATAGAGCAACGTCAGAACAAGTAATCCCACAGCATACACTCCGATGGTAATAATCACTTCAGGTACAGATGGCACGTATTCGTTGATCTCATGCAACGGATTGGGGATAAAACCGCCGGAAATCATGCCCAGGCCCTTATCGATCCAGACACCGATAAAGATCATCGCGCAGGCCACGCCGAGAACGGCATTGTTTTGCCGGGCCGAAGGAATGAGCAGCAAAACGATGGCCGCCAGCATCAAGGCAACCGAGCTCCACATCCAGGGCACCAGCACGCCGTGGCCGTGCAAACCGAGAAACAGGTATTTCAAATGCGCCGTGTGCTCCGGAATCTGGCTGTAGGCCGCCACAAAGACCTCGCAGCCGAAGAAAAACAGGTTGGCAATGGCGCCGTAGGCCACGATTTTGGCCAGTGTCTGAATCGGCTTGTCACCCGGGTCAAAATTGGTAAACTTGCGAAGGATGAAACTCAGCAGGATCAAAAAGGCCGGACCGGCGGCAAAAGCGGAGGCCAGAAAGCGGGGGGCCAACACGGCTGTCAGCCAGAACCCCCGGCCGGGCAGACCGCAATAGAGAAAGGCCGTTACCGTATGGATACTGATGGCCCAGGGGATGGAGATATAAATCAGCGGCTTGACCCATTTCTCAACCGGCACGCCGTTTCGTTCCGCATCCAGCACGTTCCATCCGATAATGATATTTAAAAACAAATAGCCGTTTAAGACGATCATGTCCCAAAACAGCATGGACTTGGGCGAGGGGTAAAAAATGACGTTCATCAGCCGCATCGGCTGGCCGAGGTCGACCACGATAAACAGCATGCACATCAGCACCGAGGCCACCGCCAGAAATTCGCCCAGCACGGTGATTTTGCCGAAGGTCTTATAATCGTGGAGGTAATAGGGCAGCACCAGCATCACGGCCGAGGCCGCCACACCGACCAGGAAGGTAAACTGGGCAATGTAGAAGCCCCAGGTAACGTCGCGGTTCATGCCCGTAATTCCCAGGCCGAATTCCAGCTGGCGCAAATAAAACACAAACCCGATCGCGGTGATTACCACCAGCGCCCCCAGCCACATCCAGTATGACTTGTTTCCTTTTAGCGCTTTTTCTAGCATAGCTCCCTCATACGATGATCATACGATATAAAATACGGACGGGTACGTACCGAGGCTCACTTTCCGCCGGATGGCATATTCATCAGCCAGCAGTTTCCGGATCTCGGAATCCGGGTCGTTTAAATCGCCGAAAACCAGTGCTCCTTCAGAAGCTTCCACGCAAGCCGGCATTTTGCCGTCGGCCAGGCGTTCGGCGCAGAAGTTGCATTTCTCCACGACGCCTTTCATGCGGGTTGGAAAATCCGGATTTTCCTCTTTAATGGCCGGCCGGGGATCGCGGAAATTAAAACTCCGGGCCCCATAGGGGCAGGCCGCCACGCAGAAGCGGCAGCCGATGCAGCGATGAAAATCCATCAACACGATGCCGTCGGATTCGCGCTTAAACGTCGCTTTGGTCGGACAGGCCTGGACACACGGCGGATTGTCGCAATGGTTGCACAGCACGGGGATTTTTTTGTCCGCCAGCTTGTCGGTCAAAAACTGGTTTTCACGGCCCGGGAATGCGTGCAGATATCCGGTCGACCAGATCCACTTGATTTCATGGTCTTTTTTGTCGAACTCGGCCACATGGTCGGGCACGTTGTGGACCTTATGGCAGGCATCCTGGATTTTGCGGTTGATAGCGGAATCGATTTTGCGCGTATCGATCACCATACCCCACCGTGTGGCCTTCTTTGCCTCGGGCTGGTCGGTGTATCGCGGCTTGGATTTTTCCTGGCTGGCACGGGTGATTTTCGGCGCCAGGGTGATCAGCATCGAGCCCGCACCAATTCCGATCACCGAATATCCGGCGGTTTTCAGAAATTTTCGTCTGCTGTTATCCATTATTCCTTCTCCTCCGGGTAGGTATGACAATCCCAGCAGTAGGGCGAGACAGAAGCATAATCGTGGCATTCGTCACAAAAATCTTCCTTGTTGGAATGACAATCCATGCAGGTATTCGACAAACTGGCCGTGTATTCTTCGCCGTCTTCATTGACATAGACGCGTTTGCCGTCGCGCGTCGTCGTATCCCGCCATTGATCCAGTATCTGCATGTGCTCGGTCCGCATGTAATCCGTTTCGGCGATGCAGGTTTCGGCCTTTTTCGCCTTTTTGGTCAACTCCGGCTCCGGGGCGGAGTCGGCGGAACCATGATTGTACCAGAACGGAAACGTCAGGATCGCAAAAAATATGACCAAACCGGCGATCACTTTGCCCTTATCATACATCGACTTACTCCTCCGTTTCTTCTTCTGTCAGGGGTTCGAAGCGCAGGTCGGTGGTTCGTTCGATTTCGCCGTCCATTACCAGCGCGTTGCCGAGCAGCTCGTGTATGCCGGTGACACCGACTTCGGGAACCCAGTAGTCCATCAACGGCGGAAATGCCGCGCGGTCGATGGCGCAAATACAAGACAGCATGTTGACCCCGTATTTGTCGTGCACGTGCCGGACCGCGTTGGCGCGGGGGAGACCACCGCGCATCCGCAATTCCATGATCTCTTCCGTATTTAACCCGGAGCCGCTGCCGCAGCAGAAGGTCTGCTCGCGTATGGTGTTTTCCGGCATTTCATAGAAATTGTTGCATACATGCTTGAGCACATACCGGGGCTCTTCGAGCAAGCCCATGGCCCGGGACGGGTTGCAGGAATCGTGGAAGGTGACCTTGAACTTGTCATTCCGGCTGGGATCGAGCTTTAACTTGTTGTTGCGGATCAAATCGGCTGTAAACTCGGCAACATGGACCATCTTGGTCGCCGCCGCGTTGTCGAACCGGGTGCCGGTAATCGGGTTGACCGGGGTTTCGCCGAAATCGGCCGGTCCGTTCATGGTATCCATGTACTGGTGAATCACCCGCCACATGTGACCGCATTCGCCGCCGAGAATCCACTTGACCCCGAGCCGCTTGGCCTCGGCATACATCTTTGCGTTTAGGCGCTTCATCATCTCCGAGGAGGTAAACAGCCCGAAGTTGCCGCCCTCGGAAGCATAAGTGGACAGGGTGTAGTCCAGGCCGATATGCTCGAAAAGCATCAGGTAGCCCATCATCGTATACGTACCCGGATCGGCGAAGACATCGCCGGACGGGGTGATAAACAGGATTTCTGCGCCCTTGCGGTTGAAGGTTGGGTTTAATTTCAGGCCGGTGATTTCCTCGATGTCGTCGCAGAAAAACTCGATCATTTCCTTGAAGGCGTGCGGCTGGATGCCCAGGTGGTTGCCGGTGCGGAAACAGTTGGCCGCCGGCTCGAGGATCCAGTTGATGTTGATGCCCAGAAGCGTCAGCAATTCCCGGCCCATCATGGTCACTTCGGCCGTATCAATACCGTAGGGGCAGTAGACCGAACAGCGCCGGCATTCCGTGCACTGGTAGAAATAGGAAAACCATTCCTTGATCACCTGCTGGGTCAGGGGCCGGCCGCCGGCGATCCGGCCGAGGATCTTGCCGGCCGTGGTAAAGTCCTTGCGGTAGATCGACCGAAGCAGTTCGGCCCGTACCACCGGCATGTTCTTGGGATCGCCCGTGCCGATAAAAAAATGGCACTTGTCCGCACAGGCCCCGCAGCGCACGCAGGTGTCCATAAATATCTTCAGGGATCGGTATTTGTCCAGGCGATCCCGGAAACCTTCATATATGATTTCCTGCCAGTTGTCCGGCAGCGGCCACTGCTCATCGGCCGGCGACCATTCCTCGGCCTGGGGGGTGGGCAGGCCCAGATATTGCAGGTTCTTGTTTTTTGTAGGATAACAGAACTTGCCGGGTGACATATCCGGCGGTATATCCTCCCAGTCCTTTTCCGGCGGGGTATGATCAATATCTTGAATCAGCTCTTCTGGTTTGGGGGTCTCTGCCATGACTACTTACTCCTTTTCAACTGGAAGGCCAGCCTCTTTCATTTTTTCCCTGAAATCGTCTTCATACTCTTCGTAGGTATGGGTTGCGACCGGATAATTCCACGGATTAATATGCCGCTCCGCCCGGCTGTTGTTGGGCAGATTCCGGGTCGGGCTCATAAAGACGCCGCCCATGTGCATGAGCTTGCTAAACGGAATGTAGGCCACGAGAATGGCGACAAAAAACAGGTGCACGTAGAACAGGCCGCCGAGCCCGCCTTCGGGAATTGCGGGCTGGAAACTCGCCAGGCCCATGGTCAGTTCCTTGACCTTGACCACGTCGACCTTGGTGAAATACCGCATCATAATACCGGTAATCGCAATGCCGATAATGAGAAACAGCGGAAAGTAATCGGCTGCCCGGGAAATATATTTCACCTTGGGCAGAAAAACCCGCCGGAACAGCAGCAGGGTGGCGCCGGCAAGCAGGGCGACACCCGAGATAAACAGCCCGGGAAGCCCGATCTGGAGGATGCCGTCGACTTTTTCCAGTGCGCTGACAAAAAACGGCGTGGGCTCGGCAAAAAACCGGATATGCCGGATGACCACCACGAAAAAGGAGTAATGGAACAAAATCGCAAACAGCCACAACCAGACCACCCACTTGTAGGTCAGCCTGTCCGAATCGCCGGCTTTGGCAAATCCCGAGCGGGTATTTTTAAACAACGAGCGGAACAACAAAATTTCCAGCGCCATCCGAACCACGACAGCGCCCCTGGTATACGGGCTGTCGATCCGGTTGGGCTTGATCCAGTCCAGCGATTTCTGCTGGCCGCTTGTGGTGGGAATACGAAACGGAACCGGGGACTTGGCCCAGTCGATAATCCGGTTGGCAAATCCCACAATAAAAATGACCAGGGCGAGATAGGGAATCAATATTCCAAACAACCCGTCCAATCCCGCCGCTTCAACCCCCGCAAAAGCAATTAATCCCAAAACGACGACTGCAATGAGGGAATACAAGTATGCTGCATTCATTGACCACCACCTCACTTTGCCGGCCCTGTGGCCGAATAAAGGGTTTTCCTTATCCGATCGCGGCCGGTCTGCCGGTTAAAACCATTGTTATCCTAATTATCCGAGCTCCGGATCCGTCTCCGGCAGCTCACTGACCAAACCCTTTTTGAGCAGCAATTGCCTGACACTGTCACGTGCCTGATTGGCCCTGAGCTCATATACCTTCTTTTTGCAGTCCATGTACAGGTCAAAGGCCATCAGCGATGTTTCGTCAATCCGGCTGTCAATGACGGCCATTTTTTCTGCGATGTCCTTTTCACGGGCCCGGGACTTTTCCAGGTCACTGGCCAGGATGCGCTTGAGCTCAAAAAGAAACCCGATCGCGCCGGCCGGGCTAAACTCCTGGACCGCCCGAAGACGAATCATGGGATCCAGGGCCTGCCGGGCGGCATCCCGGTCGAATTTGGACGCCACCAAAACGTCGTATAATTCGTTTATACCGCGCTTTAAGGTGGCGCCAACCGGGTTGGCAAAGGGGTCGCCGGTTTCTTTAAAAAAATAGCCCGATTCCTGGGGATATGTATCAATCACCACATCGAGCCACTTATCGACCCATTTTTTTCTGTTTTCTTCAAATATCTGTCGGGATGCCATGTTTTACACTTCAGCCGAAATTGCCGTTGATCTCACCGGCCGCCGGCTTTACAGAAATATCTTGATTATACGAAAGACGAACAAACGAATGTTCCATTCGATTTTCAAAGGCATCGACTATATGCAAAACCCGATGCCTTGTCAAGCAAATTGCGCAAAAACATTTGACTTCACGCCGATCGATGATTACATGAGCAGCAACAGACCGGCCCCTTGGTTTTCGCCCTCCGCTATTGCGGCCGGCGGGCTTGTCTGCCCGCTTCGGGTGGGTTATAATCTCTGCAGCATCAAACACCAAACGAAGGACACATGGCCATGAAACGAGAGAAAATCAAACAACTGCTGGCCGCAGAGGCCCCGGCCGACCAGGTCCTGATAAAGGGGTGGGTGCGCACGCGCCGGGATTCGAAAACCTTTTGTTTTATCGAGGTAAACGACGGCTCCTGTTTGACCAGCATCCAGGTGGTCGCAGAAGACCATCTGGAGAATTACGGGCAAATCAAGCAGTTGACCACCGGATCAGCGGTGGCCGTGACAGGCGCCCTGCGGCCTTCTCCCGGAAAAGGACAGGCTTGGGAAATTGCCGCCGACCGGGTCTATATCTACCAGATCGCCCCGGTCACCTACCCGCTGCAGAAAAAACGGCATTCCGACGAATTTCTGCGCACCATCGGGCATCTGCGCCCGCGTACCAACAAGTACGGCGCGGCTTTCCGAATCCGTTCCGAAATGGCCTTTGCCGTCCACCAGTTCTTCCGCGACCGGGGCTTTGTCTACGTGCATACCCCCATTCTGACCGCCTCGGACTGCGAAGGCGCCGGCGAGCTCTTTACCGCCACCGCGCTTGCGCCGCCGGATATGGCCGCCGCCGACCCGCAGGCGCCCTATGAAAACGATTTTTTCGGCCAAAGGGCCAATCTGACCGTTTCCGGGCAATTGGCCGCCGAAATGTATGCCCTGGCCCTGGGCGATGTCTATACCTTCGGCCCCACCTTCCGGGCGGAAAACTCCAATACCAGCCGGCATGCCGCGGAGTTCTGGATGGTGGAGCCGGAAATGGCCTTCTGCGACCTGGCGGAAAACATGGACAATGCCGAAGCCCTGGTCCATCATCTGGTTTCGCATTTACACACCCATTGTGCCGAAGACCTGGCCCTGTTTTCCCGGTTTGTGGACAAAACCCTGCCCGCGGCCCTGGAAAACATCGCCGCCAACTATTTTATCCGGCTGCCCTATGAACAGGCCGTGGCCATTTTAAAGCAAAGCGGTCAGAAATTCGAATACAAAATTGATTTCGGCGATGACTTACAGACCGAACACGAGCGGTTTCTGGCGGAGTCTTATTTCAAACAGCCGGTAATTGTCCATGACTACCCCCGTGCCATCAAACCCTTTTACATGCGGGTCAATGACGACGGAAAAACCGTCGGCGCCATGGATGTGATCGTGCCCGGCATCGGCGAAATCATCGGCGGCAGCCAGCGCGAAGAGCGCCTCGAGGTTCTCGAAGCGCGCATGCATGAAACCGGCATCGATCCGGCGCAATACTGGTGGTATCTGGATTCACGCCGCTACGGTTCAGTCCCGCACAGCGGCTACGGGCTCGGGTTCGAGCGGTTTATTATGCTGGTCACCGGCATTTCCAACATCCGGGATGTGATTGCCTTTCCCCGGACACCGGGCAGTATTGAATTTTGATGAAAAAGGAAAGGACGTTTCAACAAGTCATTTCCGATTCCCGCTGCCCATACATGGTTTGCTGGATTTGTTCAAACCGGTCTTCCAAAGACATGTAGATTTCCACGAGCAGGGGATCAAAGTGAGAGCCGGCATCGTTTTTTAAAATTTCAGTGGCTTTTTCATGGCTATAGGCGGGTTTGTAGCACCGCTTGGAGCGAAGGGCGTCATAGACATCAGCGACGGTCATGATCCGGGCCGATAGGGGTATTTTTTCCCCGGATAGCCCGTCCGGATACCCGGACCCGTCCCACTTTTCATTGTGCCACCGCGCGATTTCAATGCCCATGTTAATAAAATCGTTCTGGGGATATTTTTCCCTTACGGCCTCCAGGGTCCGGGCCCCGATGAGGGTATGGGTTTTCATGATTTCATATTCCTCGGTTGTCAATTTTCCGGGTTTTAGCAATATATTGTCGGATATGCCCACCTTGCCGATATCATGCAGTGGACTGGCATAAAAAATATTTTTGACAAACCGATGGTCAAGGCCGGGCTTATAATGCGTATTTTCAATAAGGGCCTCGGCAAGAAGCCGGCAGTAGGACTGCACGCGTTCTATGTGTTTGCCTGTATCGTCATCCCTGGATTCGGCCAGTTTGGCCAACGCAAATATCATGGCCATCTGGGCATCGGATATTTCCCGGACCTGTTCTTCGACAAGCTCCTGGAGGTTGAGATTGTGGCGTTCGAGTTCCTTCTGCATCCGCCGGATTTTCAAATGCGTTTCCACCCGGGCATGGACTTCTTCAAAGCGAAACGGCTTGGTGACGTAATCGACGCCGCCGACCTGAAAGGCCTTGACCATGTCCATGGTTTCCCGCAAGGCACTGATGAAAATGACGGGAATGTCGTGGAGCCGGTCGTCGGCCTTGATGTGGCGACAGACGGCATAGCCGTCCATGTCCGGCATCCGGATATCGAGCAGGATCAAATCGGGCGGGTTTCTGTGGGCCGCCTTGACGGCCAGCTCCCCCTTGGGAAATGCAACCACGCGATAGCCCAGGTCCCGGAGCATTTCGTCGAGCATTCTCAGGTTGGCCGGTGTATCATCGACCACCATGATCGTGGATGTCGGTTCTTGTTGTGTTACCTGGTTCATGATTCCTCCAAAGCGAGAGTTTTTAAAATATTGTCATATTCATAGGCTTCGGCCAGTTGGCGCAAATGCGCGGCCAAATCGGTATCGAAACGCGAAACCGTCTCGATTTCGGCCAGAATGCCGGATATATCCCCATCCAGGACCGCCGACCGAATTTTTTGCCGGCGGTCTTCGGAGATTTTTGAAATCGCGGCGGTATTGGTTTTTTTATATTGGCCGGACGGGTTACCAGCGGTGGGTTGAATGGAACGATATTGATTCCGGCCGGCTATTTCCCCGGTTTGGGCGACTTCGACATCCAATTTGAAATCAAACCGGCTGCCCCGCCCAAACCGGCTGCTGGCTGTTATTTCACCGCCCATCATGCGGGCATATTTGCGGCTCAAAGGCATTCCCAGGCCTGTTCCCTGTAATTGATTCCGGCCGCTGTCGGTCTGGGTAAAGTATTCAAAAATTTTTTCCTGCTCTTCATCTGAAATGCCGATGCCGCTGTCTTCGATTTCAATAACAATGCGCCAGTATTTCTCATTTATGGCACCGCCCGATATCCGCATCACAATTTCGCCGGTTTCCGTGAACTTGACCGCATTGTCTAACATGTTGATGAGAATCTGGCGGATTTTGTTCTGATCGGCCCGCACGTACTTCGGCACCAGGCTGTCGCTTTGAATCCGGATGGTCAAATTCTTTTCTTCCGTGCGGACCCGGAACATGTTTTCCAAATCGGCAATCAAGGCCGGCAGCTCAAAAATTTCCGGTTTCACGGTCACCCGGCCGGCTTCGATTTTCGACATTTCCAGAATATCGTTGATCAGTTCCAGCAGGTGCTGGCCGCTGCTATTGATGGTATCGAGATATCGGGCCTGGATGGCAGTAAGCGCCGGGTCGCGTTTTAACAACTGGCAATAGCCAAGGATGGCATTCATGGGGGTTCGAATTTCATGACTCATATTGGCCAGAAAGGTGCTTTTGGCCTTGTTGGCCGCATCGGCGGCTTCCTTGGCATGCCGCAACTCCTTTTCCATCCGTTTGCGGGGCGAAATATCGATCATGACCCCGTCTAACATCTGCTGGCCGTTATCGGACTGCTCCCCTGCGGCCGCTATGCCTTTTTCATACACCCAGCGGGGGCTTCCGTCTGCATGAATGATCCGGTATTCAATGGCAAAAGGCCGGTTTTCCGAAACGGCCTGCGATACCTGATCTTCGACCATTCGGCGATCCTGGGGATCAATGACATCCGCATAACTGCGTTTTTCATTGTGAATAAAATCCGAGGCCTTATAACCGGTCAAATCGGAAATGGCGTCGCTGATAAAAAACATGGTCCAAAAAGAATCCATCTTGCACCGGTAGACCACGCCGGGAACATTTTGCGTCATGGTCCGAAGGCGTTCTTCGGTTTTCCGCTGGGCCGTTTGGGCGGCAATCTGGTCGGTGATATCTTCGTGGGCCATGATGATGCGGATGCGATCGTGGGTGGAAATGCGGGTGGCGCGAAGCAAAAACCAATTTTCCCGGTCGCTGCCGGGACAAAAATATTGATGATGAAACCGGTTGGTGCCGCCAGCAATCAGATCCCGAAGCCGGCGGGCCACTTTATCTGCCCCTTCGCTGCCGGGCCCTTCGGCTGCATCGCATACGGCCAGATAATTTCGACCCGCCCCGTAATCCGGCCACCCCATACGATTTTCATCGGCATATCGCCGCCAGGCCTCGTTTACGAAAACAATATCGGCGTTGCAATCCAGCACACAGATATGGCTGTCCATGCTGTCGAGATTTTGTTCGACAAACATCTCTATTTCGTTCAACCGCGCTTCCACATCCTGCTGCCCGGTGTTTTGGGATTCGACGGTCCGATATTGTTTTTTTAATAGTCGAATCAAAAAGTCAATCATGGATAAAATCGCAAACCCGTCTGTTTTCTTTCCGTTTGTGTAAAACCGCGGCATTGCAATTTTAAATATAACGCTGTTTGACCGTGGATCAAATAAAGCCAAATTAAGGAGAAATGGTGGCCGGACGAAAATTCCTTGTTTTCGCCCGGCCACTGAATGGAAACGGTTTTATAAGGCAGGCTTTGCAGGTGTTACTTTACAAGATCAGTCCTATATATCTAACATGCTAACTTCCAGGGCATTGCCCTGGATAAAATTGCGGCGGGGTTCTACCTCATCGCCCATGAGGATCGCAAAGATATCGTCTGTTTCCACTATATTTTCCACTTTTACCTGAAGCAGATTCCGGCTTTCCGGATTCATGGTGGTTTCCCATAGCTGATCGGGATTCATTTCCCCCAGACCTTTGTAACGCTGGATGGACAATCCTTTTTTGCCTTCTTCCATCAAATAGGCAGTTAATGCCTCTTTGTTTTCCACCACCACCGGTTCGCCTCTTTCAGCCGCCTTTTCATCCTTTTGCACCGGATAGACGGTAAACCGGTCGGCATCATAGGCGGCAATGCCCTTATATAGAACCAGGGCGCTTTGGTAATCCTTGGAATGGACCAACCCCCGCCCGACTTTGACCATAATCTGCTGTTTTTCGGAAATGTCTTTAAACATCTGCTCCACCTCATCGGACTGCACCGGGTACACCATGAGTTCATAGACATTTCGTTCCGGGTTCCAGGCCGGTTCCCGGGAAACATAACCGTTTTCTTCCAGCCGGTTTTTCAACGCCGCCATTTTGTCGTAATCCTGAAGAAAACTTTTTTCTTCCACGCCCTGCTTGATCATTAATTCGATTAAGTCCCCGTATATGCCGTGGCGTTCCAGCCGCCGCAGTACGGTCAGATATTCGGCCATGTCGGTGACAAACAAATAAAACTCCCGCCCCGTTAAGACGGCATCTTCGGCTGCATCCTGCTCGGCTTTGATATATTTTTCATCACAGGCCCGCTGCAAGATCCGCTCAATGTATTGTTTTTCGTCTTTCAAATACGACACGGATTTGCCGCGGGCGAGTTTAAACAACGGCGGCTGGGCGATGTAGAGATATCCTTTTTCGATGACCTCGGGCATCTGCCGGTAAAAAAACGTCAGCAGCAGGGTCCGGATGTGCGATCCATCCACATCGGCGTCGGTCATGATAATGATTTTGTGATACTTGATCTTTTCAATATCGTATTCCTCGCTGCCGATACCGGTGCCCAGCGCGGTGATCATGTTCTTTATTTCCTCGCTTCGCATCAGCTTGTCAAACCGGGCCTTTTCCACGTTTAAGATCTTGCCCTTCAACGGCAATATGGCCTGGGACTTTCTGTCGCGGCCCTGTTTGGCCGAGCCGCCTGCGGAATCGCCCTCCACAATAAAGATTTCCCGAGCTGCGGGATCGGTGTACTGACAGTCGGCCAGTTTGCCGGGCAGGGTTGAATCGACCATGCTGCCTTTGCTGCGCGCCAAATCCCGGGCGCGCTTGGCCGCATCCCGGGCCCGGGCCGCATCCACGGCCTTGCCGATTACCTTTTTGCCGATACCCGGGTTTTCCTCCAAAAACATGGATAGTTTTTCATTGATCAGCGATTCGACCACGCCTTTTACTTCGGAATTGCCGAGTTTGGTCTTGGTCTGGCCCTCGAACTGCGGCGACATGATGCGGATGCTGATAATGGCGGTCAAGCCTTCACGCACGTCATCGCCGGTAATCTTGGACTTCATT
This sequence comes from Thermodesulfobacteriota bacterium, assembly GCA_051745395.1. Lineage (GTDB taxonomy): Bacteria > Desulfobacterota > Desulfobacteria > Desulfobacterales > Desulfosalsimonadaceae > JBNJEA01. The sequence goes on along the minus strand of JBNJEA010000001.1, from coordinate 32,560 downwards.
TTTTTCAACTGATCGGAACTGAGCGCATACTGATTCAACGTCCGGGTCAGGCCGGTTTTAAAGCCGATCAGGTGAAAGCCGCCTTCTGCCGTGTTGATGTTATTGGCAAAAGAAAACAGCTTTTCATTGAAGGTATCGTTGTACTGGATGGCGACTTCGACCTGGATGTCGTTTTTTTCGCCTTCGATTATGATCGGATCGTGCAGCGGTGTATGGCGGCGGTTTAAATACTGCACAAATTCCACCAGACCGCCTTCATAGCAAAACGTTTCCTTTTCATCGGTGCGTTCATCTTCGACGATAATCGTCAGGCCCTTGTTTAAAAAGGCCAGTTCCCGCAGCCGCCGGTTTAACGTTTTATAATCGAACTCATCTGTTGTCATGATACCGGTATCGGGCTTAAACCGGATCAGGGTGCCCTGCTTTTCCGTCTGTCCGATCACCTCAAGTTCGCTGGTCTTATCGCCGAAGGCAAATGACTGGTAATAAATTTTGCCTTCCTTGTAGACCTCGACTTCGAGCTGACTCGATAAGGCATTGACCACCGATATGCCCACACCGTGCAGACCGCCCGATACCTTGTAGGAATCGTGATCAAATTTGCCGCCGGCATGAAGCTTGGTCAGCACCACTTCCAGGGCCGGGATCTGTTCCTCCTCGTGGATGCCCACCGGAATCCCCCGGCCGTTGTCGGTGATACTGACACTTTTATCGGTGTGGACGGTGACATGGATGGTGTCGCAAAAACCGGCCATGGCTTCATCGATGCTGTTGTCCACGATTTCATAGATTAAATGATGAAGCCCCTCGAAATCCACGTTTCCGATATACATGGAAGGCCGGCGACGAACGGCCTCGAGTCCCTTTAAGACATTAATACTGTTTTCATCGTATATATGTTGTGCGTCCATTATATTTTCATCGGCATAATAATGTTTAGGTACGAAGATTCATCTGCACCCCGGACAATGCACGGGCTGTCGGGATCCTTTATATTGAGCAGCACCTTGTCCGAGGCAATAAAATGAATCGCCTCGATAAAATATTTCGGGTTAAAGGCGATTTCCATTGGTTCTCTTTCATATTCAATGGCCATGGATTCCTTGGATTCGCCGAGACTGGCGTTGACCGTGCGGGCCGTGAATTCATTATTGTCAAAGTGAAAAATCACCCCGCGATATTCATCCGAGGTCAGAATCGACATCCGCTTGAGCAGCATCACCAGAAGGTCTTTCTCAAATGTGATGTCATAGGCCGAATCGGGAAAAAGCAGTTCCTGGTAGGCGGGAAACATGCCTTCCAGGAGGTTAACAATGATGTATTCATTTTCTTTTCTCACGATAAAATGGTTGTCCTTGACCCCGAGCTCCACGGTGCCTTCCGGCTCCAGGAATTTGTTGACCTCGCCCAGGCCCTTTTTGGGGATAATAACGCCGTCGGCCGCTTCCATGCCCGAATCCGGGTCACACAGGTAGTCGGCCTTGGCCAGTCGCTTGATATCGGTTGACACCATCCGAAGGGTCTTGTTGCCGTCGCCGTCCAAACGCTCCATGTTGACCCCGATCATGTGGGCGCGTTTTTCGTCTCCGGCCACGGCGACGGCCACGGTTTTTTCGATCATTTTCTTCAGGGCCTGGCTGTCCATGGAAAAAAAATTGATTTCGTCGACCCGGGGAATGTTGGGAAACTCCTCTGGGTTCATCCCGACGATATGGTATTCAACCTGGTTGGACGAAATTTCGATCCACCGGTTTTCCAGTTCCTGAATCCGGATGGCGTCAGTGGGAAAATTTTTTACGATTTCACCGAATTTCCGGGCATTGATAACCACTTCGCCTTCGGCTTCGATTTGAGCCGAAAAAAAACCTTCAAAGCCGGTTTCAAGATCCGTGGCAGCCAGGGTGATGCCGGTGTCTGCGGTTTTCATCAATACATTTTCCGTAATAGCCAGACTGGTTTTCCGGCCCGTTAACCCCTGTATCCGAGACAGTACATCTGAGAGATCATTTTTTTGTATTGTTATCCGCATACCCTTTCCTTATATATTATTTTAATTTAAAAACCATTATTAAATAATAAGGGGTGTCAATAATTTAAAGAATTTGATAACATATTTATTTTAAAAGATAAAATATTTAATTTTGCTATTGAATAATTGGTTTACATTTCATTGAAAAAATATGCGTTTTGATCCGGCCATTGAAAATTGTTTAAAACTATTCGGTTATCAACAAAATATCAATATTAAATTGTCAAGGGGATAACCATGGAGGAACCGGAACTGTTTCGAAAAATAAAAATGATTTATTATAGATATTTATGGTGGCCCTGGCAAATCATTCTTGTCCTGTTTGCCTTTTTTTTTCTGTATGTCGGCATTGAGCTCGTAATCCACGCATATCGGTTAAACGACCCCTTTGACTTTATTATGTGTTTTTTTGCTTCCAACCTGATCATCCTGATCAGCCTCGTGCTGGTGATCGGATTTGTATACCGGATGGTCGGTGTATACCGGATCGTCCGCGGAAAGTCGGATCGCAGCCCAACCGATATCAATGAATCATAGGGGAATAATAGGGCCGGGCAAAAGCGAAATTTGGTGATCCGGATTTACTCCGGTAACCGCAATTGCATTTTCGCGCCAAGCCGCAAGGCCGCAAAGTTTCAAAGGCCTCCCTCGCGGCATTTTTTACCGGTTATACGCCATCTAAATTTAGGTGCCACCGAGTGAGTCCAGTACGGTTTTTGCCCGCTTGATGGCCCGGTTTATCGCCTCGCTTTCGCGTTGTGATTCGGGGCGGGTTTGCAGGAAATTTTGTAACTGGTGCACGATGTTTTCCATGTGGCGGTTTTTTACTTGCGGTTTGATGGCCTTTTCCCCCTGGAGTTTTCTGCCGCCTTCCATGTAGCCTTCGGAAAAATACCAGTCTTTAAACCATGTGGCCCCGTTTTGAAACAAAATATAGCCCATGCGCGAAGCTGCGGCGGGAACACCGATTTCCAGGGCCTTTCGGGTTTCCGGATCGTTTTCGTATTCCACAAATATTTTACCGCCCGGTGCGATGACCGGCAGCAGCAGTTCAATAACCCCATATTCCAGGTCGGAATCGGGGAAAATAAAGGTCTTATTGTCGATAAGCAACCGGTTTTCGATATTGTATAATTCCGCCCATGGTTTAAATATGGCAGAACGGCCGAAAAAAATGGTGGCCTGCATCAGGCGGCATTTTCTGTCGCCGATTTGAAAATACAGGGTCATGTTGCGTTCTTCCTGGAAGCGGCCCCGCTGGATGGAATCTGCAAAAATCCGGCCGTCGGCGGTGTCAATGCCGTCAGCGAGCTGATCAAAAACCCGGGTCAACGGGGTGTCCGGCTTGTCGGATGCTTCGACTGCCATCTTTCTCCTCCGTATCTCCTTGTCTGCTGGATATTTCTGTTTAAAATAATTATCTGTTTTAATTATAATATACGTATTTTATGCCGGATTTCAAACCCGAATAAGAAAATGTCTATTAAACGCCCACACTTGTCCGGGCACTGTTTGTGATGGTCTCGTAAAAAGTCGGTTTCAGATGGCAACGCAGATATTGGACTTTTTATTTTGCCATCATTTATGCTGATGCGGCACATGCCCGAACAAGTGGGCGTGATCGTGGCGGTGGACGTAATCCTTCTCATCTTTCATGATCCGACCGTCTGTGAGCGTATAGATGGTACCGGTGGCCTCGATTAAAAAATCGATGTCATGGGAGATGACCATGTAGGAAATATCGATGGTGTCCAATACCTCTTTGAGTTTTAACCGGGTATCGGCGTCTAAGCCGTTCATTGGTTCATCGAGAAGCAAAACCTCCGGGTTCATGGCAAGCACGGTGGCCAGGGAAACGAGGCGTTTTTCCCCGCCGGAAAGTTTAAAGGTGATGCGGTCCTCAAAGTCGGACAAGCCCAGAAAAGACAAGGTGCGCCGGGAGATGTCAATGGCGTCCTGCTTGGATTTTCCCATGTTTAAGGGCCCGAAGGCCACATCCTCGATCACGGTGGGGGAAAAGAGTTGATCGTCGGCATCCTGGAACAGCAGCCCGATCCGCCGGCGCACGCCGACAAAGTCTTTTTCCGTGACCACGGGTTTGGAAAAGATTTCAATGCGGCCGGCATCCGGTGCAAGCAGGCCCATGATCAAATGAAACAGGGTGGTTTTGCCGCTGCCGTTTGGGGCAAGCAAACCGACCCGGTCGCCGGGGTAAAAATCGAAATCCAGGTTGGAAAATACCGCCTGTCGTCCCGGATAGCTAAAATGGATACCCCGCAGGGAAATGACAGGAGATTGAGGTGGATCATAAACCATGGGAAAACCACTCCAGAAAGATAAGGCCGGCGGAAATGAAAGCCATAAAGGTCGAAAAGATCCAACTGCCGGCCGAGGGGCGAAATTCGGCCAGGCTGTAGAAGCGGCCCGTAAACCCCCGGCACCGCATGGCCCGGTATACCCGTTCCGCCCGGTTGGCGGCCCGGATAAAGAGCATGCCGATCATATAGGCATAGGTTTTATAGCAGTGGATGGAGGTTTTCGGGTAAAACCCCCGGATTTTCACCGCGCGCCAGATGCGTTTGTATTCGGCTTCAATGACAAAAATATAGCGATAGGTCAACATGAATAAAAAAACAAATTTTTCCGGCAAGCGCAGGCGATTCAAGGCATGGCCGAGCGTGGCGAAACGCATGGTGGCCACCAGCGCGATCAGGGCCATTAAGATGGCATTGGATTTTAAGGTAATCTGGGCGGCGATAATCACTCCGGGCTGATAGATGGCCATCGGTCCCCATTGATAGAGGATTTGCCCGTTGGCGGTCAACGGTAAAATCAACCAGAACATCAGCACAAACCCGTTGACCAGGGCCAGCCGTTTGACAACGGTTTTCAGGTTCAGCCCGGCCATACGGAGCAGAAGCGTTGAAATGACAAACGCGGCCGCCAGGGCGGGGAACTGGTAGACCACGGCCACCACGACGGAATAGACCACGGCGGTGACGATTTTGACCCGGGGGTCGAGACGGTGGAGGATCGAGTTGCCGTGGGCAAAGGGTTCTTCGATCATGGTTTCTTTCCTTCTCGATGCCACACAGGCGGCAATGCCGAAAAGGCCGATGATATAGCCAATACCATCAACGGTGTTGCGAATACGGATAAATATCGATTTTTCATATTAATTATTTTCCAGCAATACGGGTTGTACTTTTTTTAAAAAGCCAACACAGAACAGGGTCACAATACCTTCCACGATCATAACGGGAATGTGTATTGATACCACAAGTACTGAGACTTCCATAAAATGCTGACCTGTGAGAAGTAAAACCGCCCCCAGGATCAGGCCGCTTGAAAACACGGCCAAAACCCCGCAGGCAAAACCGGCTGCCAGGTAAATCCCCGGTTTTTTCTTCATTAACGGATGAAACAAATAATAGCACAGCACGGCCGGCAGGGCCATGAGTAGGGTGTTAACACCCAGGGTGGTGATGCCGCCGTATTGGAAAAAAATCGCCTGGAGCAGCAAAGCGACCAAAATGGCCGGAAATGCGGCCCAGCCCAGCAGCAGCCCCACAAGGCCGTTTAGGATTAAATGAACGTTTGAGGGCCCGAGCGGCACATGGATAAGGGAGGCCACGAAAAAAGCGGCCGACATGATACCGGTTTTGGGGATATCTTCGTGGTTGAGTCGTTTTAGTCCCACTACGGTGCCCGCCCCGGCGGCGGCCGCTCCGGCGGCCAGAACCGGCCATGAAAGGATGCCTTCGCTGATATGCATGCTATGTTTCCTGCCCTATTAAACCGGATGAATTGATTTGTTTTGCCAGGGGTGAAATTTGACCGGCAACATCGGTCCGGGTTCCAAATCCGTTCTTTTTTCCGAGTGGAGCGGTCAAATCCTCGGTTCTGTTGGCCTCCGGTTTTTAAACAAAAAAAAACCACTGGTAATGCGTACCTTCATGATACGTTGCCTTCGTGGTTTATTCTGCCGGTTTCAGATGAAATTGTCGAATTTGTGATGTTTTACGCAATGAAAAATAGGCTTCGGCCTATGATTGTCATTTTCCTTATCTTACTTGAAAAGATAATGTCAATTTTTATTTTTTACAATGGTTTGTCTGCCGATCCGGTGACTTGCCTTTATAATGCATATATGATAACTCCTTGATGCGGAAAAAGACTCAATTGAAAGGATAGTGGATGCGATGAAGCGATGGCTTTTGGCAGTTTTAAAATGGATATTGCGGCTGGTGCTGGCGGGGTTGATCATCGGCGGTGTCACCATTGGCGCCGTGTATTTTTATTTCAGCCGGGATTTGCCCCAAATCACTTCCCTGGCGGATTATCAGCCGCCGGTGGTCACCAGTTTCTTTTCGGACGACGGCCGCAAAATTGCCGAGTTTTACAAGAAACGCCGGATTGTCATCCCCATGTCGGAAATGCCCGACCAGTTGGTAAAAGCGTTTGTGGCCGCCGAAGATGCCCGGTTTTATCAACACGAGGGAATCGATTTTTACAGCATTGTCCGGGCCTTTTCGAAAAACATAGAGGCCGGCACCATTGTCCAGGGCGGCAGCACCATTACCCAGCAGGTGGCCAAGTCCTTCTTTCTGACTTCGAAGCGCAGCTATACCCGCAAACTCAAGGAAGCCATACTGGCCTACCGAATCGACAAGTATTTTTTAAAAAATGAAATCCTGTACCTGTATTTGAACCAGATTTATCTGGGCCACGGCGCCTACGGCGTCGAAGCTGCCGCCCAGAATTATTTCGGCAAAACGGCCAAGGAGCTCAACCTGGCCGAATGCGCCATGCTTGCCGGCCTGCCCCAGGCCCCGAGCCGGTATTCGCCCCATCGCCATCTCCAGCGCGCCAAGGATCGGCAGATTTATGTCTTAAACCGCATGGTGGCCGAAGGCTTTATCACCAACGCCCAGGCATCGGAGGCCATTTCCACCAACGTGGCCGTCAAAAGCCGGCCGAACTGGTTTATGGACAACGTGCCCTATTACGCCGAACATGTCCGGCAGATGATAGAGGAAAAATACGGGCGGGAAAAACTTTATAAAGGCGGTTTGAAGGTCTATACCTGCGTCAATATCGAAATGCAGGAGACCGCGCGCAACGCCGTTGAAACGGGGTTGCGCGAACTGGACAAGCGCCGGGGATACCGGGGGCCGATCCGGCACCTGGAAAAAGAGGAAATTGAAAATTATTGCCGCGGGCTTCAGGAAAAAATCGATAAAAAAGGCCTGCACAAAGATCTAATCACCAAGGGGGTCGTCATTGCTGTCAACGACGGGGCCGACCGGGTCGATGTGCGCATCGGAAAGGCGGTGGGCACCATTGCGTTAAAAGACATGCGCTGGGCCCTTCAGCCGGCCCCGGAAGTGGCCGAAAGCCGGGTTGTGGCCGAAAGCCCCGGCGAGGTCTTGGATGTCGGCGATGTCATCCGGGTGCGGCTGGAAAAATGGCAGTCCGAGCAAAACCGGTGGCGGCTTTTTCTGGAACAGACGCCGAAAGTCCAATCGGCGCTGATGTCCGTGTCCACGGACAACGGTCACGTCAAATCCATGGTCGGGGGCCGCGATTTTGCCCAAAGCCAGTTCAACCGCGCCGTCCGATCCCGCCGGCAGCCGGGATCTGCCTTTAAACCCATCATCTATGCAGCGGCCCTGGACAAGGGATATACCCCGGCCACCGTAATTGCCGACACCCCCATTGTATTTGAGGACACCAAGGAGGATTTTACCTGGAAGCCCAAGAATTACGATAAAACCTTTCATGGATTTACCCTGTTTCGCGACGGGCTGATCCACTCAAGAAACGTGATCACTGTCAAGATCCTGCGCGACATCGGCATTGACTATATCATCGACTATTCCCGCGATCTGGGCATTACGAGCCACCTGGACCGCAATCTTTCCCTGGCGCTGGGCTCGTCGGGCATGTCGCTGTTGGAACTGGTCCGCGCCTATTCGGTGTTTGCCAATCGGGGGCAATACATCGCCCCGGTGTTTATCGATCGGATTGAAAACAGAAACGGAAAAGTGATCTATGAAAGCGATCCCGGACCGGAGCGCGTCATCGACAAAAGCACCGCCTATATCATCACCCATTTGCTCGAAGAAGTCGTCGAGCATGGTACCGGCCGGCGGATCAAGGCATTGAATCGACCGGTGGCCGGCAAGACGGGCACGACCAATAACCTAAATGATGCCTGGTTTATGGGCTACACGCCGCGCTATGTCACCGGGGTATGGGTGGGCTTTGACCAGGAGCGGTCAATGGGTGAGAAGGAAACCGGCTCCCGGGCGGCCAGCCCCATCTGGCTGGATTATATGCAGACGGTTTTGGAGGGCAAGCCGGAGCGTGTCTTTCCGGTGCCCGATAACGTAGTGTTTGCCAAGATTGATGCCAAAACCGGGCTGCGGCCCAGCAATGCATCCCAAAAAGTGATATACGAATGCTTCAAGGAAGGAACAGTGCCCCGCGAGCACACCCAGCGGCCCGATGAAATCACGGAAACCGACGAATTTTTCAAAAAAGGGATTCAGTAGCGGTGGCGGCGGTATACAGATCCACCACCTCTTTGCCGAATCGGTCCGGATCATCCATGTAAGCCGGATGTCCGGCGGCTTCAAAGACGCAAAGCTCGGTTTTAAATAATCGGGACAACCGGTTCATCTCTTTTCTGGATACGATGTTGTCGCCATCCCCGTAGACAATGCGGACCTTTGCATCCATATCGGGATAGTGACGGGTCAGATCTTCTTGAAGGCTCATGACCGGGGCAACCAGGAGCAGGCCTGCAACAGGGTGGCTGACACTGTATTTCAGGGCGATATAGCCGCCCAGGCTGGCGCCGACGATCACCGGCGGCCGGCTGTCGGCAATGGCGGCGACGATGGCCACATTTTCATCCGGGTTATTGGATTTGGGTTGGCATTCACTGAGTTTGCCATAGGGCATATCAACGGCTGTAAAAGGAATTCGGCGGGTTTCGAGTTCACGGAGCAACCCGATTTCATTCCATATATCGCTGGTAAACATGTAGCCGTGCAGAAAAATGACGGGCGCGCCCCTGGCCTGGTTTGATATCAATCGGCACTCGAATTGGTTGATGACTGTGGGTTCGTCTTTCATGGGCCCCGCTCGGATATATAATGGTTAAAACGGAAGTTATGAAAAGCCTGCATGTGCCGAAAAGTCGAGTTTTTGTGAAAATCCATCCTAAAAATAAATAACGTCTCCCGAAAAAGCAATGTTTATTCTCAATCGGTTATTCGGCCGGAAAGGACCGGATCGGGGGCAGAAGATGTCAAATATTTGTCCCGGGTGTCAAAAGTCTGTCATTTGGTCAAAAATCCGGCAGCTTATTTTTTTCCGCATTTGCCGTACGTAGCGGTTTTTCCGTCTGATTTTTAAAAAAGCTGAAACGCTCAACCGGATATGATACCGTTTCCGAAAACAACGCTGCGTTGCGGTTTAGGTCCGAATCGGGTGTGTCTTTTTGTTGGCTGCGGGGTTTGCTGGCAAGCAGGGCGGCCCATATTCCCCGATCCGAAATCGGATCGGGGAATATGAGAGGGGAGGGGTAAGGGGGGATTTAAGCGGGTACAATCACACCAACCGGAAAGGACATGCGGTGGATCGATCAGGGCATCGATCACCATAAAAAGGCAGGAATCAAAAAAAATCTGCATGAATTCCGAAATTGGTGCCCAAAAAATTGAATCATTTTTTGTGTTTCGTTACTGCCTCCTTTTTTTTTGCGTTCAAAAGGTTTCCGTAAAGGACCGTTGGCCCCATTGAATTGCAATAACGGTTATATTTAATGCAAAGCCGATGCCAATGAAGATTCTATAGATTGAAAAAAGAACAAAAAACGGTTTGTATGTTATAATATTTTGATATTTCTGATTATTGAAGTTATCAGGTCAACTAAAGAAACCGATTGCCTTTCCAAAAACCGCAAATTCGTTTCCCGGTTATCCGATTTATTCCAGTAACGGCAAATTTTCGCGCCAAGAAGCAAAGCCGCAAAGTTTTCAAGCCATGCTTGGCGCTCTTGGGGGCTTTACGCGAGAACAGAAAAAATTAATCGACGACTCGTTAAAAAATCCAGCCCGGCACCATGCAAACTGTATACTATCATATACGGTAGTATAAAAATGTGATCGTTCGAAATCGCGAAACGCTTGGTATGAAAGACTTTGCAGAGAGGTAGGTCGTTACGTTTCTGAAAAAAAAGAAAAAGAGCTATATTTGCCCTGTAATGGGAACGATTTGCCGGTTTGCCGCAGATACAATGAAACTGTATCTTTTTGTGTATCTTTTTCGGTGTTTGGAAGTAATTCCCTCCCGGGTTTGACCCGGGAAACTGAGCCTATAAGGAACTCTTAAGCCGGGTTCATTTGTTAAGGCTTTGAATTTTTTTACCTTATACCGTAAACCCCAGACCTTGAACCTTGAGTTCCTTAGAAGGAAGGCGGCGGGGGTTTTGCTTTGGGTGTCAATGGTCACAATACAATTGGGACGGGCCTCTGAAAAGGCGGTGTCGGCTATTTTGAATCTCGCCGCTGGTTGCAAAGGGCCGGTTAAAGCCCATGATTTCAAAACTTCCGGTTATGCGATAGGGGATGGTATCCCGGTGGATAAACCCGGGGGCGGCGGCGATGAAATCCCTGAAATGAAGGGCCACCGGCACCACCACGGTCCGGGTGCCGGCCGGTGGTATGCGGTGGTTTAATTTTATCCGACCCCGGGCCACCGATTGATCGGCCACGGTCAGTGTATAAAAGACGCGGACAAGTTTGGCGGCCAGGGGGTTGGGGTTGTGGATCCGGAAGCTAAAGTGCAGGGTGCTTTCCAGCATGGAACCCTTTGCCTGTTCCATGTCTTCGAAACGGACTTCGGGGCTGGCAAAAAACGGTGATATACTTTCACAGGCAGCAAACAGCAGCAAAGCGCAAAGCAAGGCAAGTTTGGGGGTGGTTTTCGTCATTTGGATCTCCGTTTGCAAGACAACACCATCGTTGTTTTCAAGCCCCGATGGTCCGGCAGATGTTTCCCTTTTTTCCGGTAAAAGGTAAAATATTTTGGAAAAAAACGCCATGGTTTTTGCCGGTGGCCGTCAATCAAGTGCTTTGACAAATTTTTGACGCTATTATATTTTAAACCCGGTTATCCGGTTTACTCCTGTATAAGGACATGAGATATGACAAGGCAAAATAATTCCGGCGGATCGGAGCGGATCTTCCTGAGCGAATGGGCATCCAAGCAGTTTTTGAAATCCTTTGACGTGCCGGTGGTGGAAGAAATTGTAGCCGAAAGTGCCGACCAGGCCGTTGACGCCGCCAACACCCTCGGCTATCCGGTGGTGCTAAAAGGCCTGGGCCAGTCCCTGCTCCACAAGACCGAAGGCGGATTGGTGCATTTAAACATAGCCGATGATCCCTCGGTTTCCGATGCCGCCGCCGCCATCGCCGATCGGGCCGGCGATGCGTTGGAGGGCTTTCTGGTTCAGCCCCAGGTGACCGGCAAGCGGGAATTCGTGGTGGGCCTTTTCCGAGACGACCAGTACGGTCCGGTGGTCATGTTCGGCCTCGGCGGCATTTTCACCGAGGTCTTGTCCGACGTCAGTTTCCGGGTCGCGCCCCTGTCTGCAATCGATGCCGCGGACATGATCGATGAAATCCGCTCCCGGGGTCTGCTCGATGCCTTCCGCGGTGAAGCCGCCGCGGACCGCTACCTGCTGATCAAGACATTGATGGGCATTTCCCGGGCGGGCATCGAACATCCCGAAATTGCGGAAATCGATATTAATCCGCTGTTAATCGGCCCGGATGGACGGCCGGTGGCAGTGGATGCCCTGGTGGTCAAATCAAAGCCGGCCGAAAAAATGCAATTTCTGCCCCCCATTGACCCGGGCGTGGTGGCCGCGCTGTTTCACCCCCGCTCCGTGGCTTTTGTCGGCGCTTCGGCCCAGCTCGGCAAATGGGGCTATAACCTGTTGACCAATACCATAGGGGGCGGCTACGAAGGCGATATCTACCTGGTCAACCCCAAGGGCGGCACCATCGCCGGCCGGCCGGTGTATAAGCGCGTCACCGATATCGCCGGCACCGTCGATGTGGCGGTGGTGACGATTCCGGCCGAAAAAGTGCCCGATTTAATTCCCCAGATGCAGGAAAAAGGCATTGCCTACATGCTGCTCATTGCCTCGGGTTTCGGGGAAACCGGCCAGGACGGCGTCCGGCAGGAACAGCAACTGGTAAAACAAGCCCGGCAGGCCGGCATCTATCTGATCGGGCCCAATACCATGGGCATCTGCAATCCGCATATCCAGTTTTACTGCACCGGCACCCATGTGCGTCCGGAGGCCGGTACGGTCGGCGTGGTGGCCCAGTCCGGCAACATGGGCAACCAGCTGCTGGCATTTGCCGAGCTCCAGGGCGTGGGCATCCGGGCGTTCTGCGGATCCGGAAACGAGGCCATGATCACCATAGAAGACTACCTGGACGCCTTTGAAGTCGATCCGACCACCGAAACCGTCATGGTGTATTTGGAAAGCGTCAAAAACGCCCGCCGGTTTTTTGAAAGCGCCCGCCGGGTCAGCAGGAAAAAACCCGTGATCCTGCTCAAGGGCGGCCAGACCGAATCGGGCAACAAGGCGGCATCGAGTCACACGGGGGCGATGACGTCCAACATCGAGGTCTTCAACGCCGTCTGCCGGCAAACCGGTGTCGTGAAAGTCGAAAAACCCATGGACCTGCTCGATCTGTCCGCGGCCTTTTCCTCTATCCCTTTGCCCCGCGGAAGCCGGGTGGCGATTATGACCCTGGGCGGCGGCTGGGGCGTGGTGACCTCCGACCTGTGTGAACACTATGATTTGACCGTCCCGGAACTGAGCCCGGAGCTGATCGGGCGGATCAGTCAAATTTTGCCGCCGTTTTGGAGCCATGCCAACCCGGTGGACCTGGTGGGCGAAAACGATCCGGAAATTCCCATGGTGGTCATGGAGGAGTTGATGAAATGGGACGGCTGCGATGCGGTGATCAATCTCGGCATCGTGGGCCGCCGGCACATGGTCTACCGGTTGGCCGATTCCGTGCACAAGGCCGATCCGTCGTGTCCCGACGGCTTTCTCGATTCCGTGCTGGAATCGCTCGACGACTTTGAAAAACGCTACATCGCCCACCTGGTTTCATTGATGGAAACCTGGCAAAAGCCCGTGCTCGGCGTAAATATCCTGCGGGGCGAATCGGATAAGACCGTCTATTCCCTGGAAAACCAACAATATAAGGGCCTGTTTTTCCCCACCCCGGAACAGGCGGTCAAATCCCTGGCCAAAATGTACGAGTACCGGCGGTTTCTGGACCGCGCCGGTTTGTAAGCACCGATCACGATCCAACCGATACCTTCACATTCATTTCCCCCACTGCGGCATCGGCTTTTACATCAAAGTCGTCAATCGCGGCAAACCGGCGGTGCAGGCGTTCGATGTTTTCGTTTTTCAGCCCCCGCATGGCCGAGACCTGCCGCGGGGCCACGCAAAGGGCCAGGCGTGCGGGTTGCTGCGGCAGGGCTTCAATGGCATCGGCGGCAACATCAAAAAAGTGTTCGGATTTGACCCTGTGGCCCAGGGCCGGATGATAGGGGCCGGCCAGTACATCGTCTCCGGAATCGATTCCCTCGTTGGGCTGCACGCCCATCCGGATCACCGGGATGCCGGCACCGGTAAACATCCGGTAAAGGGCCTTGAGGCGGTCGATGCAGTCGGCCATTTCAAGCGGCTTGTACGTGCCGGCTTCATACCACATGGCAAGCCGGCTGCCCCGCAGCACCAGGGTGGGATAAATCCGGACGAAATCCGGGGCAAGGGCGGCCACGGCCCGGCCGGTGGTCCGGGTTGTCTGCCGGCTTTCACCCGGCAGGCCCACCATCATCTGCAATCCCGTCTGCCAACCGCGGGCTTTGAGCAGCGAAACCGCCTGCCGGGTATCATCGGCACTGTGGCCGCGGCGGGTGCGGGAAAGCACAGCGTCATCCATGGACTGGACCCCGAGTTCCACCGTGGTCACCGGAAAGGCGGAAATGGCGGCAAGGCGCTGGTCGTCGATGGTATCGGGACGGGTGGAAAACCGGATGCCGTCGGCTTTGCCGGCCTCGACAAAGGCGGCGGCCGTTTCCAGCAAGGTCTTTACCAGAGCGGCATCGAGCCCCAGAAAATTGCCGCCGTAAAACGAGATTTCCACCGGGTGGCGGTTTTTTTTCCGGAAGGCGAGAAACCGGGCGATTTCGGCGGAGATGGCCGAAGGCGCCGGCATGGCGGTTTCGGTACCGGCAAGTGCCTCCTGGTTGCAGAACACGCAGCGGTGGGGGCATCCCGAGTGGGGGATGAAGATGGGCACGACAAAGGGTTTGCAGGAAAAAACCATGGCAGCAGAACTTATTGGAGCTGTTCGAGGGCGTTTTTGGCCGCGTCCTGTTCGGCGCTTTTTTTGCTCTTGCCCACCCCTTCGGTCCGGAAATCGTTAATGGTCAGGGCGACCTGGAAGGTTTTGTCATGGTCCGGTCCGCTTTCCCCAATGATTTCGTATTGGGGCATCTGGTGGTGGCGGTTCTGGATCAGTTCCTGGAGCAGGCTCTTGTAATCGTAGACGGGCTGCATGCCGGCAATGGTTTCGAAATGGGCGGCAAAATGAAGGCCCACGATGTCGTGGACCCGGTTAAACGAGCTGTCGAGATAGATGGCGGCAAAGATGGCTTCCAGGGTATCGGCGAGAATCGATTTTTTTTTCCGACCGAAAGATTGCATCTCGCCTTTGCCCAGCTTTATAAATTCCCCCAGTGCAAGGGTTTTTGCCACCGAGGCCAGGCGGTCCTCGTTGACCAAACTCGCCCGCAGCCGTGACAGATCGCCTTCATTTAACGCCGGGAATCGCTCCATGAGCAGATGGCTGACGATGAGGTTTAATACGGCATCGCCCAAAAATTCCAGGCGCTCGTTGTTTTCCATCTCCCCGGGTTGCTCGTGCGCATAGGAGCTGTGCCGCAGTGCGGTTTCCAGCAGGGTCTTGTCCGAAAACGTGTAGGAAAGATGTTGTTCGAGTTCGTGCAGGGGGTGGTTCATGGTCATGGGGTTTTGCTGTTTTTCGTTGCTTGCGGTTGAAGTCGATCAAGGGCGTCTTTGAGTTGGGCAAAGATTGCATAGGGGATTTCCAGATCGCCCAGCCCCGAGCCCATTTGGATATCGGGGTTGATATCGCCGTGAAAATCGGTACCGCCGGTCATCAACAGCCCGTGCCGGCCGGCGAGCTTTTCAAAAGATTCGGTCTGGGCCGGCGTCTGACCCGGGTAGTAGACCTCGATACCGGAAAGTCCCATCGCGGCAAGGGTGGTTACCAGTTCTTCAAGGGGGCAATCCGGCGCGGGTGCAAACAGGACCGGATGCGCCATGACCGCAAGGCCGCCGGCATCTCGTATCAGGGCGATGGCGTCTTGGGCGGCAACCCGGAACTTGTCCACATAGGCGGGCTGCCCTTTTCCCAGCCATCGGTCGAAAGCCTCATCAATGTCTGTGGCATGGCCGGTTTTGACCAGGTATTCGGCGATATGGGGTCTTGCCACGGCCGGTTTGCCGCAATCGGCGGCAATGGCATCTAAGCGCACGGGAATGCCCAGGGCGTTTAATTTTTCGATAATCAGAGGATTGCGGTCCGCCCGGGCGTTTTGTTGTTTTTCAAACAGCGCGTTTAGCCCGCCATGGTCTGTCCGGATGCCGTAGCCCAGGATATGGAGGCTTCCGCCCTGTGGAAACGCCGGCGGGTACGCCGCACTGATTTCCACGCCGGTTAAAAATTCAAGACCGGGCTGTATACCGTGGGCGAGGGCCTCTGCCGCACCGGCCACCGTGTCGTGGTCGGTAATGGCAATGGCGGCAAGGTCAAGGGCCAATGCATGTTCTATGAGTTGTGCCGGGGAAAAGCTGCCGTCGGATGCGCTGGAGTGAACGTGGAGATCGATCGTGCCCGGCTTAGAGTCCAAGGGCTTTCTCGTGGGCTTCCTCTTTGGTTTTGCATTCAATGCAAAGCGTGGTGACCGGTCGGGCTTTGAGCCGCTTGAAGGAAATATCGTCGCCGCATTTTTCGCATATGCCGAAAGTGCCGTCGTCAATGCGCTCCAAGGCCTTTTTGACTTTTTTGATCAGCTTGTACTCCCGGTCCCGGATCCGCAGCTCAAAGTTCCGATCCGCTTCATAGGCAGCCCGATCCGTGGGATCGGGAAAGTTTGCCTTGGTATCGTGCATCTCGGAGACCGTATCACCGGCCTGATTGAGAAGCTCGTCCAAACGGTTGGTCAACAATTCCTTGAAATATTCGATGTCTTTTTCATCCATTCCCACAGTCCTTTTTCCAGTAGTGAAGTACTACCTGTGATTCAATGCAAATGCTTTGGGAACAAAACCAGATGCATTTTAAAGATTTCTTCCTTATCATACCCGTTTTTTGTCTGTAAAGTGCAAAATCGGCTATCGCCTTTTTTCCGGCCGAAAATTCCGGGGTCCTATCTATTTTCCATGCACCGTTTCGGCAGAAAAAGTATAACAATGGCACGGCGAAAAAGCAAGCCGCATGATGTGATGTCCTCCATGGCGGCAAAATGGACGCTACACGCCATGCAATCTTTCAGCTGCGGCCTATTCGTCTTCCAGATTGAAAATTTGGCGGGTCACATCGATATACAGGGAACGGTTGCGGTGGGTGCCGGGGCTTTTGAGAAAACGCGTGGGGTCGTGGAGCATTTTTTTGACCATGGCCTCGGTCATCCGTTGCAGGGCCCGGAAGTCTTCTTCGGAAAGCCCGTCCATGGAAGCTGTCGTCTTGGCCAGCTCGGCTTCGGCGATGGTCATGAGTTTTTTCCGCAGGTCCTTGATGGTGGGCACGACGTTTAGGCTGTCGTACCACTGGTTGAAGCGAAGCACGGCCTCGTCGATGATGCGCTCGGCTTTCACCGATTCGTCGGCGCGGGTGGCCATATTTTCCTCGATGACGCCTTGCAGGTCGTCGATATCATAGACGTAGGCGTTTTCCAGGCGGTTGATGGCCGGGTCGATGTCGCGGGGCACGGCGATATCGATGAAAAACAGGGGCCGGTTTCTGCGCTTGCGCATAATGGGCCGGACGTCATCTCTGGTGATGACCCAATCGGGCGATCCGGTGGAACTGATGATAATGTCGGCGGTTTTTAGGGTTTCGCCGATTTCGGCAAACCGGATGGCGGTGCCGGCAAACCGATTGGCCAGGTCGACGCCGATTTCAAAGGTCCGGTTGGCCACAAACAGCCGCCCGGACGCCCCGCTGCGGTGGAGGTGTTCGACGGCCAGTTCGGCCATTTCCCCGGCGCCGACGAGCAAAACGGTTTTGTCTTCCAGGCGGCCGAAGATTTTGCCCGCCAGTTCGATGGCCGCGTAGCTGATCGATACCGCGCGGTCGCCGATGCCGGTTTCACTGCGCACCCGCTTGGCAATGGAGAAGGCCTTGTGCATCAGACGATTGATGATCACGCCGGTGGCCTTGTTGTCCACGGCGGTTTTGTAGGCGCTTTTGACCTGGCCCAAAATCTGGGGTTCGCCCACGATCATGGAATCCAGGCTGGCGGCCACCCGGAAGACGTGGCGCACGGCGGCATCGCCGGTATATAGATACATGGCGGATTCAAACCGGTGAAGCGGCACGGATTTGGTTTCGGCGATATGCGATTTTACCGTTTTTTCGGCACCGGCCGGGTCATGGGTGGTCAAAAGGACTTCCATCCGGTTGCAGGTCGACAGGATCAGCACTTCTTCCATCGCGGCGTGGCGTTTTAAATTCGCCATGACCCCTTTGGTTTCCGTGTCGGAAAACGCAAGGCATTCCCGGAGGTCCACCGGTGCGGAGGTATGGTTTAACCCGATCAAAAGAATCCGGGGCAGCTCCTGGGGTTGGGTCGCGGGTGCCGGGTTCGGGCTGTCGGGTTTACCATCGGGTAAATTCATTGTGATGGCCCTCCAGCAGAAAATTGACCCCCAAAAAGGTAAATAACAGGGCGGCAAACCCGATAATGGCAAAAATGGCCGCCCTTCTGCCGCGCCAGCCGGCCACCAGGCGTTCGTGGAGCAGCGCGGCATAAATCAGCCAGGTAATACCGGACCAGACCTCCTTGGGGTCCCAGCTCCAGAAATGGCCCCAGGTGGCCTGGGCGTAGACAAATCCGGTGATCAGCCCGACGGTAAGCGCCGTAAAACCGGTGATAATAAAGGCGTATCCGGTGCTGTCGAGCAGTTCCAGCGACGGCAGCCGCCGGAAGAAAAACCGGTGTTTTTTGCTCTTGATGCTGCGCTCCTGGATTAAATACAAAATTCCGGTCGCGCACGCCAGGGCCAGGGCGGCTTCGCCGATAAAAATTATCACCACGTGGGCGATCACCCAGATGTTGGTAAAAGAGGTTTTGCTGTGCACCGCGGTGTCGGGTATGAAAAACGCCGCCACGGTCATCAGGGTGATAAACGGCGCGGCCAGCAGCCCGAGGATTTTCAAACGGGTGCGGAACCGAAGTGCGAGAAAGACCGCCGCCAGCGCCCAGGCCGCAAAGGAAAGCGTTTCGTGAAGGTTTCGGACCGCAATGCTGCCGGCAAGCATGCATTCGGTTATCACCAAAAGCGTATGCAGGGCAAAACCTGCCACCATCAGGCCGTAGGCCGCCCGGTGATAGGCTTCTTTCTGGATGAACAGGTAACCGCCGTATCCGGCGGAACTGGCGATGTAGAATCCGATTATGGGCAAAAACCACTCATTCATTACAGGGCCCTAATTCGTTATCCGTGTCAGGCTGCATCAGGCTGCGGTAATCATAGCCCTCGCCGAGCACTTCCCGGAGCAGGCCGTTGATATCTGCGGTTTTGCCGTCCCGGACCAGTTCCAGCAGCCCCCGGTCAATCAGGGTTTCAAACAACGGCTTATGGGCTTCCGGGGCGTGGTCGGTGGCCAGCAGCTGGTGCCGGATGGCGCCCATGAGCCGAAGAAACTCCCTATATTCGTCCCCGAAGAGATTTTCAAGGGATTTTCTCAGGCGCCGGGCAAAGGCCGGACTTTTGCCGGAAGTGGAAACGGCCACGATCAGATCGCCCCGGTCCACGATCGACGGGAGAATAAAATTGCAGGCATCCGGCACATCGGCAATGTTGCAGAGAATATTTTCCCGTTCGGCATCGGCGCTGATCTGACGGTTTAACGATTCATCATCGGTGGCCCCGATGACCAGAAACCGGCCGGAAATATCGGATGCGGCGTAGGGGCGCTCGATCAGGTGGACGGCCGGTTGCCGTTTCATTTTCTCCAGTGGCTCGGTAAAACGGGGGCTGATCACGGTAACACAGGCGTTGCATTCCGCCAGGGTTTTGACCTTGCGCGCGGCCACGGCCCCGCCGCCGACCACCAGGCAATCGCGGTTGCTGACATCCAGACATACAGGGTAATATTTCATGGGTTTTCCGTCACATTGATGGTATCAGGCATTGTCTTGTTCATGGCCCTCGGGCGCCAGGAGGCTGTCGATTTGTTGCATAATCCACTTCTGGATGGCCTGTTTTTCCAGTCCGCCGATTCGGGATTTCACCTTTTCCAGCGGCATTTCGGCCCGGGCCATGCTTTTATGGCCGCCGGCTGAGCCGAGGTCGGCAAAAAGCTTCTGGGCCACACTGCCGGCTTCTTTGCGCAGACCGTCGTTTCGCAGGATAATGATGAGCCGGTCTTCATAAACGCCGCTGACAATGCTCCAGGTCACCGTGTTGACCCGCATGAAAAAATCGCCGATCAACACACAGATGTCGGGGTTTTCCACCGGGCCGAGGTGGACGAAAATCCGGGTGTTGTCCACAATGCGATCGGCGATGGCCTTCTGGAAGTAATCGAGAAAGTTCATGCGCAGGTCCACCTGCTCGATGCGCCGGGCCAAATGGATGTTGGCATGGCGGAACAAAAACTGAAACGCCCGGATATCGGCATTGGTGGCCATGCGCTCGAAATTGTTGGTATCGGTCTTGATGCCGTGAAACAGGGCGGTGGCGAGCTTGTCCGATGGCTTGATTTTGGCGGCTTTAAGATATTCGGTCATAATACTTGCCGTGGCTCCGTATTCGGGGCGGATATCGGAATACGCCGCCGGATAGCCCGTGGGCTCGTGATGGTCGATGATGACATTGAACTTGAAGTGGGAAAAACTTTCGTTATGGGCCGGCTGGGAATCCAGGATGATGACTTTGTTATAATGATGCGGTTCGATCTTGGTCACATGGATCAATGTGACATCAAAAAGGCGGATCATGGCCATGTTGTCCGGCCGGGTAATGGTGTTGATGTTTGAAATATTGATGCGGGTGACCCGGCGCCAGAGCAGGCGCTCAAAGGCCATGGCGCTGGAGATGGCATCCGGGTCCGCGTTGATTAATATCAGCACGTGATCGGCCCCGGAAAACTGGTCAAGGACATGTTGCAATTTTGTCGTCGCGGAAAGCGTCAACTTCCGAATCCTTTATAAAGGGTAAATATGTCCCGTTAATCCTTATAACAATAAGTAATCTCTTCCAATTTGTAAAACAATGAAAAAGCGGGTTTTTTTGCGCCCTTACCATTCGGTGAAAAAACCGGCGGCGGAGAAAACCGGCAAAGAAAGCGTGTAACGAGTCATGGATTTTGATTCAAGTCTTTTTTTCATCCGCTTGGGCGACAAAGCACCGGCACCGTCGGCCTGAGCAGTCCATGGCGGGGTGTAGAAACAGGGAAAAAGTCCTTATGCAGGAGAGGTTTAAATCGGTTTTTCGGACGGCCCATGCGGGCGAAGTTATTCGGAGATCGTGAGTTCTACCCGGCGGTTTAGCGCCCGCCCGTGGCTGGTTTTATTGGGGGCAAACGGATCGGCTTCTCCCTGGCCGGATACGCTCAGGCGCGTATTGTCAACCCCGTTTCCGGCCAGGTAGTCGGCAACGATCCGGGCCCGTTGTTGCGATATCTCGCGGTTTGCCCCCGCCGGGCCGGTATTGTCGGTATAGCCGGTGACGTCTAAGGTAACCGAAGGTTCCTTTTCCAGCATGTCGGCCAGGTGGTCGAGCGCGGCTTTATGGGCGGGCAGCAGTTGATCGGAATCGAAATTGAAGTGGACCACGGCGATGGCGGTGCCGGCTGACATGGCGGCATAATACGGCGGGGCCGGGGTTTCAAAAACCGGGGGCAATGCCCGGATTTCCACCCGGCGGTTTTTTTTCCGCCCGGCCTCGGTCTGATTCGAGGCCGTGGGGTAGCCTTCGCCGTATCCCACCGGGATCATCTCGGCTGCGTCCGCGCCTTTTTCCTTTAATCTCTCGATCACCGATTGCGCGCGGCGCTCCGACAGGCGCTGGTTGTATCCCGGATCGCCGCGGTTGTCGGCATGGCCGGCGATTTCAAATTGGGAGGCCGATTGCATCATGGCCGCATATTTGTCCAGTTCGTCGGTTTCGCCCTTTTTGGGGGTTGCGGCATCAAAGGGGAATTGGACGGTTTCCAGGATCATGACCGGCGGAATGGAAGCAAACCCTGTATCCGGTTTTTCTGGTCCGTCCGGGCTTTCGGCAGCGGGCGGGGCCACCGTGGCCGAGCTCCGGGCGGTGTCGGGCGGCGGCGGCTGGGGATGATACATCTCCGCCCGCTGGGCGGCCTGCCGGGCCCGGGCCAGAACGGCTTTGGCCTCTTCGTCGTAGCATTCCCAGTAGGTCGTCGATGCCAGTTTGCCTTTTTTCATGGCCTCTTCGATCTTTTTGTACTGGTAATCGGCGGCGGCTTCTTTTTTGGCCCTTTCCACGACATCCATGGTCTCTTTGAATTCTTTGGGCGCTACAATGGCTTCATCTTCTACGCCGAAGTATTGCGTCTGAAAGGATCGGCTGCAGCTGACAATCGGGAGCAAAGCCGCAATGAGCAGGAAAAAAAAGATGTGTTTCATCTAAAGGCGTTCCTGTGTGTTTCTGATGGCGCGCGCCGGTTTTCCCGGGTTGGTAGAATATTCGATTAAAAATTTCCAATTATTTATCCTATTTTTTTTCCCTTCCCGTGTCAAGCTGAAATGAATTTTCATCGCACAGGGCTTGACAGCGGTAAACGGCTCGATTAGGATATACGAAAAAAGTGTTTTTCGTTTCAAGAGAGTTATGCAATAGGCAAACGCCACCCAGACTCCGCGGGGTGGCGTTTTTTTATTGGGAGGCGGCATGAAATCGGCAAGGCTTGTGGTCATTGACAATTATGATTCCTTTACCCATAACCTCGTGCAGATGTTTTCGCTTTATGATCTGTCCATAGCGGTATACCGGGCCGATACGATCGATGTCGGCGCCCTGTCGGCCCTTGCCCCGGATTATTGCGTAATCAGTCCGGGTCCGAAAAATCCCGCGGCGGCCGGGATCTCCGTTGAAGTTGTCGGGGCCTTTGCCGGCCGTATACCGATTCTGGGGGTCTGTCTGGGAATGCAGTGCATCAATGAAGCCTTCGGCGGCACGACCCTGCGGGCCCCTGTGCCGATGCACGGCAAGACCAGCCGGGTGTTCCATGACAAAACCGGTATATTCAACGGCGTGGCCGATCCGTTTACGGCGGCAAGGTATCATTCCCTGGTGGCAGATCCCCGGGATACAGAGCTTGTCGTAAACGCTGTTTCCGAAGACGGCGACATCATGGGATTGGCTGCCGCAAAACTCGACGTCTACGGCGTCCAGTTCCATCCGGAAAGCTTTTTGACCGAGGGCGGCTTCCGGTTGGTGGAAAATTTTTTAAAGACCGGCCCTCTGGCCGAAAAACTGGAAAACGGGTTGGTAATCGCCGAAGAGGCCATGGCCTTTACCCGGTATCGCCCCCCGAAAAACCAAGCCCCCAATCAAAACCGGCCCGAATGGATATAATACGCAACATCATCGCCTCTACCGGCCCAATCGAGCGGGTGCATACGGAAAATTTGGCGTCTGCGGAAGGCTTTACGGATCTGGCCGCACGGTTTGCCGATCTGCCGGGCACTGTGGTTTTGTTGAGCGGCGGCGGCCATGACGCGGCGCGCTATCATATCCTTGCCACCGCACCCTGGCTGGCTGTGAAAAGCCACGGCGGTGAGGTGGTCTTTGAGGCCGGTGATCAGGTCTGGCGCGAAAACGGCGACCCGCTGGATATGGTACAGGGGCTTGTAAACGGTTTCGGCTTTCGCGACCCTGCGTTGTTCGGCCCGGTTGCGGCGGGGTTGTTCGGCTATTTCGCCTATGATCTAAAGGACTTTGTCGAAACGCTGCCCAAAACGACCATCGATGACCTGGGCCTGCCGCAGCTTTGTTTGTATGCCCCCTCTGCAATCGTCGTCCATGACCGGCAGACCGGGGAAAACCGATTGCACGTGCCGGTGCGCAAACCCGGCGGCGGGGCTTCTGCGGCCGCAACCGGTGACGCGGCCTGGCAGGCGTTTTATGACCGGCTGGCGGCAAAGCGGGGCTCCGCAAAATCATTTTCCGGCAACAGTGCGGGATTTTCCGCCCGGTTTGACCGCAGGTCCTATATGGCCGCCGTGGAGCGCGTGAAAGACTACATCCGCGCCGGCGATATTTACCAGGTCAATTTGTCCCAGCGGTTTGAAACCGATTTTTACGGCTCTTCTTTTGCGATGTTTCAAACCCTCTTTGAAACCGCTCCCGCGCCTTTTTACGCCTATGTGCACGCCGGCGACCACCGGATTGTATCCACCTCGCCGGAACGTTTTGTCCGGCGCGCAGGTACAGAGGTGGAAACCCGGCCCATCAAGGGAACCCGCCCGCGGGGCAAAACCGCCGCCGAAGACCGCGCCAATGCCGATGCCTTGCAGGCCAGCGGCAAAGACGATGCGGAACTGTCCATGATCGTCGATTTGATGCGAAACGACCTGGGCCGGGTCTGCCGCGGCGGCTCCGTCAAGGTGACCGCCCACAAGCGCCTGGAAGCCTATGAAAACGTATTTCACCTGGTATCGATTGTCGAGGGCCGGCTGCAAGCAGGCAAAGACAGCGTGGATTTGATCCGGGCCGCCTTTCCGGGCGGATCGATTACGGGCTGTCCGCGGATCCGGGCCATGGAAATCATCGACGAACTCGAACCCTGCCGGCGGCATATCTATACCGGATCGATCGGCTATATCGGCTTTGACGACACGGCCGATCTCTCCATTGCCATCCGGACGGCCACCATCGCGGGCAACCGGATGGTGTTTTCCGTGGGCGGCGGGGTGGTGTTCGATTCGGACCCGGCCGAGGAATACGAAGAAACCATAGACAAGGGCCGGTCGGTTATGGGGGTGTTTAAAAACCGCGCCGCGTCAGCCCCCGAGGTCCGTTTTGCCTGGTTTAACGGGCGGATCGTGCCCTTATCCGACGTCTGTCTGCCCGTAACCGATGAAGGCATCCAATACGGTTTCGGTTTTTTCGAAACCATTCGGGCGGAAAACGGCTCGCCCTGCTGGCTGGACGATCACCTGGAACGGTTTTGTTCCACCTGGCAGACGCTGTTTGAAACAACGCCGCCGGATTTGAGCTGGCAGGCGATTATGGCGGCCGTGATTTCGGCCAATGGGCTGGAAAGCAGCACGGCGGCGGTCAAGCTGATGGCCACCCGGGGCACAGGCGATGCACATAGGGGCGGGCCGTCTCTTGTGGTCACGGCCCGCCCCTATGTGCATCGCCTGTCGCAACTGCGGAAATCGGGGTTGTCTCTGGCGGCATACCCGCATGCCCGCCAGAGCCCGCTGGCCGATCACAAGACACTGAATTACCTGTACTATCTGCTGGCCGGCAAGTGGGCCAAAGCCCGGGGGGCAGATGAGGCGCTGATCACCAACGCCGACGGCAGCATCTCCGAGACCAATACGGGCAATCTCTTGATGGTCCGGGGCCATACGGTAATCCGGCCGGTCTCGCCGCACGTTCTGTCCGGGGTGATGGAAAAAAAGGTGACGCAATACCTGGCGGACAGCGGTTTTGAGATTTCCCACCGGCGGGTGGTCCCCGGCGAAATCCCGGATTTCGACACGGTGATGGTGACCAACTCCTTGATGGGGGCCGTGGCGGTAATCGATATTACCGGCACAAAATTGTCCCCGCAACAGGGGCTTTGCCGGCAAATCAACGCGGCGGTGCTGTAAAGATCGTGTAAAAAACCTTACCCGCCGAGCGCATCCCGGATGCGCCCCATGGCCGCTTCGACATTGGCATGGCTGTTAAAAGCACTCAGCCGGATATGGCGCTGGCCGCAGGCGCCGAAGCCCGCCCCGGGCGTGCAGACCACCCCGGCTTTTTTGAGCAGCATGTCGAAAAAATCCCAGGAATCGGTATTGGCCTCGATCCAGATGTAGGGCGAATGCTTTCCCCCGACGTAGTCGTAGCCCAAGTTTTCCATTTCCCGGCAGATCCGGTCGGCGTTTTTCATATAGTCATCGATGATTTTCTGCACCTGTTTTTGCCCGGCCTCGCTGTAGACCGCTTCTGCGGCCCGCTGGACGGGATAGGAGACCCCGTTGAACTTGGTGGAATGCCGGCGGTTCCACAGGCCGTGCAGGTAGTGGGTGTTGCCCTGGGCGTCAAAGGCCCGGCAGTCTTTGGGCACCACGGTAAAGGCACAGCGGGTGCCGGTAAAGCCGGCGGTCTTGGAAAAGCTTCGAAATTCCACGGCCACTTCCCGGGCGCCGGGGATTTCGTAAATCGAATGCACCATTTCCTCATCCCGGATAAAGGCCTCGTAGGCCGCATCATAGAGGATTAAGGCGTTGTTTTGCCGCGCATAGTCGACCCATTCGGCCAATGCGGCTTTGGAGATGGTCGCCCCGGTCGGGTTGTTGGGAAAGCACAGGTAAATCAGATCCACCGGCACGTCCGGCAGCGGCGGCGTGTAATCGTTGTCTTTCCTGCATTCAAGGTAGACGATGTTTTCGAAGCGGCCGTCTTTGAAGGCGCCGGTGCGGCCGGCCATGACGTTGGTGTCCACGTAGACGGGGTAGACGGGGTCGGGCACGGCGACCTGGATGTCGGTGGCCAGAATTTCCTGGAAATTGCCGGTATCGCACTTGGCCCCGTCGCTGATAAAGATTTCGTCCGGTCCGATATCGGCGTTGCGGGCCCGGAAGTCATGTTCGGCGATTTTTTCCCGCAGAAACGGATAGCCCTGTTCCGGGCCGTAGCCCCGGAAGGAGGCATCGTCTGCCATTTCGTCCACCGCCTTGTGAAAGGCCGACACGCAGGCCGGCGGCAGGGCCTGGGTGGCGTCGCCGATGCCGAGCTTGATGATTTCCGTATCCGGGTGAGCTTCCTGGAAGTCGGCGATCTTGGCGGCAATGTTGGAAAACAGGTAAGAGGTCTGGAGCTTTAAAAAAGCTTCGTTGATTGTAATCATCGATAGTCGTCCTTGCTGCGCGTTAATTTGGGTTAAAAAACGGCCGGCGCCGGGATTGCCGGATTGGATTGAAACCGTATATAATAAAGAAAACCGGTCCGTGTCAATCGGTCCGCAGCCGATTTCGTGCCGGGGCGTTGAAATACCGCGTCAAACCGATTTTTCCTGCTTGACATCAAGTGCAAAAATTTCCTATTTTAATATATTTTTCAAAAGTTTTGGTATTTTAATTTTCAATATTATCAAAAATATAGAATACGCTGTCACAAAAGGAGACAAACCGCATGCTCGAAACCAGCCGCCAGGACGACATCGAGATCGTAACCCTGAAAAACGGAAAGACCAATCCCATTACCCGGGAGATGCTGCAGCAGTTGGCCGACATCATCCGTGAAGCCGACGAAAACCCCGTGCCCAAGGGCATTGTATTGACCGGCGAGGGCCGGTTTTTTTCCAGCGGGTTTGATTTGCCCATTTTTATCAATTTCAAGGACAAGGCAGAGGCCGTCGAGTTTTTCGAGTATGAGGAGAAGGTGTTAACTTCCCTGTTTGCCTGCAGCAAGCCGGTGATATCGGCCATTAACGGCCATTGTGCCGCCGGCGGGCTGATCTATTCCATGGCCGCCGACTACCGCATCGTCAAGGAGCACCCCAAGATCAAAGTCGGCATGTCCGAGATCAAGATCGGGCTGCCGCTGACCATCGCCCAGCACGAGGTCATGCGCTTTGGCTTCGACAGCAATCTCAAGTTCCGCGATATCATGTTTTTCGGGGAGATGGTCGATGTCTACCGGGCCAAAGAACTTGCCCTGGTCGATGAAATCGTGAATGAAGACCAGCTCGTTGAACGGGCCAAGGCCGTGGTCGCCCAGTGGATCGACACGCCGAACCGGCCGTTTATCCGGATGAAGGAACTGGCGCGCCAGGATGTCGTCCGGCGTATCCGGACCAAGCTGGCCGAGGAGAACTGGCATGACGGCCTGGATTGTTTTTTCCGCGATGATGTCCGGCAGACGCTGGAATTCGTTCAAGCCAGCATGCAATAAAGCCGTTTCAAGCCGGATCAGAGCCAATGCATTCCAATGTTATCGATGATTTGCTGCCCCGGGTGACCAAGCCCAGCCGCTACCTCGGCACGGAAATCAATGCGGTCAGAAAAGATCCCGGGGCGGTGCGCCTGCACCTGGCCCTGGCCTTTCCGGATGTCTACGAAATCGGCACGTCGCATTTCGGTATACAGATTTTATACCATATTTTAAACCGGCAGACCGATATCGCCGCAGAACGCGTCTTTGCCCCGGGCACGGACATGGCGGCCGAGCTGGAAAGCGCCGGCCGCCCCCTGGTGTCGCTCGAAACGGCCACGCCGCTTGCCCGGTTTGATATTATCGGCTTTTCCCTGTTATACGAGCTCAATTATACCAACGTGCTGCTGATGCTCGATCTGGCCGGTATCCCGTTTTATGCGGCCGATCGCAGCAGCGCCCATCCCCTCGTGATCGCCGGCGGCCCCTGTACGGTCAACCCGGAGCCCATGGCCCCTTTTTTCGATGCCATGGTCGTCGGGGACGGCGAATCGGTGATTTTGGAGATGGCCCGGGCGTATATGGACTGGCAAGACCGCGGCGGCGGAGATCGCCGGGGGCTTTTCAGGCAATGGGCCGCCATTGAAGGCGTCTACGTGCCGGCCTTTTTCGAGCCGGACTACGACAGTGCCGGCCGGCAGCGGGTAATGCCCCTGATTGCCGGCTATGATCATGTCACGCGCGCTGTCGCCGCCGATCTCGACCAGGTGCCGTTTCCCGATGCCCCGATTGTACCGTTCGGCCGGCCGGTCCACGACCGGCTCCGCCTGGAAGTCGCCCGGGGCTGCAGCCGGGGCTGCCGGTTTTGCCAGGCCGGCATGATTTATCGCCCCGTGCGCGAACGCGGTCCTTCGCACTTGATGGGGCTGACCGAACGTGCGCTGGCGGCGACCGGCTACAGCGATCTTTCCCTGCTGTCTTTGAGCACCGGGGATTACAGTTGTCTGACGCCGCTGATGCAGCAGTTGACGGACCGATATGGCGACCGGCAGTTGGCCGTCTCCATCCCCTCGTTTCGGGCGGGGACGCTGACACCGGAAATGATGGGCTTAATCCGGCAGGTCCGCAAAACCGGCTTTACCATCGCCCCGGAAGCCGGCAGCGAACGGCTGCGGGCGGTGATCAATAAAAACATCTCCGAGGCCGAAATCGTGGAGACGGTTTCCACGGCCTTTGACCTGGGCTGGCAGTTGATCAAGCTCTATTTCATGATCGGGCTGCCCACGGAAACCGAAGCCGATCTGTCCGCCATTGTCGATCTGGTGCGCCGGCTGAAAAAATGCCGGCCTTTCAACAGCAAGCGGGCCCAGATCAATGTCAGCGTGGCCACGTTTATTCCCAAGGCCCATACGCCGTTTCAATGGAGCCAACAGATCGGCGCAGATTGTGCCCGGGAAAAAATCGAGTGGCTGCGGCGCAAACTGAAAACAGGCGGGGTGCAGTTCAAGTGGCAGGACCCGGAAACCAGCCTTCTCGAAGGGTTGTGGGCCCGGGGCGACCGCCGGCTGGCCGCGCTTTTGACCCGGGCCTATCAACAGGGGTGCCGGTTTGACGGCTGGAGCGATACCTTCGATTTTGCCGCCTGGCAGAAGGCCTTTGACCAATGCGGCATCGACCCGGCTGCCCGGATGAAGAAGGGAAGTCATCCCGATGCGCCCCTGCCCTGGGACCATATCGACACCCGGGTGGCCAAGCCGTTTTTAAAAAAAGAATACGAAAGGGCCGTAACGGAGACCGCAACACCGGATTGCCGGCAGGATGACTGCCAGGGATGCGGGGTCTGCGACTTTGAGCAGGTGGCGCCGAAAATCGCTGCACAGCAGGAGCCTTCCCGCACGGCAGGCTTTTTTTGCCGGCCGGATGCGGCCGGCGCTGCAAATTCGAATACCGGCGACCATGTGGAAGTTTTTTATACCAAGCTCGGCCGGGCCCGGTATTTCGGTCATCTGGAACTGGTCAATATCATGATCCGGGCCATCGGCCGGGCCAAAATCGCCATGGCGTTTTCCGGCGGCTATCATCCCAAGCCGAAAATCGTCTTCGAAGACGCCCTGCCCCTGGGCGTGGAAAGCAGGAGCGAGTCGTTTCGGATGACTCTCGAGCACTCGGTGAATTGCGGCCGGCTCATCGCGGATGTAAATGCGCAGCTGCCCGAGGGACTAACCGTTACCGACTGCCGTCACGTGATTGAAAAAGCCGCCGGCAAAGGGCCGGAAACCTTTGTGTACCGGATCTGTCTGGCGGAAGCGGCGTTTGATCCATCCCGGCTCCAGGCCTTTTGGGCGGCACCGGCCTTTGAATTCACCCGGCTGACCAAAAAGGGGAAGCCGAAAACCATCGATTTAAAACAGTTGGTACGGGAAATGCAACTGTTGTCTCCCCATTGCCTGTGGCTTCGGCTTGCCGGCGGGAGCGGGGCTTCGGTCCGGCCGGCGGAAGTGCTTCGGCAGGTCTTTGCCGTATCCGAGACGGCGCTTTGCCGGGCCGAGATTGTCAAGCTGCCCCCATCGGAAACCATCGATGCCGACGAAGGGTTTCAGCTGTAAATATCAAAAAGGTTTTTTCTATGTATAAGGAACTTGTCATCAACGCCGTGGGTCCTGAAATCCGGGTGGCCCTTCTGGAAAACGGGATCCTGGTCGAAATCTATATCGAGCGCCGGGACGAATCCAATATCACGGGCAACATATACAAGGGCCGTATCCAGCGCGTCTTGCCGGGCATGCAGGCCGCTTTCGTCGATATCGGCGCTAACCGGGCGGCATTTATTTATGTCGATGACATCATCAACGGCCGGACCAATCAGCAGGAACAGTTTTATTTGACCGGCGAACCCGATGATTCCGATGACAGCGACTCGCCGGTCAAAACCGTCAACGGCCAGGTGGCCCACGAGCCGGCCGGCGCGGCGGACAAGGCGCCCATAGAGGCCCTGATCAAGGAAGACCAGGAAATTCTGGTCCAGGTGGCCCGTTCGCCCATCGGCAGCAAGGGCGCCCGGCTGACCACCTACATTTCCCTGCCCGGCCGGTTTCTTGTGTTGATGCCCACCGTGGATCATATCGGCATTTCCCGGCGGATCGGCGATGAAACCGAGCGGGCCCGCTTAAAGGAAATCGTGGAGACCCATCGGCCGGCGCCTTACGGCTATATCGTGCGTACGGCCGGCGACGGGGTAAACAGCCAGGCCCTGATCCAGGAGATGGAGTTTTTAAACAACCTCTGGAATGACATCTGTGCCCAGCATCAAACCGCGCCGGCGCCGTCGCTGCTGCACCAGGAACTGACCGTGACGCTGCGCAGCGTGCGCGATCTGCTGGCCCATGAGGCCGACAAGGTCACCATTGATTCGCCGGCGGTATACAAGTCCGTGGCCGCCTTTATTGCCAAGTTCATGCCCCGGCTCAAGGACTCGGTATCGCTGTATACCGGCGAGGAGGCCATTTTTGACGCCTACAACCTGGAAGTCGATATCCAGCGGGCGTTAAAGAAAAAGGTCTGGTTAAAATGCGGGGGATACATCATTATCGAAATCACCGAGGCCCTGGTCGCCATTGATGTCAATACGGGCCGATACGTGGGCAAGCGCAACTTCGGAGAAACCGTGCTGCGCACCAACCTGGAGGCGGTCAAGGAAATCGCCTACCAGATCCGGCTGCGCAACCTGGGCGGCATTATCATAATCGATTTTATCGACATGGAGTCCAAATCCGACCAGGAAAAGGTGTATAACGCGTTGAGAGAGGCCCTGAAAAAGGACAAGGCCAAAACCAACGTGCTGCCCATGTCGGATCTGGGCCTGATCCAGATGACCCGCAAGCGGGTGGTCCGGTCGCTGCCCCGGATGCTTTACGAGCCCTGTTTTTATTGCGAAGGCGAGGGGATGCTGCTGTCGCGCCAGAGCATCTGCTACAACATTTTCAGAGAAATTGTTCGCCAATCCCGGGATGCAGTCGGTTCGCGCGTCCATCTCAAGGTCAACCCCGTCATTGCCGACCTGCTCCTCGATGAGGAAAGCGGCTTGATCTCAACGCTGGAAGCTCAGATCGGGCGGCAGATCGGCATTTACCCGGTGGCGGAATACCATATTGAACAATATGAAATCACCGAGGTCATCGACGGATAGCCCGCGGGTTGCTTTCGGCAAATCCGCGGTGATTTGCGTCTTGACAAAAATGATTATATTGCGGTAAAAAAATACGTTTTTCGATTTCAACTTCTCGCATCCGGCAAAAGAGCGGGTGCGTCATATCAAAATGGCAGGTGAATTATGAAACGCACATACCAACCAAGCAATCGCAAGCGGACCAGAAAACACGGATTTTTAAAACGCATGTCCACCAAACAGGGCAGACGCGTCATCAACCGTCGGCGGGCCAAAGGCCGCAAACGGTTGACTGTGTAGCCGAAAAAATCGAAGCCGGGCGATGAGCGCGTTGAATGGAACCATACAATGAAAACCGGGCCGGATCTTGACCGGATCGCAACTGCAAAAAGCCGACAAACTGCGGAAACGTTCGGAGTTTGTCGCCCTGTCCAGGCAAGGTCGAAGCGTTTCCGATCGGTACTTTGTTGTGGCTTTTCGGCCCAATGACTTGGACCGATCCCGGATCGGCATCACGGTAACCCGGAAAACCGGCAATGCGGTCGTCCGCAACCGGATTAAGCGTATCGTCCGCGAATTTTACCGGTTCAACAAACATCGGATCAAGGGGCATTGGGATATCAATGTCATTGCGAGAAAAGCGGCAGTCGGTTTGCCCACAGCAGACGCGTTCGCTTCGCTGGGGCGCTTATTTGACCGGATTGACGGTGGCGGTAATAGTTAAGTTTTTGTTTTTGATGATAATACGAGCGTATCAATGGGTGCTTTCCCCCCTGCTGGGGCCCCGGTGCCGGTTTTACCCGACGTGCTCGGCATATGCCCATGAGTCTATTTCGCGTCATGGTATCCTGTACGGCGGCAAACTGGCGATAAAACG